>NZ_JBWGIF010000018.1:0-67355 GCF_056312565.1 Pseudomonas sp. JE3303
AAGGGCCGCAAAGCGGCCCCAAACCAGGCGACCCCCATCTACCTGAAAAAACCGGGTCGCCTGGGATAGGGGCCGCTTTGCGGCCCTTTCGCGCGGTCCGGCGTCCCGACACAAGGCCGCTCCTACAAAGGCACCGCATTCCATCTCAGGAACACACCATGAACCACGACATCATCATCACCTGCGCCCTCACCGGCGCTGGCGACACCGCCAGCAAGAGCCACCTGGTCCCCGTCACCCCCCAACAGATCGCCGCCGCCGCCGTCGAGGCCGCCAAGGCCGGCGCCACCGTGGTCCACTGCCACGTCCGCGACCCGCATACCGGCCGTTTCAGCCGTGACGTCGCCCTCTACCGCGAGGTCATGGGACGCATCCGCGAAGCGGACGTGGACATCATCGTCAACCTCACCGCCGGCATGGGCGGCGACCTCGAGATCGGCCCGGGCGAAACGCCGATGGAATTCGGTCCCGGCACCGACCTGATCGGCCCGCTGGAACGCCTCGCCCACGTCGAGCAACTGCTGCCCGAGATCTGCACCCTCGACTGCGGCACCCTCAACTTCGGCGATGGAAACAGCATCTACGTGTCGACCCCGAGCCAGCTCCGGGCCGGCGCCAAGCGCATCACCGAACTGGGCGTGAAGGCCGAACTGGAAATCTTCGACACCGGGCACCTGTGGTTCGCCAAGCAGATGATCAAGGAAGGCCTGCTCCACGATCCATTGTTCCAGCTCTGCCTGGGCATTCCGTGGGGCGCACCGGCCGACACCGCCACCATGAAAGCCATGGTCGACAACCTGCCTGCCGGGGCCACCTGGGCCGGCTTCGGCATCGGCCGCATGCAGATGCCGATGGCCGCGCAGGCCGTACTGCTCGGCGGCAACGTGCGCGTAGGCCTTGAAGACAACCTCTACCTGGATCGCGGCGTGCTGGCCAGCAACGGCCAGCTGGTCGAGCGCGCGGTGGAGATCATGTCCCGCCTCGGCGCCCGCGTGCTGACCCCGGCCGAAGGCCGCGCAAAGATGAACCTCACCCGCCGCTGATACCCCCAGGAGACGCACATGCCTTTCATCACCGACATCAACACCTTCGCAGCCCTGGGCAGCGGCGTAATCGGCAGCGGCTGGGTAGCCCGCGCCCTCGCCCACGGCCTCGACGTCGTCGCCTGGGACCCGGCCCCCGGCGCCGAGCAAGCCTTGCGCCAGCGCATCGCCAACGCCTGGCCCGCCCTTGAAAAACAGGGCCTGGCGCCGGGCGCATCACAACAACGGCTGCGCTTCGTCGACACCATCGAAGACTGCGTGAGCAACGCCGACTTCATCCAGGAAAGCGCACCGGAAAGGCTGGAGCTGAAACTCGACCTGCACGCCCGCATCAGCGCCGCCGCCAAGCCCGAGGCGATCATCGCCTCCAGCACCTCCGGCCTGTTGCCAAGCGAATTCTACGAGTCGGCAAGCCACCCGGAACGCTGCGTGGTCGGCCACCCCTTCAACCCCGTCTACCTGCTGCCGCTGGTGGAGATCGTCGGAGGCAAGCGCACCGCCCCCGAGGCCATCGAAGCGGCCAAGCACATCTACACCCGACTGGGCATGCACCCCCTGCATGTGCGCAAGGAAGTCCCCGGCTTCATCGCCGACCGCCTGCTCGAAGCCCTCTGGCGCGAGGCCCTGCACCTGGTGAACGACGGCGTGGCAACGACCGGCGAGATCGACGACGCCATCCGCTTTGGTGCCGGGTTGCGCTGGTCGTTCATGGGCAGTTTCCTGACCTACACCCTCGCAGGCGGCGACGCTGGCATGCGTCACTTCATGGCCCAGTTCGGCCCCGCCTTGCAACTGCCCTGGACCTACCTGCCCGCCCCGCCGCTGACCGACAAACTGATCGACGACGTCGTCGAAGGCACCACCGAGCAACTCGGCACCCACAGCATCGCCGCGCTGGAGCGCTACCGCGATGACTGCCTGCTCGCCGTGCAGGCCGCGATCGCCGCCACCAAGGCCCGCCACGGCCTCGCCTTCGGCGACTGAGGAGCGAGACGATGCCCGCACTGATCACCTACCGCACCCCGGTCTTGCCCGACTGGGTCGACTACAACGGACACCTGCGCGATGCCTATTACCTGCTGCTCTTCAGCTACGCCACCGACGCCCTGATGGAACGCATCGGCCTCGACGCCGACGCGCGTGGGCAGAGCGGGCATTCGTTGTTCACCCTGGAGGCCCACATCAACTACCTGCACGAAGTGAAGCTCGGTACCGAAGTGTGGGTGCAGACCCAGATCATGGGCTTTGATCGCAAACGGCTGCATGTGCACCACAGCTTGCACAGGGAAGGTTTCGGGGAAGCATTGGCGGCGAGCGAGCAGATGCTGTTGCATGTGGACCTGGCAGGACCCAAGGCCGCGCCGTTTGGCGAGCGGAGTGTTGCGTGCCTGGAGGGGTTGGTGGATGAACAGCGGGATCTGCCGCCTGCCGTGTATGTTGGCCGGAGGATCGGGCTTACCCGCGACTGATCACTGAGCCCCTCCAGCCCGGCGCGCGCCCCTACCCATCGCCCGACGCGCGCCCCCCACGCCCCGCCCGACGCGTGACCCTGTAGGAGCGGCGTCGTGCCGGGACTCCGGACCGCGCGAAAGGGCCGCAAAGCGGCCCCAAAATCGCACAGACCCTGCAAGACCCAACTGAATGCATTCCGGTGACCCTGCCAGGATTGCAGAGCCTTATGGTAATGCGCCCCGGCGAGGGCTCTGCCCCCGTTTCGCGACACAAGGCCGCTCCTACAAAAAGGGGGCGCCACAGCTGCTCCATCCTCACTGTGGGTTCCCCCGCGAACACCGGCAAAGCCCCGTCCGACGCGCGTCCCCCCCTACGCCCCGCTCGAGCCGCTCGACCCGCCGCCCGACGCGCAACCCCTGTAGGAGCGGCCTCGTGTCGCGAAAGGGCCGCAAAGCGGCCCCAAGATCGCATGGACGCTACAAGACCCAACTGAATGCATTCCAGTGTCCCCTGCCAGCATTGCAGAGCTGATGGTCCGGCGTCCCGGCACAACGCCGCTCCTACAGAAGGGTGCCCAACCCGACCCACTCCTCAACCCCGTTGATGAATGCATTTGGGACCGCCAGTACGTTCGTGAGGGCGAGCAGATCAACAAAGGTCTCGAACTGAGCGTCTTCGGCGAGCCAATCGAAGGCCTGCGCCTGATGGCAGGCGGCACCCGCATGACCTCCGAGCTCAAGAACACCTCAGGCGGCACCGCCGATGGCAACCACGCGATTGGCGTGCCGACGTTCCAGCTCAATGCGAGTGTCGATTGGGATGTGCCGGGTGTGGACGCACTGGCGCTGAATGCCAGGATGCTGCGCACGGGCGGCCAGTTTGTCGACCAGGCGAACAACCTGAGCCTGCCGACGTGGAATCGATTCGATGCAGGCGCCCGGTACAAGCTCAAGGTTTCGGAGAAAGACGTCACGCTGCGGATGAATGTGGAAAACATCAGCAACAAGAACTACTGGGCCTCGGCCAACGGCGGCTATCTGACCCAGGGTGATCCGCGGCTGGTGAAGTTCTCGGGGACGATTGATTTCTAATCCCTCGAAGCCATGAGGCGCACAATCCGAAACATAAGCCGCACCGGTTCAAGGAACCGGTGCGGCAGGGAGTTACTCAGGTAATCGCGGAATCCGGGATAACGCGACGGTTCCGGCTCATCAACCAGAAGTAGGCGACCGCTGGCACAAGCAGCCCCACGATCCATGCCAGGTCAATACCATGAAGACTCGAAGCGACGGGCCCCACGTACATCGAGGTACTCATGAATGGTATTTCGATAACGATAGTTGCCAGGAAAACACCGATTGCGACCCAGTTTACCCTCCCATAAATCCCGGTCGGTTCGAAGATATCCGCAATCTGATACTCCCCCTTCCTCAGCGCGTAGTAGTCCACGAGATTGATCGCAGTCCAGGGGATCAGGAAGTAACTCATGAAGAAGATGAAATTCAGGAAAAACTGAAGGAAGTCGTCCTGAGCCAGCGTGCACAGGCCCGTGGCAGCGGCACAGATAATCAGCATGAATCCGGCGCGTACACGGGGCGTAACCTTGAGAGCTGAATAGGGTTCTACCACAGTCACTGTCGACATGAACGCCCCATACAGATTGAACACGTTGATGGCTATCTGTCCGTAAAGCACGAAGGCAAACGTCAAGAGCGTTCCGCCCCCAAGTATTCCGACCAGGCTCAAACCTACGTTGTCGGTAAAACCGGCCACGCCTTTGGCCAGAACGGCCCCGAGCATCATCATCCAGCTCCCGCCAATTACCGTCCCGAGGTAGCTATACCAGAACACCTGGCGGGTAGAGGTACTGGTTGGCAGATACCGCGAGTAGTCGGCCACGTATGGCGCATAGGAGAGCTGCCAAGTAACAGAAATGCTCACCGACGCGAGGAAGGCCACTAAATCGAATCCCTGGGGCGTCCACTCTCCTGGTGCGACAGGCAAGGCAAAGGCGAGCATGGTGGCAAATCCGAACACTGCAATGGAAACCAGAGAGAGCACTTTCTGGAAGCGGTGGATGAACTGGTAGCCGAACAAGGCCACCAGAAAACACACCATCCCGATCAGGACGATGTTCGCTCCATGGCTCAATGGACTCGCTCCAGCGACGGCCTGGGCTGCCAGGAGCGTATTGCTGACGAAGAAGCCCAGGTAAATGAGCATGACAAACAGCAGTGGAACAATCGCTCCGTACACTCCGAATTGCGCACGACTTTGAATCATCTGAGGGATGCCCAACCTCGGCCCCTGTGCCGAGTGAGAGGCCATGAAGATTGCCCCAATGATCGAACCGATCATGATCGAGAGCACGCTCCACATCAGGTTCAGGCCCAGGCTGATGGGCAGTACGCCTGCAGCGATCGTTGTTATGTTGGCGTTGGCGCCAAACCACACGAAAAACAGTGAGCGTGGTTCGCCATAACGCTCGTCCTCTGGAATGAAATCGATGCTTCTGTTTTCTACTTTCATGGTCATTCTCCCCGGTCAACGTTCATCAACAAGGCGGCCTTCGAGGCGTTGAATGGCCTCCAGGAACGCTTCAGGTCGAAATGCGAGATGGTCAGGTGCAGCGGTGTGCAACGAAGTAGCTGGCTCATTGCGCCACCGTCGTAGCAACTGCTCCGTGGAGAAAATTTCCAGCCCGTAAATCCAGTTGGAGAGAATGAACAGGGAGGAATAATGGGCTGCCATTGTGGTCGCTGTGCAGGCATCAGCAACGAGGGTGAGCTTGAAGTCGTGCTGGTAGGCATCGAACATACTGGTCATTACGCACACGTCAGTCAGCACGCCAATCACTATCAGATGCTTGATGCCCCGCCTGACGAGCTTCTGATAGAGAGTGGTCCCGTGGAACGCACTGTAGCGGCCCTTGTCGATGACCACGTCACTACAGTGTGGAGCGATCACGTCCAGGATCTCGATGGCCTCGCTAGCCTCGCGGTAGGTTGCAGGCCTGCCGCGATCATCCAGGGGTTCACCCAACATCAAATCACGGCCTTGTGCATCGTTGACGTGCCGCGTGTAGAACAAGGGAATGCCGAGTCCTCGGGCAGCTTCAATCAGCAAGGCGGCGTTTTCGACGACCTGGTCAAATCGTTCAAGGGAGAATCCATCTTCCTTCTGCAGGTCGATGACCAATAATGCGGTTTCGTTGTTCATCAGGTTCTTCCGGGTGCAGTGTTCCCGGCGAGCGCAGCTCGCCAAGGGAATTAGCGGGTCAAGACGAGCAGCGGACGGCAGTGATTACCGCTGCGCAGGTCAAGGCTCAAGATGGGAAGGAATTACCTGACTATCTGCCAGAAGCCGTTCTGTTTGGCGGCAACACAGGCGGGCAGTTGCTGAAGTGTGACGCGGGAGGATGCGACCGCTCTGCGGAGAAATCCGTACATTGCACCAGCCGGCAAGACATGAACCGAGCCACTTGTATGGAACAAGGGCCAGGTGAGTGGGTAGCCAGTGCGTTGAGTGGGAGGGAGCATCCTAATGAACTCTTGCAGGAATCCTCAGAGCTCCAGCAATAAGCAGGCCACATTGTGGAGAGTCATGGAACCACTGATTTAGAGCACCCTCGCTAAGTCAAAAATACATGGAATATGGAATACCATAATATCGTGATACCGAACGTTACACTCTGGCGCACTCACGCTTCCTTTTGAGGCACCTCTTTACTGAAGGAAGAGCGCCTGACAGGCCGTCGCTGTCTGCCACTGATGCACGGGCCGCCGGGACGTGTTTCAGCGCCAACCTCACCCACAAGTCATTTCTGCATACCTGATAACGTGGGTATTATCCCCGCCGCCAAGGAGGGTCCGGGTCGTGTAATCCGCTGCATCCGTCTATGCGCACCTCCTGGCGTACTCACCTATCGCCCGGTTCAGCAAGCAAGGAAGCCCCCAGATGTGCAAGACCTTCCGAAAGACCGCAGCCGAGTCCGAGATGGGCTCCAACCGTGTCAACCAACACATCTATTTCCATATGACCCCGGGTAGCCACGTGATCAGCTCCAAAGCTGAAAACTGGGCGGAGATGCCAGTGACAGTCAAGGCCGGCGAAGTGGTTTATCTCAAGCAGGAAGTCGGATACGGCATGATTACCGTGCGCAACAGCCTGAAGCTGCTGAACGGTGTAGAAGGCCGCTACCTGGTAAAGGCTACAGCGCTTGGAACCATCGCCAAGGAAAGCAAATAACTCGCTAAAAAGCCGTTCACGGCCCCGTGTAGGAGCGGCCTTGTGTCGCGAAAGGGCCGCGTAGCGGCCCCAAATTCATCAAAACCCTGCAAACAACGCAGAATTAGCCCGGGCCGGACGCTCGCAGTGTCAGCGATGGCCTAATCATTGCTCGGTTCATCCCGGCGGCCTTCAACTCTCGCGATCATAGAGTTCAAGCGCTTTACCCAAAGTCCGACGCACATGCACACGCAATTCAGAGGGCGCCAGCACCTCAATATCCGCAGCATTGCTAAGCAAGAACAGGCGAAGCCCTTGGGTATCCTCCAGCTGACACTCCAACACCCACCCATATGGGTCTTGGGTCATGCGTTGGTTATCACACAATGGATTCTCTGTAAGCCGATTATGAAGATTGGGGCTCAACCTCAGTCTCAAACCAACAGTCCCAGCACTGTGAATCGTCACAAGATCGCGCTGCGTTTCAAGTGACGCAGGGTCGTACCCAGCTGGCTCAGCCACTGTGACTACGGTATTTCTAACGCTGACCATACGGTGCAGCATGAGCGCGCAGAGTGTACCCGGACCATTGCTGCTGTACTTGCCGCGGACGGTGCCCGGCTCAGGCTCTTTACCTGCTGGCCACTCTTCACGGCCAACAAAAGCAGACAGGTAGATGTTCGAATCCTGGTAAGAGAGCGCCAATGGCTTCAGAAAGTAAGTGCATTGAACGTCGTCTACTTCCCGGGGACGGTAAAGCACCTCCAGGCTGGCATCTTGCCTCATGGCATTCTGTATCGTTTCGAGATGATCCGGGTTGTAGTCACCTGGGTTGAGCACCGTAAAGCGAGTCCCGGTCCTGATACGTCCCTCTGCCAATAGGTTGCGCTCAGCGCCGGCGACCGCAGACTCGGTGACATAGTCCCTTAACGTAGCCAGCTCGCCTCTTTCAACGCGGAACCCGAAGCGTTCTGCGTGCTGGAAAACTGCAAACATCGTCATGGACTCTGCAGGCGAAAGAACAAGGTCAACGCTGGTACGGTTGAGTTTCCAGTAACGCGCCCGACCATCTTCGCCCCCCTCCTTGAGTTCCGTTACCACGTTGCTCTTCAACAGGGCTTGCAGGTCATTACGGGTTGTCCGGATGGAGTACGAACCGAACCGCTTTACCACGCCCGCATGGATTTCATCGGTGGCCATGTCGCGCCCCGCTCGGCGAAGAACGTCTCTCATAGCCTTGCGCCGTGCCTCGCGATCAGGCGCTGTATATCGGGCTCCACTCAAAAAAATTTCCTCAGAGAAGTAACTACGGAAAAAAACATGTCGCACCAGCTTGTAGCATTCTCATCGCTGGCACGCAATTCCGCGCTTGGCGCCAGCCCACAGGAAGCATCGATGAAAACCAAACACGCTTACGCCTCTCTTCCTCACGTCCCTGAGTTCATCGGCTGGCTTGCTACCGAACTGGATTCCAAAACCCTGTTCAAGCATGAGTATGTTGATCGCCGCACGAATGCCAAATGGTCCTGCAATACCCTCCATGAAGCGTACCAGCTCTATTCGTGGAACCACCCTGGCAACGGCCGTCTTTCCTTTAATCCAGGAACTAGCGCGTCCAGTAACGCGAATGCGCTCGGCGCCTTGGGCCGTGATCTCCTTGCGGCCGGCAGCGATGATGACATGGTGCTGCGAGGCGCAATCGATGTGATGGCGTGGGGTGGAGTCACCGCGCACAACAAAGAGTGGCTTGAGGCAAACAAGGTTGGATTGGGGAAAATGATGCACGAGGTGAAAACCGCACTGATGGCGAAGGACCCCGATGCCCCGATCCTTCGTTCCAACACGCTGCGTTTCAACTCTGGGATGACCAAGATCTATTCGCTTGTCTGTCCGGATTTTGTGATCTATGACAGCCGCGTGGCCGCTGGCCTGGGCATGCTTGTGGTTCAGTATTGCAACGCCAAAGGGCTGACCAAGGTTCCGGCAGGACTGAACTTCCCTTGGGCGGTCGCGAAAGAAGGTGAAAACGCGTTGGCACCGAAGAACCGTAACCCAAGCACCGGAACGCTTCGGTTCAAACGTCTTCGTTCGGGCGCCCACCATGCGCGGTGGAACATGAACGCCAGTTGGGTGCTGAGCCAAGTCGCCTCTCACCCGCTAAGCGCTGAAAGTCCGTTCCGCTCCGGCGTGACGCCTGCGCAGACATTGCGCGCTCTCGAGCAAGCGCTGTTCATGGTCGGTTATGACCTGGGGCTGGTTGCAACTGCTTGATGCGCGTTTCAGCAGAGTTCGAGAGAAGAGGTGCCCGATGACTCCGTTGACCCCACTGCAGGACTTGATCCTGCACTTCGCACAAGGCGGTATTGCCAGTGAAACGCTTCGCACCTTGGCAATGCGTTCTCACCCAGCACTCACCGACGGCGAATATCTGTCAGCACTGCTCGCCCTGCAAAATGAGCAGCGCCTCATGGGAGCAGAGATAGACGGATCCTGGATCTTTCACTCGCGTTCTGAAGAGGAAATCGAAGCCGATATACCCGAGTACAGCCCGGAGTTTGCAGAGATGATCACTGCGGCAGAGTGTGGTGAATGGACCGAAATTTGCCCTGATGAACTGATCGCTATGTTGGACGAAATGTTAGCGCAGGCGCGCGCCCAGCCAAAGCGTGGGGCCTAGACGCAATACGTCCAGGCGCATGGAGACGGCTCGAGAAACAAGCTGCGATTCTCGCGCCGTCGTACTTGCGACGCGGTCAGCCCTTCTGTCTCGCGCAGAGCAGGCCGTCACCGCGGAGCGACACTCTGAGATCATCGACTGTAAGCGAGGTGAGGCAATGCCCCCTCTCCCCTCCACGCATACGATCGTGTGCGTGGCATGCGGCTGGAAAGACACACCGTTGCCTGATAACCCAACCACTCTATTCAACCAGTGCTGGAGGTGTGGAAGCCAGGATCTGCTGCGCCGCCCGGCCACCCGGAAAGAAGTATTCAAGGCGCGGCTGGAGGAATTTCTGATCGAACCAAGACAGGACGACTGCGCATGAGGCGCGTGTAGCGCGAGTTAAGGTTCGCGTACGGGTCTCCCTCTCGAACCCGGTATTCCCGGCTAAGCTGCACGCCGTGGATCATTTCTGGATGGCAAAGGGAGTCTGATACGGATGTTCAAAGATCGAGTGATAGACCGTTTCAAACAGGAAGTCGGCGATCCAGTTCGCCTCACCTATGAAAATCAAAAGATTCTAGTGGGGCCAGTGTTCGAGACAGTCCGCGGCTTACCTCCTCTGGACGGCAAACGCATCATCGAACCAGGCTCGGCGAGCGTGGTATTGGAGGGCGACACATCCGCTTCGGTGTACAGACTTTCCAGAGATAACGCCACGCACGATTTTGCAGCAAGGGCGAAGCTACTTGGTCTCCCTGGCGTGGTGCGGTTACTGGATAACTATGGTCCCATCGCATTATATGAAAATGACGGATTTGATCCTGACTACCTCTGGTTGGCGCATTTTGAGCGGTTGGAAAGCCTCGACAGATACCCCACTCAGCTTGCGGCAGTCGAGGCTCTCTTGCTACACCTGACAGAAAGCGCGGATGGCGAACTGATCGACGACGTGGAAAATCAAGAGGCGGTGCTGGCATTGCTTGAAAACATGCCAGTCGAGGCCTCCACGCGGCAGGTGGTAGAAGCGATGCGCCGGCTACTTCCCCATTATGCCGCCGAACCAGGTGTCGATCTGGACCTGAACCAGAGCAATTTCATGGTCCGCGCCAGTACTGGCGAAGTGGTACTGAGCGATCCGGTCCATGGACTCTCCAATGTCCCGGACAATCGGCGCGAGCGTCTAATGGACGGCGAGGTCATTCTAGAAATTATTCCGTGAAGCAGCCCAAGGTGAGGCTGGGAATACGCCTGGGATGCGCTCGGCGCTCACTTACTTGCTCGCTGCTTTGGAAATCAACCGTCTGTTCATGAGTGCCGCTACCTAGACAGGGCCACCTGCCATAGAGCTACATGCCCGCAACGCCGCAATGACTTGCTCAACAGACGGCCCTTCGATTTCCGGAGGGTCAGGACGTTCGCAAAACTCCCGCCACACAAATAGCATCAGTTCTGCGCCATCAGTCTTAGCCATGGCACCTCCGATCGAGCCGAAAGTTTGCAGCAACCTATACCGCTCATCTTTCCAGAACAGCGCTTCTACCCAGCCATAAACCGGTACGAAATGAAAATGAACAGAGTGACCAGCATCATGCCCAAACCGGCCGATATACAGCCGTTCGGGTTGTAAGTGATCTTCAATGGCTTGCTGGATGTGCGCCTGCAATACACCCAATTCAGCCAGCGCCTCGGTGGGTAGCGCTGCCAGTGTATTCGTCATCTCCTTCGCGCTCAGCATCAAGTAGCCCGGCAACGCACAGTCCACTCGGTGGTTGATAATCCAGTACCTGGATTCATGGATGATGAAGCGAGGCGGTATGTCCATATGGCGACCTTGAGTGAAGTCCGGCGCAGAGTATCAAGCCAGCGTGGCGATGTCCGCTTCGACCGGAAGCTGCGACGCAGCGCTGGTCCAGGCTACTTTTCCGCCCCCCCGTCTGCGAGTTGAGCCTCAAGCGTCCCAGTCCAATTTGGTAACGATTCCCGTCCCGCTTCACCTTCCCTATTACTCCCCAAGCAGCTAGTTTCTATCTCGGCATCTACGGAAGACTGCCTCGACTGACCAACCTCACAGGAGTGACAACCGCATGCGCAAAACCCTTTTGACCTCCCTCGTTCTCCCCCTGATCGCCAGCCTCTCGTTTTCCCTGAGCGCCGCCCCTTCCACTCCTCCATCACCCGCAGCCATGGCTCAGACGGTGACAGTCGACAGTCACACGTCCACGCAAGCGGCCAAGCTCAACCTCAACCAGGCCGACGCCCCGACACTGCAAATGCACCTGAGCGGGATCGGCAAGGCAAAGGCCGAGGCCATCGTCGCCTACCGCGATGCCAATGGGCCGTTTGCTTCGGTGGATGAGCTGTTGGAGATCAAGGGGATCGGGAGTGCCTTGCTGGATCGTAATCGGGATAAGTTAATGGTGGAGTAAGCCACGCAGTCGATTGCCGACCTGCAGTTGCAGGTCGGCTTTTTTTTGGTCCAGCTCCAAAGCGCTCCGGCATATCTCGCCACGCAGCACCCGAGCTCTACAAAAACCCAGCGTTGGAGGCGCGACGATTGGGTTTCTCGGGACTTCGTACAGAGCCTAGAACTCCACCTTGCCCCGCCCGGCCTTGACCGTGCCGCGCTTGGCCTTTCCTTCGAGGCGGCGGGTCTTCGAGCCGAGGGTCGGCTTGGTAGGACGGCGTTTCTTCTCGGTCTTGCCGGCAGTGATGATCAACTCGGCAAGACGCGCCAGTGCGTCAGTGCGGTTCTGCTCCTGGGTGCGGTACTGCTGGGCCTTGATGATCAACACGCCGTCGCCGGTGATGCGACTGTCACGCAGCGCCAGCAGCCGCTCCTTGTAAAACTCGGGCAGCGACGAGGCGCGAATGTCGAAGCGCAGGTGCACGGCGCTGGACACCTTGTTGACATTCTGCCCACCTGCGCCTTGCGCGCGGATGTAGGTCAGTTCGATTTCCGCATCGGGCAGATGCACGTTATTAGAGATGGTCAGCATGGCATGGCCCTTGTGATTGCCCTCTATTATCACAGCGTTCGCCGCTCGCCCACAGAACAAAACGCGTTTGACCTCATCCCCACTGATCGAGACGCCCCAGTCCGTCACTGCCAATCACGATGTATATGCACTGCAAGGGGCCAGCGTGGAACCAAGCCAGTTACCGACCTGCCCTTCGGGGGCCAGCCCCACCACTCCCCCGCCACTGTGAGCCGGGACTCAGGGAGATGGCCATGCGTGGACGGTTCTGTCACGGCACTATCTGGAGCTACAGTCAGTCAAGGTAAAGATGTCAGAGCTGACTAAACAAGGACTTTCATCATGAGCACCAAACATGTCGCACTCCTGGAATTCGATCCCGATTTAAATGAACTAGGCAACGAAAAGGCGATTCGGGATGGGCTGTCCGCCGTCTTGCAGTGCGGCAACAGTCTCTGGTTGGCAAACGATGAAACGCTTAGCCTGGAGAGGCTCACTCGCCTACCGGAAGATGGCCTCGGCACCTATCGCTACGGCCAACACAAACAATTCCTCCTCAGCGACTACCTTGCGCTGCCGGTTCCGCTCTCCGACGCTCAAGCCAAGTTGGAAGAGGTGGACATTGAAGGCCTGGCCTGCGATGGCGGCTATCTCTGGGTAGTGGGCTCGCATAGCCTGAAGCGCAAGAAACCGAAGCTCAAGGGTGGTTATGAAAAAGCCAGTAAGCAGTTGGCCAAGGTCAGCCGCGATGGCAACCGCTATCTGCTCGCCCGCATTCCAGTGCTGGACAGCGACGGGGCCTGCGCGCTGGCAAAACAGGCTACCCAGAACGGCAAAGAACTGAATGCCGCCAGGTTGCGGGGCAATCACCTCGGTAACGAGCTAACCGATGCGTTGCAGGAAGACGAGCACATTGGGCCGTTCCTCGCCATCCCGGGCAAGGACAACGGCTTCGACATTGAAGGCCTCGCCGTAGCGGGCGGCCGCATCTTTCTCGGCCTGCGCGGGCCAGTCTTGCGTGGCTGGGCAGTTGTATTGGAGCTAGAGGTAACGGAGGACGACAATCCTTCCACATTGAAGCTCAACGCCATCGGGCCGAACGGACGCCTGTACCGCAAACACTTCCTGCAGCTCGGCGGCCTGGGTGTTCGCGACCTGTGTGTGCAGGGGCGCGATCTACTGGTTCTTGCTGGGCCGACCATGGATCTCGACGGCCCCGTGACCGTCTTCCGCTGGGTGGGTGGTAGCGCACCCGCCAATGAAGTATTAGTGCCGGCCAGCGAGTTGCAGCGTGTCTTGGACGTGCCTTACGGCGAGGACACGGATCATGCCGAAGGCATAACGCTGTTCGCGCCAGACGGCGGGCAGGCGCGCTCGCTGCTGGTGGTTTACGACGCCGTAAGTGAGCATCGCAAGTCGGAGCGAAGCACGGTGACGGCGGATATTCTCGAGCTGCCTTGAGCGGCGATGAGCCGCATGCCCGATGCGCTCTTCGAACATCACCCGCCCCGCCAGTTCATGCGTGCTATGCACCACTTGCCCCGCTATCGCCGACAGCTCAGCGCAAGGCGTTGACCAAGGCCATGTCGCAGGAACCGGCTGTCATGAACAGGATGATCATCGAAACCGCACGGCCGGTGTAGATGTAGCTCCAGGGAGTCACGTGCCTGAGCTGTTCGTCGGTGAGGGACTTCAGGTAGCGGCGACGAACAATGAAAAAAATGATACTGATCAGTGGAAAGATGGGGATGCACAGCGGGAGCAGCTGGCTCCCTCCCAGAGTGCCTAGGAGCAGCGGCGTGAGGATATAGGCACTGAACACCCAGAAATCCATGTCTTTAAGGGTTGTGCTTATGGCGTGGCCTGGGTCTTCCTTGGCCTTCCTGGGTTTTTTCGTTGTCATCCTGATATCCATTGCTACCCCGCATCCTGTGTCTGAGCAATTCATCCCTCTACACCACAGCTTCGGCACCCTCCCTATGCTTGGCGAGGGTCGCCGTGGAAGCAGACTGGCCAGATGCCCGACAGATCGACCGCTTCGTTCGCGGTACGGACACCGGCGCCACGAACGAGCAAGCCTTTGACCGTTTTCCGTCCTGGATGTGGCGCAACACGGATATGGTCGATTTCAACCAATGGCTGCAACGTCACAACCAGCCGCGTGCCGATGAGGACAAGGTCGAGTTTCGAGGGCTGGATATCTACAGCCCGAGGAGTTCGAACAGCGAAGTGCTTGCCTACCTTGACCGCACCGATCCAGCAGCGTCAGGAACGAATCAGCGCAAGCCTGATGCCTAAAGCGATAAACACACCCCCCACCACACGATCCATCATTTTTTGCATCCGTCTGTTGCGAGAGATGCTACCAGCAGCACTCCCAGCCAGAATTGCGAATGTCGCGTCGGTTAAAAACGCTACCAGAGCGTAAGTTAAACCTAGCACGATGAAAGACGCAGTGTGGTGGTCGCCCCCCGGCACTACGAATTGCGGAAAAAACGAGATGAAGAACAGGAGAACCTTTGGATTCATCAGGGTAGTTATGAATCCTTTGGACAAAAGGTCAGAGAGACCTGCATCTTTTTTGATGCCAGCACTTTCACTCACCACTGCCCGCTCCGCACCAAATGTCTTTATCAATAACGTTCCACCTAAATATATCAGATATATTGCACCGACATATTTAACGAAGGTAAACATCACAGGCGACGCAGCAATCAGAGCGGTAAGCCCTACAACACTGGCTAAAGCGTGAGCGCAACTTCCCAATGCAACACCAGCAGCTGAAATAACTCCCGCGCGCCGACCGTTTGCAACACTTTGCCCGACAACGTAGGCCATGTCAGGGCCTGGCGTAACGGAAAGCAGAAGAACAGAAATAATGAACAGTGAAAGGTTATTAATATCGAACATAATAAGTCCTGATTTGGAGCATGCAACCGCGCAGAGAGCCATGGAGTTTAGCACTCAGGGGAAAGCCTTGCGCTATCGTCAGCCATTTCCACGTGCCACTTGCCCGATGAGTGTCGACCGCCGCATCCACATATAGCGGGACGTCAGGTGGACTGAATGTCGCTTCTTCTTCCCCGACCCATGCCTCCTCCCCGAGGCACGCGCTCCTCTCCGACGCATGCGTTCTTGTGTAGGAGCGGCCTGGGGCCGCTTCGCGACACAAGGCCGCTCCTACACCCACACCCACACACCCTCATTTACCAACCCTGCGAAACGAACATCACCCGCCCCGCCAGGTTAGGCGCCCTCTGCGACCCCAAGGCACCGCCAGCTGCCATCCCAGCGCCCCCCCCTACCGCCAGTCCGACCGCACCGCTTACCTCACTATTTCGATTGCCCCACCCCATCACAGCGTTATGGTTGAACATCAGTCATGGACAAGACGATGGGAGCATCAAATGAAAATCCAATCGTTGCTCAGACAGTACGCCGAGCCACTTCCGCCCTTGGACTCACCGTCATTCGCATCGCTGTTCGACCGCTATGGCGATGCCAAGGTCGTGCTGATCGGCGAGGCAAGCCATGGCACCAGTGATTTCTACAGCACCCGCGCCGCGATAACCCAGCGCCTGATCGAAGAACACGGGTTCACCATCGTCGCCGTGGAAGCAGACTGGCCAGATGCCGGACAGATCGACCGCTTCGTTCGCGGCATGGGCGCGGGCGCCCCGAACGAGCAAGCCTTTGCCCGTTTTCCGTCCTGGATGTGGCGCAACACCGATGTGGCCGATTTCAACCGATGGCTGCAGCGCCACAACCAGAACCTTGCCGATGAAGACAAGGTCGAGTTTCGAGGGCTGGATATCTACAGCCTGAGGAGTTCGATCAGCGAAGTGCTTGCCTACCTGGACCGGACCGATCCAGACCTCGCCCACGAGGCACGCAAGCGCTACGGTTGCCTGACGCCCTGGCAGGACGATCCGGCGCTGTACGGACATTTTGTCGAACGTGACGGCGTGGCACCGTGTGAAGAACAAGTCGTCGAGCAACTGCAGCGCCTGCTGACCGAGCGCCTGACCCGGTTCGCCAGCAACGAGGAAGCCTTCTTCGATGCGCTGCAGAATGCCAAGGTGATCCGCGCCGCCGAGCAGTACTACCGCGCCATGTACAAAGGCTCGGTCCAGTCCTGGAACCTGCGCGACACCCACATGTTCGAGACCCTGCAGGCCCTGATCGCGCATCGTGCGAACGATGCAAAAGCCGTGGTCTGGGCGCACAATTCGCACATCGGCGATGCCGCCGCCACGGCCATGGGCCGGCGCGGCGAGGTCAACCTGGGGCGGCTGTGCCGTGCGGCCTATGGCCGAGACGCCGTGTTGATCGGCATGAGCACCGACCGCGGCCAAGTCATGGCCGCCAGCAACTGGGACGGCGAAGGCGAAGTCATGCAGGTGCGCCCGTCACTGGCACACAGCTGGGAGCAGCAGTTTTTCCTGGCTGGGGTGCCCGCCTCGCTCACCGACTGGCGCGCCGAAGCGCGTGACGATCTGCGCGAGGCCTTGGCAACCCCGCTACTGGAACGTGCGATCGGCGTGATCTACCGGCCTGCCACAGAACGGCAAAGCCATTATTTCGAGGCCGTGCTCAGCGAGCAATTCGATGCGCTGGTATGGATCGAAGAAACCCGCGCCGTCACCCCGTTGCCGGTCTCGGGGACGCCCAGTCATGAAGCGGATACATTTCCCTTTGGCGTGTGATGCGATGAGCAAGCAGCGGTTTCGTGGGTGGCTTTCATAGGCCTGACGGCTTGACCAAGTGAGCGGGGTCCAGCCCTTATCGTGCGACGAACGCTCGAGGATTCTCAAGATGAACATCAAGACTCTGCCCGGTGCCGTGCTGGCTCTACTGCTCTGCGCCACCTGCCCCGCTATCGCCGACAGCCAAGGGCCCGAAAACACGGACATCGACCGAGCCCCGGCGGTTGAAATCGACAGCCGCACCGGCGACAAGCTTGCGCCGCTGGAAGAAGCCCAGCCGCCTGAACCTGGGAACTCACGCCCCGGCAGCATCGATGGTGCCATCGATCTGCGTGGGACGGGGAAAGCACCAGTAACCCCACCGGACAAGCCGGAGGGTGCGAGCGCGCTGCCTGGGGATAATAACGGCGGTGAACCCTAAACTGACCAAGCCAGGCTTTGAGTGAACGGCCGTTCTCGCTTGATCAGCCGCCGACAGGTGCTACAGGGCACAGCCCTCGCCTTGCCAGCTTAGCCAGCTGACTCGTTCGCGCGGCAACGCGAAGGATGAACCAGTGGAATGTGCCAGCAAGCCCTCCACCGAATATTTCAACGACAGTCCAATCACCCGCCAAAGCCTATGGTTAAGCCACTTGTCCGCCGCCGGTTACAGAAATGAATTGCTATTCGAAGAATTCAAAATTTGCTTAGTAAGCGAATGGCAACCACAGCACCTTTTCCAAGTGAAACATCTACTGCGCGCATCAAAGCCGTGACTGCCTCTGACGAAAAACCTGCGGAAATTGTGATTGATGCCAGCACCCCCATAAAATAAAGCACCCAATCTTTGCGGCTTAGGCGTTTAGTTGCCTCAGTGGCCTCGTCAAACTGCTCCTTTAAAGCTGCAAATTGCGCTGTGTTGACAAGCGCACTATCACGGACCTCAGCAAGCACCAAATCCAATCCCAGCTTAATAGCCTCGCTGTCCGCAGATGTAAACGGTGTCTGATTTTCTAGGGGTTCGAATGCGCCAAATAGGCGGGAGCCCGGCTTTACTTTCTCAACTCGAACGCTGACGCTCGAGTAGCCACCACGTGTCAGCCGCACCAGAAGGCTGCCATTGATCCCAGTCTCAATCAAAACAGATTTTCCAATGCCGAGGGTCTCTTCCCGGTCCAGCATGGAATTGCTCCCGATCACCAGGTCCGCTCTCTGCGACGTGCAATCAACTAACGTGATGATGATATCGAAGGGTTTGATCTCCTCGGCCTGTCGTAGGGGCAGGTCGTGATCGACGGGAAGGTCTGCAGCAGTCATGAGCGTCCTTGTTAATGCAGTGCTTAGCGTAGGGGACTCGTATCATAGGACGAAGAGAGGCAAATATTCAAAAAGGTCTCACCGTGTTCTTAATTCCAATCACACGCTTCAATACCCTATCCCACGACGTGATCTGTCGCCTCCCGATCGCACACTGACATCACCTCCTCCACTCCAGGTGACGTGATGCCCACTCCCGCCCCAATCCATACCTTGGTCTGCGCGACCTGCGGCTGGAAGAAAGCACAACTCCCAGATCACCCGCCCATGACCTCCACCAAATGCCTGAGCTGTGGCGGCGCGACCCTGCACCACCGCCCGGCCACGCAAAAAGAAGTCTTCAAAGCCCGACTGGAAGCCTTCATCACCGAGCTGGACCAGGAAATCTGAGCAACAAAAAAAACACCCTGAAGCCAGCCTAAAGTTCCCCGCAACCCGGCCGAAAAGATGAATTGTCACCCGCAAGATACTGGCAGAGAGCCATAAGCCCAGAGAGCCCCGGCACAAGGCCATCACTGGTTCGCCACCTGGTTTGACAAGGAAATGTCATGTCCCAATCGAAGGATACGCTGCTGCGGCTGTTCGCCCTGCTACGGTTGCTGCCCACCGAGCCTCACCGCATTGCCACTCCGACTTTACTGGAGAAGCTGCGCGATCGTGGCTTCTCGGTCACCCTGCGGTCCATCCAGCGCGACCTGAACCGCTTGTCCATCCCGTTCTCGCTGCAGTGCGACGACAGCGAGGTACCCTTTCGCTGGAGCTTCACCCGCGAAGCGCCGCTCAAGCTGGAAGAAATGGACGCTCCAACTGCGCTGGCACTCTTCCTGTCCGAGAGCCACCTCAGCGCCATCCTTCCGCAGAGCGTACTGGATCAGCTAAGCCCGCAATTTCGCCGGGCGCGCAATTTCCTGAGTAGCGTTGGTGACAACAGCCTGGCCGACTGGGCAAAGCGGGTGCGAACCCTTCCCTACGGTAAAGCGCTGCTGCCCGCCCAGGTTTGCCCACGCACCTGGGCACAGGTCTCCGCAGGGCTGCTGGAGCGCAAGCAACTTGAGGTGTCTTATCGAAGCCGCAGCAAAGGCGCACTTAAACAGTTCCGCCTGCATCCAGCCGGCCTCGTATCGCGTCACGCGGTAAGTTACCTGCTTGCCTCCGTGGACGGTTACAGCGACCTACGGCAGTTCGCCTTGCACCGGATCACCGATGTGACCGTGCTCGACCAATCAGGCCACGCGCACGAAAGCTTCGACGTAGACGCCTACATCGCCAGCGGTGTGTTCAGCCAACGTGAATCACTTGAAGAAGTAGAGCTGATCGCCGACGTGCGCCCGCAAATTGCGGCCGTGCTCAGTGAAACCCCCCTGAGCCATCAGCAAACCCTGAGCGAAGCCAGCGACAACGGCTGGCACCGCCTGCACGCAACGGTACCGCTGGATCGCGAAACACTCTGGTGGATCTTCGCCCTCAACGAAAACATTCGCCTCCATGCACCCCAAGTCTGGGTGCAGGAAATCCGTGAGCGGCTGAGTGCAATGCACGCGCTGTATCAGGACAACCGCCTCCCCTTACAACAACAACCTGCTTGAACACATCGACTGTCAAAAGGACGCAGCCATGCCACTACCTCTCATTCTCGGCGCAGCAGCGCTGGTCAGCGCAGCCTACGGAGCCAAGAAAGGCTATGACGGCTACCAGAAACATTCTGAAGCTGACGAAATCGTAGACAACGCTAAAAAACGCTACGCCGGGAAGAAAGAAAAATTCGACGTGCAGGAAAAAGCAGCGACCGAGGCACTGGAAACGCTGGGCCAGAAAGAACTGGAAATCGGCCAGCAGTTCAACGAGTTCAAAACGCTTGCCGAGGACTTGCTGAGCAAGCTCAACGCTGGCCGCCAGAACAAACTGGAAATCAACATTCCCAAGCACAAGTTGCAGCGTGTTGAGAACTACAGCTACACCGCCATCGGCGTGCTGGGCGCCGCCGCGGGTGCAGGCGCTGCAGGTGCTGCGGCTGGGTTCGCCGTGTACGGCGGCGTGATGGCATTAGGCGCGGCTTCAACCGGCACCGCCATTTCCTCACTGGCCGGCGTCGCCGCCACCAACGCCACCCTGGCTGCCATCGGCGGCGGATCGCTGGCCACTGGCGGCCTGGGCATGGCGGGTGGAACGGCAATCCTCGGCGCCGCCGTCGCCGCTCCGGTACTGGCCATCGCCGGCTGGGCCTACAACAGCCATGGCGATGAAGCCCTGAAGAATGCGCGCAAGGCGAGCCGCGAGGTCGACAGTGCCATAACCAAGCTGGAAAAAGCCCAGCAACAGCTGAGCAAGACCGAAGACTATGCATTCGACATCCTCGATGTCCTGAAGGACGGCTACGCCCAGTTCGACCAGTACTTTGCCCACCTAAAGGCCGTCGCTGGCCAGATCGATGCTGCTCGGGTACTCAAGCAGGACCCTCAAGCCGTACTGGCTCAATCGAGTGACACCATCATGCGTGTCATCAGCAATGGCTTCGCCCTGGCCGCAATCCTCGTCGACCTGATCACCACCCCTCTGTTCAAGGTCAAGAAGGTCAATGGCAATGTCGTCAAGGACGAGCACGAAGTGCCAGTGATGGACACAGATGCCGATGGCTCGATGATCCTCAACGCCGACGAACTGGATAAACAGCTGGTCAGCACCAAGGCCAACGCGGCTCGCGTAGAACCAGCCTGAACCTGCTGCGGGGCCTGATGGCCCCGCTTCTCCCTTCTACGCACCCAACTAGCCATGGACGCCACTATGCATGCCGCAGCGCAAGACTACCCGTGGGCCGAAGAGCTCGAGAAAACCGTCGTCAACAGCCTGGTCACCAGCTTCGGCCTGGACTTTCTGCTGTTCAAGGACCAGACCGGCGGCAATGTAGATACGATCAACAATGCGCGTAACGGCGTCTGGGCAACCGCCGCCGAACGACAGCAATACGAACAGCGGGGCGAGTACAACAGTACCCCCTACCACCAGCACGCCAACTACATCGCCACCGGCCAACGCGACAAGGCCCAGCAAGCCGCAGGTACTCTTCACGATCCATACCGCAATACCGTGATGGGCGCGCACGAGCAACGCAACCTTGACCACGTGATCAGCGCCAAAGAGATCCATGACGACGCAGGGCGAGTGCTGGCCGGACTGAGCGGCGTGGACTTGGCCAATCAAAGCAGCAACTTGCAAACCACACATGAAACGGTCAACAAATCGAAAAAGCAGACACCTATCGTTGAGTACCTGCAAAAGCTGCCCGGTTTGATTTCCACACATCAAACTACGCTGGCCAAAGACCGTGAGCGACTGACCCTCCTGCCGCGTGAAACCCCCCAGCAGCAACACAAGGCCCGCGAGCTTGAAGACAAGATTCGCAAGACCGAAAGCAAGATCAATGAACTCAAGGCGATTGATCCCGAGGCCATGAGCAAGCGCGATGCCGAAGCACGTGCCCCCTATGAACAGCAGATCAATCACACGTACTACACCAGCAGCAAATTCCTCCACCAGACCGCCAGCGCCGCCGGCACGGCCGGCCTCGCCATGGGCACTCGACAGATGCTCGGCATGGTCATGGCTGAAGTATGGTTTGAACTGCGCGCGCAGCTCCCTGCCCTCCTGGCCAAGCTCAAGCACAAATTCAGTTTCGAGGCATTCGTAGACAGCATCAGCGCGTCGCTCAAAGGCATCTGGGAACGGGTTCAAGCACGCTTCAGCGCATTCTTGATGGCCTTCAAAGATGGAGTGTTCGCAGGCGTACTGGGCAGCCTCACCACCACCGTTTTCAACATCCTCGCTACGACTCAGCTAATGGCGATCAAGATCATTCGCGAAATCTGGGGGCAATTGGTCAAGGCTATCAAATTGATGGTCTTCAACCCGGACCAGCTCAGCTTCGTAGAGTTGTGCCAAGCGGTCACTTCCTTGTTGTCCGTGGGTGCCGCCACCGTGGTAGGCACTATCGCCTACGCCCAGTTGCTTCCTGTGTGCAGTTTTCCGTTTGGCGCTGAATTGGCCGCCTTCGCCAGTGCCCTGGTGACCGGCGTGGTTACTCTCGGGCTGAACTACTTCCTGTTGCACAGCGGCGTGGCGCGTCAGCTGTGGGCGTTCATCGAATCCCTGCCGCCGCATGCAGGCACGGTGAAGCAGTTTCAGGCGATCAATGCCGAGCTCGATCGCTATCTGGCCGAACTGAGCCAGCTGGAGTTCAACCTCGACGTTGACGAACTGCAGGCCTTCACCCTTGAGCTGCAAGGCTGCAACGATGAGTTTGAGCGAAGCGTGGTTCTGAAAGAGCAAGTGAAGGCTCGTGGCATCGAATTACCGTTCGAGGTGGGCAACGCCGCCAGCACCCGCAGTTGGCTGGCCTCGCTGGTATGACGTCCAAAGCGTTTCCCTGCACGCAGTGTGGGCAATGCTGCCGCAATGTGCACCTGGCAGACGAGACGCGTGCGCTTGACCGAGGCGATGGGGCTTGTCGGCATTACAGCGACGCCGACAAGCGCTGCCTGATTTATGAGGCCCGGCCGGATATCTGCAGGGTGGATAGGCAGTACGAGATGCACTATGCGGCGCAGTACAGCTGGGAAGCGTTTGTAGAGGCGAATGTGGAGGTTTGTAGGGTGCTGCAGAGCTTGCCGGTAGAGTAAGGGGTTTGGGGTGCCGTAAACACACCCTTTGATTCAAGGCCAAGGCGTGAATCAACGCACTACTCAAGAGAAACCATCTACACAAGGAAGAGAGTTCAAGATGGAACTTACCGAAGAAAAAGAAGCATTGGGATTTCAGGAGGGTCGGCCTCAAACCAAGTCAAGGCCAAAGTCGACGTGTGAACTTATCAAGGAAGACTGGCTAACCATGCCGGTCTTCATTGTCTGGTCGGCCATCATCAGTGTCTTCATTGAGAAGTCGACCAACGCGAATATCAATGACTTCTTTGTCAATGTGCTTGGAGAGGGTATCGCCCTCAAGAGCATCCCCACGCTATTCGTGATCGCCTTGCTTCCTGCAGGCTACGCGCTAGCGCGGCCACCAGCGCCCGGAAGACCGTGGGAGCAGATTTTGTGCGCCCCCGCTCGGCTCGGCCGAGGAATGAGCATCACAACCCTGGCTTTCATTGTGGGTACGCTGCCGGCCTATTCCTACTTCTCAGGGTTTGACGCCGCCATCAGTGGCCTGGCAATTCCGATACTAGGCTCGCTGTTCATGTGGAGTGTCATGTTTGGGCAACATTACCTGATCGTCAACGCGGGCAAGCTGAGGAATGGCAATCATGCAACATTCTTCAAGACGCTTAGCTATCTGATGATCGTCGGATGTTTCGCAGGCTCGGTCGTCTTGTACTTCCAGATACTCAGGGGGGAGTACAAGACCCCGCCTACCCCCGTCGAAACCCCCACCGTGACGACCCCACCTGCAGCCTAAGCGCCCAGCATGCCAGTGCAGGCCTTGCCCGTGAGCCTGGATTCAGGACTCGAGCAAGGCAAGCTGTCGGGCGTCGCATTCGCTCAGGTCGTTATGGGCCTTGTTCAGCCAAACCTGTCTGCACATGCCCTCGTATCGGCATGCGCTGGCCTGCTTGCCCAGAAGATAATAATGACCGGCTTTTTTGAACTCGCGCTTCAGTCGCATCAGCCGCCATTTGATCCTTAGCTTGGTGATCAAGCCGATGCTCGGCAAGCGCACTGGAACCTCAGCGCTGAGCGCCGGCAGCCCGTCATGAAACTCCATGCCGTGCCGGCTGAAAAACAGCTGATGCATCGCATGAAAATATGGCTTCTTCGAAAAGTAGTGCTCAACGCAATCCTTCGCCTCAGACACATGCTTGCCAGCCAGCACAAACGAAACAGCGATCTGCTCCATCGTGTGGAGCTGCTTATGGTGGTGAGCCCATTGATCGATTTGCGAGATCACGTCGTCCATCAGTCCAACGTCATCGAACGTCATGCCGCAGATGCCGCTATTGAAAAGGCGCAGATCCGATGACGGCGAAGCACCCTCGCTCTTCAACTGCGCAATCAGGCCAGCGTATTCGCGGCGCTTGGCAGCCTCCGCCCACTTGAACTCGAGCTGATCCATCAGGTAGCAACCTGCGGACACCCGCTCAAAAAGCAAGGCGGGATCCTTCAGGAACACCGTATCCGTATCGACGAAGATGGTCTTGCGGGCGTATCTCAACCCTTCGCGAATCGCACAAGCCTTGCGCCTGTGGACGTAATCCCCCTCCCCCATCCATGAAGCCAGGGTGGCTCCTTCGAGCGGATAGATCTCAACCGGCCAGCCCTGAAAAAGCTCCGGCCGATCCGTCATCACCGCGATGGAGAATCTAGCAGGCTCCACCCGTTGATTCAGCGCTGACAAAATGCTGAATTTCGCCTCAACCAAATATTCGTGCTTACCGCCGTACATCAAGTACAGCAACTGATTGTCTTTGAGCAAAGCGTGAAGCTCACTGTCCAGGCTAATTGGGGGCCGGGATTTTTGCATACCAGAATGTTGCCGCCAACGCTTATGCTCCGGTTGATGACGGACGGAGCTTTACTCAAGCGGCGATGGGGGTGCGACGCACCCCTGAAAACACCGAGTATCAGCTAAAGACTCGGATCACAGTCGTCGACGATCGCTTTTGCTAACCCGCTTAGATAATGCGCGGCCCAGACCATCTCATATTCCTCTTCAAGCGCACCTATCAGCGTTAGCTTGCGTACACAGCCCAACATCACCGAAGCCTGTTCGCGAGCGAAGTCGGCCGGCACGCCCTTGACCACTCTGAACAGAGGCTGATGGCTGCCGGCACCAAGGGGAAAATGACGCAATACCACGCGTCGTGGCGACGTTTGCAGGGTTTGAATCCAGATCCTTGGTCATTGCTTAGTCCTCGATAAACGTGTCGGCCGCTCAGTGCTTGAGCTGCACCTTGCTCAATGCCAGTTCGACCATGCTCCGCGCCGCGTCGATTTCGTGCATCACGGTCATGGTCATCACCTGCTCGTTCGACATGGGATGTAGCAGCACGGTTTGTTGCGCCACGGTGAGGGCGCAGACCAGATACTCCGAGGTCTGAAGCAGGATTTCTTCGAGGGAATGGTCTTTCGGGTTCAATGGGGGGTCGGGAACAATCTTCAGCATGGGTACCTCCTCGCTCGGAATGGAGCTACCTCCGCTCTGCTGTCAAACAGAAGGTGGCAGCTATACGCGGGTTGACAGACCGGTGAGCGAGCAAACCCGGCGCACACGAGGTGCCCCACGTACAGCCGCCATAAAAGCGTGCACATGCGATTAGCTGCTCAGCGTCGGTCTGTCAAAACCGGTCGTTGAACTCAACGACTCGTCGAGACTAGGACGGTAGGATCAACATCGCAAGGGCAAAAAGGCTGTAGAAGTATCTTTGGGAAAAGGACTACAAGCAATCGGGAAAATCTGAAGTTAAACATGAAGATTACACCAAACCCATAGATGTAGGAACAAGCCGACACGTCGTGAAGGCGTCCAGAGCAAATCGACCGACTCATCACACTCGGCACACTCGAATCTAACCTTCAACGCCCTAAGCGACCAGGTACGTAGCTCTCATCGCTCGAACCCCTGGCAGCATTACCATGATGCGGTTTTCGCTAAACGAGACAGGTGCCTCCGAAATATACGACAGCCTTCGCCGTCTTGAAGATGCAATCACACTCGAAACCACGGGTGTGATTCATCGTCGAGCCTGATGGCCAGAGCCAGATCAGGGAACCTAAAGTCAGCGCCTACGCCGTGTTATAACTATAATTGCTCCTGTCTAGCGATCATACGAAGTACCTCAGATGGATCATAGTCGTGATTCGATGATGCCCTCACTACAAAGTCAACACTTAAGCGCTCTTGATCAAGATCGCGCCTAAATAAATTCGCAGACTTTCCACTGAAACAGCACGGATCGTTATCATTATAAACAAGATGAAGAGACGTGCGCGACCTGGCAACTTCAGAGACAATACCTGACACGCTATGCTTTTTGTAAAAACTTGAAGTTATCTGCTCAGAGTCACCGAAGTTGCTCTTCATAAATCTGTACCGCAAGGGCATTACCCCAGCAACCAGTACGCAATTATCCAATACATCTCTCAAAAGATTGCATGCATATAGACCGGTCGTAGCGCCCCCCGACAAACCTAAAAAATTTATACTACTATAATTATCTTTAAGCGCCATAACATTCAACACCGCACTATCAACAAAGAACCTCATATAGTGAGAAACTCCGGTGTCGAACATTTCAAAAACCCCATGCCAAGCAGCGAACGAGCCTGCAAGCTCTTTGAATTCGTAATCCGCTTCACCATCCCAAGTCTTCACTTTGATCAACTCAGCCTGTTTGTCGACGCCCAAGAAAGGCATACTGACTAACAGAACGTCGTCTCCTGCCTCTAAGACCCGAGAAACAAGCTCATAGGCAAATTTTTCGCGCTCTAACGGTAGGCCATCGTGCCCATGGTTGTATACCAATAGAGAAGGTTTTATCTGATCATAGCGCTTAGCACCTTTCAGCAAAACCGCATGCGTTATATAACCTGTAACCTCATAACTTATCGACGTGCATGACTGTTGATAACGGGTAAATTTTTGAATGAACTCTTCTCGCAGTGCAGCACAGCCTGCGGCAGCGACGTCATATGGCCCGAAAAATTCGAGATCGCTATATAGGTATTTCAAACTGCTACCGGCTGGCAAGTCCGCATATACCGACTCACGCGAGGAGGTTTTTGAGAATGGATCAATCTCCATTAAGCCAAACACAGTACAGGTCAGGACCAATAGGCCTACTAACCATTTTGAAAACGACATACCTCATCCCTTTTTTTAACAACATCACATCTTTGTGAAACCAAGATACCGTAAATCATCCCGCCCAACATCTCTGGACCGCAATTAATGAGTGGCCAAAGCGCTTACTCGGTCGGCGTCATGCCCGATCCTTAGGCTCTGTATGAAAACCTTTGTAACGTCGCTGGCGCCTCTGGAGGCCTGATTTCCCGTAGAGTTCTCGCTTTTTTAGGCGAAGGAGTCTGCCATGCTCAAGCGATACGAACTCTCCTACGCAGACTGGGAAGTAGTCGCCGATCTTATCACTGCTCATCGGGGCACGGCCCCCCAAGAGCGGATGACCGCCTGATGCCCCATGGCGTGCTGTGGGTACTTTCCTCCGGCGCACCGTGGCAAGGCATGCCTCAGCGCCTCGGCGTTGGTTCACGGCCTATCAGCACTTCCGCGATTGGCGAAACCAAGGGGCCTTCAACAAGATGCTTAAGGGTCTACATATGCTATCTAATGCTGGAGCAACCTGCGAACAGGTAGTTGCCTACGTAACTGCCCCCCCTGCGCTCGGCGGCACTCATCTTTCCCCGCATCAAAAAATGCTGTATCCAGTTCAAATTTTGTCGACATAGTTGGTGCGGAAGAGAAGCGAGGTGCGCTGACAAGACAGATTCTACGAATAAATGGGCTGTAGGAGCATCTTTGGGGAATGGACACAAGCAATCGGGAGAATCTGAAGTTATATATTTTTTACCCCGTAAAGATCTTTGCGGGACTCGATTAGGATCAGACCTACCATCGCGCATGTTCCAAGGGATGCAGCCTGACCTAAAATCGGTGGACTGGGAGGACGAGCATCGCCTGCACCATGAGCCAGTCGCGTCACAGGTCCATCATCACCATGCCACCTGCCCCGCTCACGCGCTCGGCGGACAATAGTCATGATTTCGACGCAAGGACCGCAAGTCATATCGACAGCCGGTGGACTGAACCGGCCTACTGCGTGAACTGCCCTACGCTCATGACATTCGAGCCATTTACTTGACGACTCATGCACGTAAGAGATATCAAGAGAGGCAACACCCACGACTACATTCAGAGCTCAAGCTGAAAATGCATGAAGGACAGGAATGAAACGAACTTTGCTCATCCTAACCATACTGGTCACTGTAGGATGCACTGCAACTGCTAAGCCCCTTGTGCAGCAGGGCAAGAAGGGACTGCACATCGACTGTTCTGGGCTCGCATCCTCATGGGAAAAGTGCGAAGCAAAAGCAGCCATTTTCTGCGGCGGCCAGGGTTACAAGGTTGTCGCCCAGGCTGACGGCAACGAGGCGGAACCCGGTGATTATCTATTCGGCATCAATCCGGGCGGGTATTCCAGCCGGAACATGATCGTTATTTGCAAGTGACAATGCTGATGGGCACTCCCTAGTGCCCCCTCATTATCTGCATCAATTGCTAAGGCCGACCCTAATCGCATCCGTGGTGGGGCATAATTCGGCCTGACACGGTAAATTTTACCTACAGGCTTGAAGAGCGATCATCAACGGTAGCCTTGACTAGCCCGCTAAGATCATAAGCCGGCCAGTTTATGGCCTAGGCCTCATCCAACACAAAAAGCAATGTCGGTCATCGCACTCACCTCACCGTTAAGGCTTGCTCCCGAGCAACTTGAGGAGGCAGTTCTTGCACTACCTATAACTATGGCTCCCTGTATGGGGCGCTTGGCGAAAGGCTTGAAAACAGTAAGCGCTCCATAAATCTGTGGTTACCCCCCGTTTTTTTGCGGTACTGATTAGTGAGTGAAGTGGTTGGCTTGCTTAAATGTATCCGGCATCTAGTTGGGACATGCCCCACGCCACGATGAGAATCCCGCCTGACGATCCTAAAAATCCTGCGGCTTCATGCAGCCGGTTTATGGATCAAGGCCGTTCACGTTATCCACTGTTCAGCTATCGCAAAACCTGGAAGGTACATCGTGGTACTGCAACAACGGCAGGGTCAGGCAGCCATGCCGTCTGACTCCGCTCCAAACTCGGTATTGAGCGCCGCTATCGCCCAGGCGATCCTCGCTAGCTTGTTGACCAAGGCGCAGGGCACCACGTTGGAGTGCGATTGCATCAGCGGTGAGCGCCCCCGATCGGCTAGAGTCCCTTTCTGGTGCTCCACACCGTTGCAGGTAGCCCATGGCGCACTGAATCAGTAGTCGCCTGAGGTTGATGTCCCCCGCGCTTCTAATACCAAGAAGGTTGGCCTTGCCGTCAGCGCTGTACTACCTGGGCACCAGGCCGACAGATGCGGCAAACTCACGACTGCATCGGTGCTGCTGGCCATCGCCCATCTCCACAGCCAGCAGGCTTGCGGTGATCGGCCCGATCCACTGCACACCCAGCAGACGACTGCCCAGATCATCGTCGGCCAGTTGGCCAGCCGACTCTATTATCCAGTTCCTTGATCTGCTCATCTAGGTGGACAAAGTGGTCGTGCAGGCGTTGCAGCAGCACCGTCAGCCGAACGGGTAACTCATGTTCGACCAGGAGACTGAACAGGCGTTTCATGATGGCTAGCCCTCTTGGAAGGCTGATCCCAAACTACAGCAGGAAGCCATGCATCAGATTGCCGGTTTTGGTGCGGTCGCGCACCTGTGATTCGCGCATACGGTGCAGCACTGAAAGCGTTTGCTGAGCCTATGTCTTGAGCGTAACAAAGCACATCGGCGGACATGTGGTGGCTTCGCAGATCGCCTCGTCATCCACAAAATCGCTCTTGTTGCTTATGACAAAAGGTCGAATGAACGGCGAGGAAATCAGCTTGGCTTGAAGCCTCATGATCACCAGTTGGCGCGCGACGAAATGCACGCCGGCACAGGCATCCATCGCCACGGCGCAGGCGGGAAGGTTGCCAAAGAGCCTCATCATCTGCTGACGAGAGAGCTTCTTGCCAAACAGCTATCGACCCGATTCATCTTGGCGGTGAAGGTGGAATGTATGCTTTCCGAGATCGATACCGACCAGTGCCAAATCGCTCATGATGATGGCCTCCGAAAATAAATGACCCTGCGAAAGCGCAGCCCTTGCAGGGTGTGAGTCTGACCCTCTCATTACTCCACCTACTTCGGGTAACAGAAGCTACTCACGTGGCTGGAGCAGCCGCATAGAACGACTCACCAACTGTAGCTTCCCCGCCTATTTTAATGGAACGAGCCTTTTATCTTTATGCCCCGCCGATAGCGGTGCTGTCTGTATCGTCACACCCGCACTCTCTCGATGGGAAATTTCGTGACGGTTGCCCTCAGATACCCTCCTGATGACCTTTCTCGCAGGTTCTTCGACCACATGATATAAGAACATGGAGAACACGAGCACTATTGGGACCTCATACTTCAGATCCAAAATCCCAAACATTTGGCGCTCTACAAACATAACCATGACATGACACATGTAGAGACTGAAGCTTATTTTTCCAAGATAAATTGATAGTGGATTCGAGTAAAACCAGATCGGGCCAGCGCGAAATAGACTAGCGATCATAATTATGACCATGAATGGAAACGTGATATCGAATATCCCGCGCAAGCTTGGTGCCCAGAGCATTGATAGAATTACCAAAGGCATAGCTATGCCTACGAGTCGCCACAGACCAGAGTTAGGCAAATCGCGGCAGGTTTGATAAGCGCAATATCCGGCTATAAAGTATACGATGCACTTAATCGTCCACACACCATTTGAAAGCATATTTGGTTGGAGGTATGGTGCGTAAAGGGATAAACCAATTAGGAGCAATGCAAAGGAGACACTCCCCCACTTCCTAGTCACATATGAAATCAACGGAAACATTAGATAAGCCGCCCACTCGCAGCTAATGGACCAGGACGGCTGATTAAACGTCAGGCTATCAGTTACGCCCCATGCGTGGATGAGTAAAAGATTTGCGTAGAAAGTCTGAGCGCTATCCACTGGCGACCATTCGTATAGCTTGTGCATTGGAAGAATAAATGCAGTCATAAACAACATGAAAACATGAACTGGGTATATCCGCGCCAGCCTCGCAATCCAAAATTTACAGATCTCTGCGAAATTAATATTTCCGCTAAAATCTTTACCATGAACATACGCTAAAATAAAACCGGACAGCATAAAAAAAATATCTACGCCCAGGCCACGAGTTTTAAAAATAAAAGAAAATGGCTCATAGGCGTCTGCAAGGGCGCCGTATCGAATGTGTAAAAGAAGGACGGACAAAGCCGCAAAACCTCGAAGTCCTGTGAGGTTTTTGATATGAGCAGTGCGCATGAGCACCCCGTTTTGAGACAGATGGGAACAAATTCATTGTCAGCATTGACCGCGCGCGATTACAGCACATTACCGACAAAAATGGTACTCATCTCGCTTTTACCCGCCAAGTGGCTATATCCGCCCATCATAAACCGGGATTATGGGCTTAGGATTTACAGAATGGGTGGCATAGGCTTGCCACAAACGACTACGGTAGAGATGCGGGGTGTCCAAGCTCTTGAACTCTGTACAGGCGTATGCAGCGCGCCGATCACACTACTGAGAGATAAGCTCAGTTGGACTGAGCATTAAAACCGATTAGACGACTTATCAGAGTCTTTAAAAATCAACAATATAACCACGCAAGAACGATGCAGATGCTCACAGCCTCATATAGGAGGTTGAACTTGATGCATCCGGTGACCAAGCAACCAAAGTATACTGATTATATTAATTCGCCGGTATTGGGCCTTCTGTTATCTTTATCTCAGAAGGGACCAATACCCAGACTTAGCTTCAGAATTTTGAACTCGTAAAACGCAAGAGGCTGCCGAATCGGCAGCGCCCTCCCCTGTTTTCAGTTCTGTATCTGAGCCACTACTGCTGCAAGAGCCTGACGTGGATCAAGCGCTTGACTTATCGGGCGCCCAATCACGAGATAATCTGAGCCCGCATTCAACGCTTGGCGCGGCGTCAGAATGCGACGTTGATCATCCTGCGCGCTTCCGGCAGGACGAATGCCTGGCGTCACCAGTTGTAAGGATGGATGTGCCGCTTTCAACGCGGGCGCCTCTAGTGCCGAGCACACTAGACCGTCCATGCCTGCCTTTTCAGCCAGAGCTGCTAACCGCAACACCTGCTCTTGCGGCTCGATATCTAAACCAATGCCAGCGAGATCTTCACGCTCCATGCTGGTCAAGACAGTTACGCCGATCAGAAGCGGCTGCGCGCCGCTGCGCTTGGCCAGCTCCTCTCGGCAAGCTGCCATCATGCGTAAGCCCCCGGAGCAATGCACGTTGACCATCCACACACCCATCTCGGCCGCAGCCTTCACCGCCATTGCGGTGGTGTTCGGGATATCGTGGAACTTGAGATCTAGGAAGACCTCAAAACCCTTCTCGCAAAGCGTCTCGACGATGCCCGAGGCGCTGCTGGTAAAGAGCTCCTTGCCTACCTTCACCCGACAAAGCGCAGGGTCTAGTTGGTCGGCCAGCTTAAGCGCGGCCTCTCGAGTGGGGAAATCTAGGGCAACGATGAGGGGCGTCTGGCAGGCGGACATGGCAGGGTCTCTTGGCAAGTCGAAAACGGCGCGCATTGTAAACGATGTGGCGCGCGCCGTGGGAGCCGCGAATCGCCCGGATTGGCCGCAAGGGGGCGCAACCCTATAATGGAACCAATGAATTCGAGCTCCGCTCGAAAGCACAGTAGCGACGCTTACAGTCGCTTAGGGAGAATACGATGCCCTGGTATGCCTGGTTGATACTGCTTGTGGCCCTCGGCTCCATCGTGGGCGGATTACTGCTGTTACGGGATACGGCGAAGGAGGTGCCGTTGACGGAGGATGAGAAGAAAAAAATACGCGAAAGGAATGTGGAAATGGACGCCAAAGAGGCGAAGGATCGTTGATCGCTGGTTGAAAGTGGCCGACCCGCTCTTGCGTGTCGGCCACTATTTTATTGGCACTTTACCATCAACGCCTATGGTAACGCCGTAGCATCGAATGCCCTATGCTTATATCGTTAACGATTTTAGCCGATCATCAATCATTTTGTTGGGCTGGCCGGTACAGTTTTATTTACATCGCCGCTCAACCAGAAATTAACGCTTTCGACACTTTCCTCCGACACCCTACCTGCCCAACGGTTAAGTATAAAGAGATTGGTAATGAAGTCATATTGCGTCTTGAGGAGGTCACGACGTGCCTCAAACTCATTCTCAACAGCAGTCAGTACATCTACGGCGTTGACTAAGCCGTACGTAAACGCCTTTTCTGCAGCGATTCGTGATTGTTCGGTAGAAGCTAGCGCATTGCGATTAGCGCGGATTTTCTCCACGCTTGAATAGGCGGTCAAGTATGCGTTCGTCGTCTCCTTAACGACTTGGCGACGGGTAGCGATTGATTGCTGTTCGGCTGTAATCTGATCCTGATGCAGTTGTCGAATCCGCGCAGAAGTCGAACCTCCGCTGTAAATAGGAATCTGGACTCCTAATCCGGCCACGTAACTATCGGTGCGAGGAGCCAAGGAGTTGTTGTAGCCTTCATTGGTCTGTTGCGCGCTCAGGTTCAGGTTGATAGTCGGGTAATGCCCGCCCTTCCCAGCGCGCAGAGCAGCCTCGGCGGCATCTTGAGCGCTTTCACCAGCCTTGATGGCTGGATTTTCAGTTAGAGCCAAATTTACCCAGTTTTCAAGGCTGTCGGTCGACACATTCAACTCCACATCATTGCGTACGCGACTCAGCTTCTCTTTGACCGGCCGCCCGACGATTTCCGACAGCGCAACTCGGCTCAAGCGGGATTGATTGTTAGCATCAACCTCCTGCGCCGCGAGCAAATCGACCCTCGATTTGAGATCAAGTAAATCAGTAATCACTGCCAACTGCTTGCTGTACAACGCACTGACCCTATCGAGGTTTTTCTGGGTAGCACGGCGCTCGGCTTGCACTAACACTAGCTCATCATCGGCAGCCAAAGCAGCGAAATAACGTTGTGCAAGATCAACAGTCGCCTCTGCCTGTGCTTCTTGAGACTCGAAACTCGCTTGCTTTGACAAGCTTCTATATTGCTGGTAGTTCTCCCAAGCAGCCTTGTTATACAATGGCTGGCTCAGTCCTACTGTATAACTGCGGCTATTATACGCTTCGTCGAGCTGAGTATTGATCTGTTTAATACGATTAAAGTTCGCATTCGCGGTCACTGAGGGGAGTAAGCTGCCAAATGCTTGCTTTTCCTGCTCGACACCGGATTGCGCTTTTGAATATGCCGCAATCACCCGAGGATCCTCGAGACGCGACTCGCGGTACAGCTGCATCAGATCGATTGAGTAGTCTCGCTTGCTCACACTGGTCGTGGAAGGCTGTACAATCACGGGTTCAGCGGCCTGAACAGACAAAGCCAATGAGCCCAGAACAAGATAGGCAAACAGACGCACGGTCACTCCTCGATCATTGATTGAGCGATAACATTACGCGCTGGCTGCATTAGATACTCCAGCATGGTTCGCTTACCCGTGTTGATCAGAACATCAGCTGGCATTCCTGATAAGAGCTTGCGCTTACCCAACTTATGCGCACCAGCATGAGTCACATTGATTCTAGCCAGATAATAGGGCGTGTTGTTTTTTTCATTGATGAGACGATCCGCAGAAATACTCGCCACGCGCCCTTCTATAACCGGAGTCGTGGCACTGTTGAAGGCACTGAAACGAATGTCTGCCAACTTACCGATAGCAATCCGATCGATGTCATTTGGCGAAACCTGCGCCTCGATGACTAAGTCGGAAACGGACGGCACGATATCCAACAACGGCGTCGCCCCACGCACAACGCCGCCAATGGTATGCACCGTCATTCCAATCACCATTCCGTCGTCCGGGGCTCGAATAACCACTCGGATCAGACGGTCTCCCAGCGCCGAGAGCTTTGCCTGCAGGTCGTAGGCTTTTGACTGTGTCTCTGCCAACTGCTTTGTGACTTCCGCACTGAAATCCTTGTCGATTTGCAGAATCTGCAATTGGGTTTCATTGATTTGCAACTTAGTTTTGGTGTTCGTCGAGTGATGATCAGCCATCTCTGACTTTAGTAAATCCAGCTTGCGCGCCTGTTCCAGCATACGCTGTTTATCAACAAAGCCCTGGCTCAGCAGTTCTTTTAATTCAGCGATTTCACCACTGTAGGATTCTTGCAAATTGCTCTTGGTTTCGATCATGGCGCTGGTGCCTTTGATCTGCTGGTTTAGCTGGCTAATACGCTCACGCAGGACCGCGATTTGCCCAAGGCGAGAACTCCGCCGTGCATTGAATACCTGAGTTTCTCCGTAGCGCGCTTCAGCGCTACGTTGACCCTGGAAATCAGTTGAGTCCGAGAATACTATAACCGGTAAACTATCCCGCTCGGCGAGCAATCGGGCCTCCATAGCCTTGGCGGAAATCAATTGGCTGCGAGTTATCTCGTATTCCGACCGCAACTGAGCGTCATCCAGCAAGATGATTGGGTCACCTTTGCTCACAACATCGCCATCACGGGCGAACAGCTCTTTCACGATGCCGCCTTCGAGGTGCTGAACCGTCTTGCGATACGTCTGTACGGTCACTACACCCGGCGCGTACGCAGCGCCGTCGAGTGGCGCAAACGCTGCCCAACCGCCGAAAAGGACAAACGTCACGAATACGATAAAAATACCTGCGCGACGTATAGCATGATCAGACACGGGTAGATCAGCGAATGCATCAGGCGAGGGATTGAGCATGCGAGTCATTGATAGCTTCCTGTCAATCGCCAGCTGAATTGACGTCTATACCGGCTTGGATACCAGATTTCCGTTGAGCGGCCATTTCCGCCAGAACCTGATCTCGCGTTCCGTACAAGCTAATCGTGCCAGCGTTCATCACCAGCAGACGATCGAGTTGCGCCAAAATCGAGGTGCGATGAGCGATGACAAAAACCGCCGCCCCCGTCGCTTTCAAGTGCCGCAACGCCAACGCCAACGCGCGCTCGCCAACTTCATCGAGGTTGGAATTTGGCTCATCCAGGACGATGAGCCTCGGACTGCCATAAAGGGCCCTTGCCAAGCCGATGCGCTGCCTTTGACCGCCTGACAGGTTGATGCCGCCATCCCCTATGACCGTATCGTAGCCATCAGGGAGCATCAAAATCATTTCGTGAACACTCGCAGCCTTCGCTGCTAATACTACCTGATGCGAATCAACAGCACCGAAACGCGCAATATTATCACTTATGCTACCTTCAAATAATTCAATGTCTTGAGGTAGATAACCCAGGTGCTGGCCTAACTCACGTTTATCCCAGTTAGTAATATCAGCACCATCCAGACGAACCACACCCTGCCGTGGTCTCCAAACGCCCATTAACGCCTTGGCAAGCGTTGACTTACCCGACGCGCTAGGACCGACGATACCGATTATAGTACCTGCCGGTGCGCTAAAACTTATGCCCTTGATAATCGAGGTGTTGGAACCCGGTGCACCTAGCGTAAGGTTCTCAACAGTCACATCTCCTAAGGGGATGGGCAGTCGCATTCGTTCTGGCTCACCATTCTGCTTGTCAAGAATGCTGTTGAGACGTGCATATTGCGAGCGGGCGGCGATGAACCCTTTCCAACTGCCAATCATTAAATCTAACGGTGCCAATGCACGACCCAATAGCACGGAACCTGCGATTACAAGTCCGGGACTGATCTCATGAGTAACCGCTAAATAGGCGCCCAACCCTAGAATCAGCGACTGCACTAGCAGACGAAAGCTTTTTGAGATTGAAGTAATAATACCACTGCGGTCGCTGGCGAGGGATTGCAACAACAACACACTCCTCTGCCGCCGACTCCAGCGCGATATAAAAGACTCAAGCATGCCCATAGACTCGATGACCTCGGCATTACGCAGATTCTTCGCGTTACTAAGCGTTGCACCGATGCTCTCTCTATTGGCCTCCGAGAGAAGCTTGCCCGTAGACCTCTCATTGATATATGCCAGCAATAACAAAATAATCGCACAGCCTATGGACGCCCAACCATACCAAGGATGGAACAGGAATAGAACCGAGATATAAATAGGCAACCATGGCGCATCAAAAAAAGCAAATAAGCCGTTACCTGCCATGAATTGGCGCAGCCCCGTTAGATCGGCCAGCGGCTGGGCCGAGGCGTCCATCCCCCCGCTTTCTAGAGCCCGTTTGAAACTGGCTTTATAGACGTTATGGCTCAAAAGCGCATCCAGTCGAGTGCTGACGCGTACCATGATCCGCGAGCGCACCCACTCAAGCAGCCCCATCGTTATAAGCAGCGCGGACATGATAAGTGTCAGCATGGCTAAAGTCGTCAGACTCCCGCCCGTGACCACTCGTCCATAAACCTGCAACATGTAGAATGTCGGGACCAACATCAGTGCATTAATGAAGAGGCTGAAAAAACCTACCGCCATGAAACTGCTCCGGCATGCCCTCAAGGCCACCTGCAGGTCGTTTTCGGATGTGCTGTGAATCATCTGGGAATTGCCAATGTGTGGTGTTGATGGAGCTGCACGAAGCGCGGGAGTGTACCACCCGAGGGCTGCCTGCCGAGTAAATTCACCCGTCCCAAGCCCGATAGGTCAGGAATTTCGTCGGATTTCGCCCGTCTTTGCATAAAAACCACTGCGCCAGGCTCGATGCTGCTGCTAGCGCCTCGTTGAAAGCAATATTTACATAAACGCCTAGGAGCCGAGTCAGCAGTGATTGTTGGCTTGACTCTTGGTTTACCCCTTCAGAAATATTATGGGATGCTGTTTAATACAGGCACCACCCTAGAGCCTGAGTGCGACAACCTGTCACTGGCGCAACGGTGCGATGAGCTAACATGGCATATCGATATCGCTTTACAGTGGCTCTTGCTTGCGCGCGCAAATATTTTGAAGTTTGAGACGGACCTAACGTCTTTCAAACCCGATGTAGGGATGAGTCATTCATCTTCGATAATCTCGAGTAACCATTGCTGCGTCCTGCAGGCATTCAGACCGCATAGTCGCCAAACCACCAGAAATTTTCCAACTTCGGTGAGCTGGCATAAATGGTGAACAGATAAGTCTCAAGGGTCTATGGCCAGCGTAATCAATGCTCAAAAATCAAAAGCGCCCGCAGGTTTATCCGCGAGCAGATCATCAGCCCACCGCAAGATCCACCCACCTACAGTCCGCAGATAGCTGCTTAGAGACCGCATGGATCAGGATAGGTCCATCGCATAGGACATGCATATTACGTAGCCTGTCGGAATTTTCGATCAAGAAAAAATCCTCTCAACGGTTAAACGACCGTCCGGAACAGTGGGCTCTCGGAAGCTTAGTTGCATACCGACCCACAAGCTTCACTGCAACCAGACGTTGCTGATAAGCCGGGATCGCCGGATGTCGGCGGGCCCACCCCGGGCTGCACCGGTGTCCACGGCAATGAACGGCAGATGCGTTCACGCACCCTAGTCGTCAGTGCTCAGTCGCAAGCTTTGCCGGCGGTCAAGCTCCTGTGATGCGCTTTTCATTGCTCAGTTCTTGTTAAAAAATTGAAACACGGTATGGCTAGCCAGTTTATTGCGCTCAGCATTTTGCCGCAATCGCCTAAAAGAGGTAATATACGGCAACAACAGCAGTATCGTCCTTGGATGGACTTTACATGGAACAGCCACTAACCTTGCGAAACTAACCGTGACTAATTATTTTGCTCTACTCGCAGATATTGTCCGAGAAGAATCGGCCGCAACCGGCTTGTTACTTCAAGACGTCGCCCGCGAATTGCTAGCGACCAATACCATACACTCTGATGGTGAGTGGTGGGCCGCTCATGCCAACGACCCGTATTATACAGCCGAGCAAATCTACAAGACAGTAATGGGTGACCCTACTGCCGAAGGCGTTGAGCTGCTATGCGGAAACATGGTCAACGTGTTCAGCGGCCTGTGCGCGGAGCTAGGCCTGCAGAAGCGCACTATTTGGACGTATTCAGACACTCAGGGTTTTTTTCAGGGCCATACATACATAGAGATCTTCAATACCACTACTAACAAGTGGGAAATACAAGACGCCGATTACAACGTTTACTATACCGATGTTCGTACAGGCGAACGCATCGGCGTCATTGATATGATGAATTCAAGTGATGTCGAATACTTCATTCCTCATAACTCAGAAGAAAGCGGGTGGGCCGAAACCGGGGCAGACGCACTGCGCCAGGCCAACCTTTATGCAGCGCAGATGATCACTTCGGAGCATAAGCTCTATGCAAGCACAGACAGCTTGAGCGATACCTTACTTGAAAGTATCGCCAATTCGCTAAATGGTGTATTTGAGTATACCGTGGTCAATTCTGCGGGAGACCCTAACGTCACCAGATTTACAGACAGCAACGCCATTACTAATAACGGAAGAGCCACTATAACCGGAACATCGGGAGCGGATTTTATTTCGTATGATGGTAGCACCAAGGTTCCGATTCTCGCCACGCTCATAGGCGGAGCGGGTAATGACACCCTCGCTCTGCGTCTTTCCGCCGGCCAGCTCTACGGTAATGAGGGCAATGATGTATTGATCGGAGGTCAGTATAGTGATCTCTTGGCGGGGGGAAAAGGTGATGATTACTTGTCCGGTGGAGGCGGGGCGGACGAATACGTCTTTTCTAAAGGGGATGGCTTTAACGACATCATCGATAGTTTTGGCGTAGGTGCTGATAAGCTTATTTTCCTTGGTGTCACCGGTACCGGCGGCACAGGGCGCACACAGCTTTCACAAAAAGAGTTTGATTATAGAATCGATCAGCAATTGACTTCGGATGGTGTCTATTTCCGCTATGACACTGATGGGGATAGCCGTTTTGATGGTGGGATGTTGATAGAAGGCCGTACGTCCTTGCTCACGTCCGCCGACACTGCTTTCGTGTTCAGCGCGGACCCGCTCAAAGGCTTCAATACGACGGCCATCGCTGGCAATTCTGGATCTGGATACTCGGAAAAGATCACTGGCAGCACCGTAGCAGACAAGATCACTTACATAGGCACTCTAGGAGCTGAACTCTCCGGCAGTGTTAGCGGAAAAAACAGCGGCAACGACATTATTCAGTCTCATTCTGATGCAAGCTGCTCACTTTATGGTCACGACGGCGATGATGTGCTAGCGGGTGGTGGCGGCAACGATTTCATCGTTGGCGGCTCGGGCAACGATCTTTTAACCGGCGGCAAAGGGCGGGACTTCTTCGTATTTACTGCGGGTAGTGGTACCGACACGATTCAGGACTTCACGCAAGGTGAAGACACTCTGTACATATATGGCTGGACAACTGCGGCTGCAGGGATTACTCAGACTCTACAAGCGGACGGACTGGTAGTGACGTTTGACACTGCCGGCGATGGCGCACACGGCGGCAATATCACACTTCTCGGCCAGACCACATTATTGAACAATGCGGACCTCTACTTTGGCTAAGCCCTAGACACTAGACAGAGTCACATGGGTGGTAGACGGACGCACCACCCGCTTCAAAACTTGGAGACATTGTCGATTATTAATCGCAAGGCTGCACACTTACGTGGAACAGCCTTGTGGCCAATTTGATTTTTTTCGGGGGCGTCCCTGCAGCCCGCGACCCCATTGGCCTTGCCCTTTGCCGTGAGGAACACATGGTTCAATGAAGCCCCCACGCGCTTGATGTTCATGAAGCGAAACAAATCCTGTTGTCACAAATGGGCGCCCCTTTGATCTCGCGACGAACCACGCTACAGACACAGAAGTTTAACGAGTGGCACCGACCGAGGAAGTCATGGCTCCAGACGACGTTGCTGATAGATCCAGTCAACAATTTCGCCTTCAGGCGCATAGCCTACAACCGTTTCACGCAGTAACTGCCGTACTCTTACGAAATCATCGCCGGATGCCGCCTCTAGCAAGTGACCCAGCGCATCTTTAAGCATATCCCAAGGCAAGAAGTCTTCGTTTGCGCTCATAATCATAGGATGACCTGTTGCAAGGACGTTATCCCCGATAAGTAACTCCTCATACAGCTTTTCACCTGGCCGCAAACCTGTGAACTCGATAGCAATATCACCCGAGGGATTACGCTCGGAACGGACACTGCAGCCGGAGAGGTGGATCATTTTTTCGGCCAACTCGACAATGCGCACCGGCTCCCCCATGTCGAGGACAAAGACATCCCCGCCTTTACCCATTGACCCGGCCTGAATTACTAGCTGCGCCGCCTCTGGAATGGTCATGAAGTAACGCGTGATCTTGGGGTGAGTGACAGTCAGCGGGCCACCAGCTTTGATCTGCTTGTGGAAGAGTGGAATCACCGAACCGGAGGAGCCGAGGACATTACCGAAGCGGACCATTGTGAAGCGGGTCTTATTCACCTGTGAAACATTACCTGCTTCACCGAATAGTACTGGCGCCAACTCTTGACTCAGGGCCTGCAACGTCATTTCAGCGAGACGCTTGGTACTGCCCATGACATTAGTAGGTCGTACCGCCTTGTCCGTTGAAATCAGTACAAAGTTTGCAACACCGGCTTGCAGAGCGGCCTGGGCAGTATGTAGCGTGCCGATCACATTATTCAGCAACCCTTCGGTGATGTTGTGCTCCACCATCGGCACATGCTTGTATGCAGCAGCGTGATACACAGTATCGACGCGCCAAGTTTTCATGATGTCGAGCAGCTGAGATTGGTTGCGAACAGACCCCAATATTGGGATCAGACACACGGGAAGCGACTCGCGGGCCACTCGTTGCTCCAACTCCGAAAGAATGCTGTAGAGGTTGAACTCGCTGTGGTCGAACAGCAGTAAGGTCTTGGGTTCCTGCCCCAGGATCTGTCTACACAATTCTGACCCGATTGATCCACCGGCGCCGGTGACTAAAACGGTCTGATTAACAATGCAGCGTTCAAGCAGGTCATTTTGTGCTGGCACCGCATCTCGTCCGAGAAGGTCGGCGATGTCGACTTCCTGGATATCATCCACCTTCACCTTGCCGCTCGCCAGATCCATGAATCCGGGCACACTGCGTACATGCAGCGGGAATCCTTCTAGATAATTTAGGATTTCGCGGCGTCGGGTGCGTGTGGAAGAAGGAATCGCCAGAAGAATTTCTTGAGCGCCGGTGACGTCTATCATACGTTGCAGGTTCTCAGGGTGATAGACCTGTAACCCGGCAATGACACGGTCGGTGATGCTTGAGTCATCGTCAATAAATGCAACCGGGCGCATGGCCTTGTCCATCCTCAACGCCGCCACGAGCTGATTACCAGCCGCGCCAGCACCGTAAACCGCCACTTTAGGTAAGCCATTGTCCCGACTGGCAAAAGGAACGTGTTGAACTGCAGCAGTGAACCAGTCCCCCAGAAAGTATTGACGCATGCCTAGGCGCAAGCCGCCAATCATGATTAGGCTAAGCCACCAGTAGTTGAAGGTGATCGAGCGCGGCACGACATTCTGATGGTTGCTAGCCCAGTAGATGATGAAACCGAGAATCAGCGCGGAAAGCGTGACTGCCTTGATGATTGCTATCAACGCATCATTGCCAAAATAGCGCATCACTGCTCGGTAAAGACCGAAGCGAATGAACAACGGAATTGATACAAGTGGCGCACAAACAAAGAGCCAAGTGTGGTCTATGACTGGGTTAGCCATCTCGTCGATGCCCAGGCGAACCGCAAACGCCAGCCACAAGGCCCCCCATACCAGCACGATATCGGTCATGACCTGCAGCAGTCGCTTATGACGCCGTGGCAGAGCTAGCAGTTTTGTACGCACTTTTTCCATAACTCCTCAAGGCTTCCTGGTGTCTCTAGCGGCACAGCGCCCAATTTAACTTTTGTGGCCATCTTCCAAGCCGCCCGCTCGATAACGAACAGCCAACGCCACCAATGGAGTGTAGGCAATAACTACACCCACTACTCCATCCAAGCCAAGCTCAACGACGCATAACGCGATTGGCAGCAGCCATCCCAGATTGAGAGCAGCGACGGCCAATGTGACGGGTAAATGCTTACCATGCTCGCGAGAAGCGAACTGGTAGCCGTGACTGCGGTGGGCCTCATAGACCTTGTCCCCACGCAGCAATCTCCTCACCAGAGTGTATGTAGCATCGACTATGAAGACTCCTAGCAATATCAACCAGCACCAGAACATCGGCGGCGAGGTCCAAGCCGCCTGCAGCGATAAACCGCCCAGGATAATACCGATGAATCCGCTGCCAGCATCCCCCATGAAGATCTTCGCAGGGGGAAAGTTCCAAACTAGAAAGCCCGCGACAGCAGCGGCCAATACCAGTGGCAAGAGGGCTGTCTGATCGTAGCCCGAGAGCCAGTAGAGGAAGGCCGCCCCGAGGCACGCGGTTATCGCTTCGACACTCGCAATGCCATCAATGCCATCCATAAAGTTGTACAAGTTGAGCAACCAGACCAGATAGACGGCAGCAAGCAGACCGCCCAGCCAGCCCAAATCCAAATCCCATCCAAAGATGGATAGTGGAGGCAGCCCTCCCATCCAAGCGAGGATCCAGAACGCAGCAACAAAGTGACCGAGCAACCGCCAACGGGCTGCGATATGCCCGTGATCATCCATGAAACCGATGATAGCGATCAAAGCCCCTCCACCACCAAGAGCTACAAGTGTAGTGCTGCTCTCGGCGCCCGATAGCGCCAGTGCCACGATGGCAAGTAAAAACGTGAGAACGATAGCAACGCCTCCGCCGCGCGGTGTTGGGACGGTATGGGAGCTGCGTGCATTTGGTATATCCATGACACTGCGTGCCAGTGCGTAACGACGCAAGGCTGCCGTCATTATCAAGGACATGACCAACACTGCAGAAAGAGACCACAAAAGCATCATTTTTTGTTGTTCTCCTGATAGGACCTAGCAGTGGTCAGTAATGCCGAATCGACTTTGACGGGAGGCGTCCAATCGAGCATTTCACGCGTTTTTTGAATGTCAACCTGCAACGATCCGCACAACCGCTGGGACAGTGCCCCCTTGCCTAGGGCCCTAGCACCAGTACTGAGCATCCAGGCGGGAATCGGAAGCAGACGCGCTGTCTTGCCTAGCGCGTACGCCATCCTGCGAAGCAGGGCAGTGGTCGACAAATCCTCGTCGTCACTGACCAAGAAGGTCTGATTGGCTGCTGCAGGGTGTGTCATACATAGGCACACTAAGTCCACGAGGTTATCTAGGGCCACCAGGCTGCGGCGATTGTCGATTGCCCCGAACGGTAAAGGCAGATCTTTGTCTAGCCAGCGCATCATGACTTGGAAGTTGGCTTTAACGCCGGGGCCGTAAACTAGCACAGGACGAATAATTACCACCTCCAGACCAGTTTGTGCAGCCAGCTGACGCAGACATTCCTCGGCCTCCATTTTCGACACCCCGTAAGGATCAGCTGGAGCCGGCGTGTCGTCAGCTCGATATGGGTGCCCTGGTACTGTCCCCTCACCATTGACCTTGATCGAACTGATAAAGACGAAGCGGCGCACGCCAGCTGCTGCAGCCTGACGGGCGAGATTGAGAGTCCCCTCTACATTGACCTTACGGAAAGCCACTAGGGGATCGGACTCCTTGTCATTCATCACATGCACACGCGCGGCCGAGTGAATGACGACGTCAACGCCGCTCAGCGCACGCTCCCATCCATCATTGACCCCAAAATCTCGGCAAATCACTGCGCGGGCGGTTGATGGCAGCTTAGCGGACTCGCTACGCGCCGCGCAGATCAATGATTCACAACCATCTCTCGCCAGGCGTTTGGCTATCGCAGAGCCAACGAAGCCGGTCGCGCCCGTGAGAAAGACACTCCTTGTCATGACGTCCACTTAGGATTTCCGCCACACAGTACGATTGATGTAATCGGTGTAACTCAACACAACGCGGACGACTTGCTGAGATACGGGACCGCCCTCGTAATCGGGGACGATCGGGAATACACGCCGGTCAGCCTTGTGTTGGGTCGTGATTACCTTGACCGCAGCGAGTACGGACTCCGCCTTAAGGCCACTCATGATCAGAGTGCCCTCATCCATGCCTTCGGGTCGCTCATGGGCGTTGCGCAAGGTGACAGCGGGCAGGTTGAGTAACGACGCTTCCTCAGTGATAGTCCCGCTGTCCGATAGTACGCAGAAAGCGGACATCTGCAGGCTGATGTAGTCGAGCAACCCGAAAGGTTTTACGAAACGAATCAGAGGATCATCAAGATTTTCGCCTAAATCCTCAAGCCGTTTGCGGGTACGTGGATGAGTGGAGATGATTACCGGATAGCCATACTCACATACTAGCGCACGCAAAGTAGCTAGCAAATCCCTCAAGTTTTCCGGGCTGTCGACATTTTCCTCGCGATGCGTGCTGACTATGAAAAACTTTCCAGCTTCAAGGCCGCTCCGTGCGAGCACATCGGAACTTTTGATCTTCGGCATGTAGTGCTCGAGCACTTCATGCATGTGCGAGCCTGTTTTGATAATAGTCTCGGGACGGATACCCTCTGCGATCAGATACCGTCGAGCATGCTCAGTCAACACCATATTGATGTCGGACAGATGATCGAGCACTTTACGGTTGAGTTCCTCAGGCACCCGCTGATCGAAGCATCGATTTCCCGCTTCCATATGGAAGACAGGAATTTTACGGCGCTTCGCTGCGATCACGGCGAGGCAGGTGTTGGTATCACCATAGAGCAGCAACGCATCCGGTTTCTCCAGATCGAATACCTGGTCCGCTTTAGCGATAACTTCGGCGATGGTCTGTGCAGCGGTCTCACCGGCGGCGCCGAGGAAATGATCGGGCTTGCGGATTTCCAAGTCATCGAAGAACACCTGGTTCAACTCGAAGTCGTAGTTTTGACCAGAATGGACCAATACGTGATTAACTTGGCGGTCGAGTTCAGCGATCACACGGCTCATCTTGATAAGCTCAGGGCGGGTGCCGACCAGCGTCATTACCTTAAGCATTCAGCTGCTCCTTGATGTAGTCGAGCTTCATGAGCAACTGTTTGACACCCTCAACATCCAACCGGTCAGTATTATGTGAGGTATAGTCGTCTAGCTCGGAGATTTTCTCTTCACCCTCAACAAAGTATTTCTTATAGTTGAGATCGCGGTTATCAGCCGGCACCCGGTAGTATCGCCCCATATCTTCCGCCTTGGCCATCTCTTCCCGTGAGACCAGCGACTCATAGAGCTTTTCACCGTGACGAGTACCGATGACGCGAACTTGATTATTAGGTGCGAAGAGTTCGATGAGCGCCTGAGCCAACACGCCAACAGTAGATGCCGGGGCCTTCTGAACGAAGAGATCTCCTTGCTTGCCATGCTCGAAAGCATGCAATACCAAGTCCACGGAATCCTCCAACGACATCAGGAAGCGAGTCATATTAGGGTCTGTCAGCGTAAGTGGTTCACCGGTCCGCATCTGCTCGATAAAGAGGGGAATTACCGAACCACGTGAAGCCATGACATTTCCATAGCGAGTAGCACAGACAACGGTGCCACCAGCTGGAATCATTCGCGACTTAGCGACCATGAGCTTTTCTGACATGGCCTTGGAAATGCCCATTGCATTGATTGGGTAAACAGCTTTATCGGTAGATAGTACAACTACGCGCTCGACACCGCTGGCGATGGCGGCATTTAGCACATTCTCCGTACCGTATACATTGGTGCGGACCGCTTCCATCGGGTAAAACTCGCAAGACGGAACCTGCTTGAGCGCTGCCGCATGGAAAATATAATCGACACCCACCATTGCTTGTTTGAGACTGTCATAGTCACGGACGTCACCAATGTAAAACTTAAGCTTTTCATTAGCAGCCGCGATGCGCATGTCTTCCTGCTTTTTCTCATCGCGACTAAAAATCCGAATTTCTCGAACATTGGTGTCGAGAAAACGTTTTAGCACTGCGTTTCCGAATGAGCCGGTACCGCCAGTAATCATCAATACTTTGTTATCAAACATATATGAATCTTCCAGTTAACGAGAGCCCCAACACAGAATTCAGTCATTCTGGGGAGGTAGCATTCACGTAAATACGTCAGAGCAGCGACTTATCGCCCTGCCCACATGATCCGAATCAGCTCGGGCCATGCCGGAGCTTCATAGCCTGTTGCTTCAGAGAACCGCTTGCCGTTAAGCGATCGATCAATGACCAGGTTGTCGTCTGGAGTGATTACGATCTCTTTGCCATATTGCGTCGCTAACAGATTCAACAAGTCCAGTTTTGAAATCGGTTGCGCTGCTACATGGTACAACCCGCTCAGCGAAGGTCGGGGCAGTACGTAATCCTTCATGACACGCGCCAATTCAACCGTCGGCAAACCTGAGAACACTGCCTTGGAGAAACCTCTTACAGCACCCTCTTGGGACAAGAACCAATCAACCAGGGACTGACTTGAGTTCAGCTCATGACCAATGATCGAAGTTCGCAAGGTAATTGCATGCGGCTCATCATTAAGTTCACCGATGAACTTCGACTTTCCATAGAGATCTTCGGCGTCTGATATGTCGCTTTCCAAATAACCACCCTGCCGCCCGGAGAACACGCAGTCAGTGCTGACATGGATAAGGCGAGCATTGGAAAGCGAACACAACCGGGCGAGCTGATGCGGCAGCATGGAGTTGATAGGTAGAGCCGTTAGCGGGTCTTTAGCATCTGCCAACTGCTTAATCAGACCAACGCAGTTGATGACTACCTCAGGCCGAACTTTTTCGAACACGCTGATCAAAGCCTGGACGTCGAGTACGTCGATTCCCGTAATCAGACGGTCATGGTTGTGCTGCGGGAAGTTTCTAAGACTCGAGCCACCGCGCAGCGTTCCCCACACCTCGTGGCTATCATCGCCGTCGAAAACCTTGAATACCGCATTGCCCAGCATACCGGTCACACCGAGAACCAGAATCCGCATAACTACTCCTTTTTACCGGACATCTTAAGCATTTCCACCAAAGACTCAACTTGATGACGCATGTCGAAATGAGCATCGAAGAAGGCTCGACCGTTAGCGCCCATTTGCTCACGCTCCTCTTTGCCAATTGACCTCATTTTTTGAATAGTCTTCACCAGTGGCCCAGCTTGCTCGGCAGGGGTACTCATCCCCGCCCCGGCCTCTTCCACAACCCGGGCCCCCTCACCGTCCAGGCAAGCAACAATGGGCCGACCCGACGCCAGATAAGCCTGGACCTTGCTAGGAATCGTCTGCGTGAAAATCTCATCGGCGTTCAGAGTAACAAGCAACGCGCCTGCGCGCTCGAAAACCTGCGGCATCGTGTCCATCGGAAAACGACCAGGCAAAATCAGATTATCCAGACTATGGAGGGCCTTCTGCTCCTTTAGCCAATTGAACCTGCTGCCGCTACCCACTATCACCAGCCGGATTTCGGGGTCGTCGCGCAAGCTGATAGCGGCCTCTACAATGGTATCCAGAGCCTGAGCCGTGCCAAGGTTGCCGGCGAAAACCACGCAAAAATAATCATCAAGGGTCTGTATCAAATCCTTGGGGACAGTTGCTGTGGGCTCTACCGTGGTCGCATCAATGCTGTTTGGATACCAAACAATTTTCTCCCGCCTCGCGTAGCGCGCCACCGGATCGAAAAATGCCTTGGACTGGACGAAGAGCTTGTCGCAAAAAGCGTAGATACCCTTAACAAAGCAGCCTGCTAACCGCAGCGCCAAGGGGCTTTTAATATAACCCGTAGCAGCTAGGCTTTCAGGCCACAAATCCTGAACCCATACCGTCAACGATGCCCGCTTGATATACTTTAAGGCAATAGCCGGAATCACCTGGGTCAAGGGCGAAGGCGCAAAAACGAAAATTGCATCAAACTTGCGCTTGCGCAGCAGGAACGGGAATGCAAACAAGCCAAAAAAGGCAAACGATAAATAGTTGAGGACCAGCTTTTTAGCCCCGCCCGCGCCTCGCTCGCACAACGGCACTCGGAAAACATCGACTTTTCCTAGATAGCGTTCATGCTGAACACCCCAAAATCGGTAACCTGGAAAGAAGTTCCCTTCTGGATAGTTAGGCTTACCCGTAGCAACTACTACCTCATGGCCCTGCTCGTGAAGTAGTCTAACCACATCATTGATGATGAATGACTCAGGCCAGAAGTACTGGCTAAGCACCAAAACTTTCAATGGCTCAGATGGTTGACTATTTTGCATGTGCCACCAACTTGGAAATTGCTGCCCACGTCGATTTTGCAGTGCTAGACCAATTGAACTTCTGACACTGTGATGCGGCTGCGTCGGCGAGGTCTTGAGAGTAATGCGAACTCGACAGCACAGCAGTCATCGCCCTAGCGATGTCATCCGCGTCGAACGGCGAGAAATAAGCAGCCGCTTCCGCGCCAAACTCAGGCATCGGCATGATATTCGAAGACAACACCGGCCTACCCGCACCAAGCGCCTCAAGCAGAATATTTGGGCAGTTTTCACACGAGGAGGCGAATAATGTCAACTCTGCATGGTGATAATACGTAGGGAGCTCAGCATACGGTACCGAGCCCAATATGATGACGCGCTCGCTGATCCCTAAGGAATGGATCAGGGCGTGCACTCGCTCGGCACCCGGCATATTGGACTCGCCAATCAACACCAAACGAAAGCGATCTCGGTACTCTCTCGGCAAGTTAGAGTAGGCGCTAACGACCTCATAATGGTGTTTGTACACATCGAAACGGGATACATACAACAAGTACGAGTCGGTCGGCAGCCGACTGGGACGAGGCAGTTGTTTATCAAAGGTCCTGAACGCCTCTCCAATACCATGAGGAATGGTCACGGCGTTCGGTATGGTCGTCAGCTTCTCTATGACGCTGCGCGCATAATCAGAAATGAAGATCGTGAGATCTGCACCCGACATGCTCCGTAACATCGTGTGATACAGCAGCCAGCTACGAATTCGCTGCAAACCGAAGGGAAGGTAGCCTAGGACTCGCTTGTCGAACGGGATCATGTTTCTGAACATAGTAACGACTTTGCAGCCATCAGGAGCTTTAGTTGCGACGACGCCGCCAGGGCAAAACAGCACATCGGCCCGGACCTTGCGTAAATAGCGAGGCAGCACAAGCTTTTCCCATAAGGTTCTCACCAATGGGTTGTTCAGTGAATAGTTTGGAGTATACCGGCTGATAGCCGGATGCTCCGGCAGCTTGAGATCAGCAGGCGCCAACACGATGATACTCAAGCCTTCTATAACAGGCACATGCTTGAGTAAATTGATCAGATAGGTCTGACCACCACCAAGTCTTGCGGAAAAGGCATTGATAACAATTTTCAATGGAATACCTCCCGACCAATGCCGGCTTTGCTAGGCTGCGGGGGCAAATGTACCTCTCTCAGCCAAGCCTGGAACATGAGCACATTCCAGATATTTACGCTGCGGTCAAATTTTCCCAGCAGGTGCTCAGTCCACATTCTGCCAACCAGATCAGCGTCCAGATATCCTTCGCTGCTTAGCCGCGAGGGCGCGAGCAGGTCTTCCGCCCATGCTCGAAGCGGGCCGCGCAACCATTCACCAAGCGGAATGGAGAAGCCAGCCTTCGGCCTTTCTATCAGCTGCCTAGGTACGTAGCGATCGAGGACCCTTCGTAATGCCCACTTGCCAACACCATCACGCACCAGAAAGCGCTCCGGCAGCGAGAAAGCAAGCTCCGCCACGCGGTGATCAAGCAACGGCGCCCTCGATTCAAGGCTCGAATTCATCGTGGCACGGTCAACCTTGACTAGTAGGTCGTCCGGGAGATACTGGCTCACATCCCAATGTCTCATCGCGGAAATACTGCCGCTATCTTGAGCAGGAAAACTATCAAACCCGCTACATCTACCACCGATCACAATGTGGTCTTCAGGCTGCCAATGCGACATGAGGCGGATATACATTTCGCCTAGACTTTGAGACTTCATCAATTGGCCAAGGCGATTAACTCGTCGCCCGTTGATCGTACGCTGATAGCGCGCAGGAAGTCTGTCCGTGATCTTATCCCAATCCGACGCGGATGGTTTGGTCAACACAGCCGCGACAGCGCTACGCAAAGGCATGGGTACCTTGCGCACCTTATTCCATAGGCCAGCAGTGATCGGATACCGCGGGTAACCTGCAAACAGCTCATCGCCACCATCGCCTGTCAAGGCAACAGTTACATGCTCGCGGGTTAGCTTTGACACCAGCGTAGTAGGTATCTGAGAGGAATCGGCGAATGGTTCATCGTAAATTTTGGGTAGCAGGGGGATCAGTGCAGCAGCATCAAGTGCTTTGACATACATTTCGGTATGGTCCGTACCCAGATGCTCAGCGACTTCACGCGCATATGGCGCCTCGTTGAAAGCCTCTTCTTCAAAACCGATGGTAAAGGTTCGCACTCGGCTTGAGCTCTGAGCCTGCATCAGCGAAACTACCAAACTGGAATCGACACCACCCGAGAGGAATGCACCGACGGGAACATCGGAGAAAGACTGCAAACCCACCGAAGCGAAAAGCTGATCATGGACAAGGTTAAGCACTTCATCGTCACTGGCCTGCTCGAGGTCCTTTCTAGCATCAATTGAAGTACTCCCATCAAGTCTCCAGAATGCTCGCGACTCCCCAGCTACACCTTGCGCGGTAACTTCAATCAAGTGCCCAGGCTGTAGCTTGTATATGTTCTGATAGATAGAATTTGGAGCTGGAATATAACCGAAGCGCATGTACTCGGCGAGGACGTTGCGATCAATATCAAGATGTTCCGCGCATTGAGTCCTGATCGCTTTCAACTCAGATGCAAAATAAAACTCGTTGTTCACCCTGCCGAAATAGAGAGGTTTTTCCCCCATTCTATCTCGGGCCAACGTCAGTACTTGAGTCCGGGTGTCCCATACTGCAATGGCAAACATGCCGACGGCTCTGCTAAGTGCCCCCTCAATGCCCCACATCTCAAATGCGGCTAGCAAAACCTCGGTGTCTGAATGACCGCGCCAATTGGCCCCTTCGACCTCCGAGTCAATCTCCTTCCGTAAAGCCGCAAAATTGTAGATTTCACCATTGAAAATGACGACGTAACGCCCGGAAGCGGAATGCATCGGCTGGTGACCGTGTGCAGACAGGTCGAGAATCGCTAGACGGCGGTGGCCGAGGCCCAGACCGATGGAGGCATCAGTCCAAGTACCCTGGTCATCAGGCCCACGATGAAAAAGCGGCGTAAGCATATCCTCTACGCGCGCGACCAACATCTCCGCGCTTGGCGTTATCAACCCCGCGAAACCACACATGATATCTACGACCTCTCAAGAAACCAGCTGCGGCGCCCTGCTCCGCTGGACACCGCTGCCTTTATTTTTTTAAAACCACCGCTCACATGAGCGCAGGAGGCTTGCGCCAGAATCGAAATTAACTCTACTCCCCGCCTACGAAGTATCGCAGAAGAGCTATCAGCCGAAGCGGATCAACCGACGAACAACCCACTGGGGGTACGCCCGCGCTGTCGCCAGCAATGAGCATTCCAATTCTATTTTGATGCTACATGATCGCCGCTCAAGCACAACTTTACACAACTAGCATGAACAGGCGCCGAAAACCACCTATCAACTACTAAAATAAGAGACATACCAAGGCATCGCTTTAGCAATTCCTTCATCTATATCGTACTGTGGGATATAGCCTAAAAGCTTACAGGCTTTGGAAACGTCCGCTTGAGAGTGGCGTACGTCGCCAGCACGAAAATCCCTGTAAACAGGCTCTTTAGTGTAAACGACACCATTACCTGCGAGATTCACCTTGATAGCCTCGTAAAGCTGATTCAAATCAGTACGACCACTTACAGCAACGTTGTAAATTTGATTACGAGCCGCCTCATCCGTTGCTACCGCCGCCAGCAGATTAGCCTGAACAACGTTCTCAATGAAACAAAAGTCTCGACTGGTTTTTCCATCACCATTTACGAAAACGTCATCACCATTGATCATTGCCGCTGTCCATTTAGGTATGACTGCAGCATATGCACCATCGGGATCTTGCCGCTTGCCAAAAACGTTAAAGTAGCGCAATCCGACAGTAGTAAACCCGTACGTCCGCGCGAAAACCTCAGCGTACAACTCGTTCACATATTTCGTAACCGCATAGGGGGACAGGGGCTTACCAATCACGTCCTCTACTTTCGGCAGTCCAGGGTGATCACCATACGTCGAGCTACTGGCCGCATAGGTAAAGCTTTGGACGCCGGCGTCACGCGCCGCAACCAGCATGTTGAGAAAACCATCGATATTTGCCATATTCGTAGTAATAGGATCAGCTATCGAACGAGGAACCGACCCTAAAGCTGCTTGGTGAAGAACATAATCTGCGCCAGCGCACGCTAAATGACAATCTTCTACTTTACGGATATCTCCATGAATGAAAGTGAAGCGGGCCCACTGCTCTGGCGATACCGCACCCTGCACCTCATCCAGATTACGCTGATGCCCAGTAGCAAAGTTATCAAGACCTACTACTTCTTGATTCAGCTTCAGTAACACTTCAAGCAAGTTTGACCCAATGAATCCCGCCACCCCCGTGACAAGCCACTTTTTAGGGGCACGCTGCAGCTCCTGGATTGCGACATCGTATCTATTCATAGTGCCTGCCATGGAAGGGGGATATCCTGAATGGTTATTTAAAAGGTAAATATTATCTTACAAACGAAGATCAGATTCATCTGAAGCAAGCAAATATTTTAGATCATAGAGAACGTGTTCGGCTTTTCCGTACGCCCTAATATGCTCGGCACCCATCGCTTTGAATTGATCATGTGCCACGGCAAGAATTACACCGTCATACGCCCCTTTTTCGGGCGAAACAACAGGGGAAATTCCATATTCATGCTCTGCTTCAGAAGCACTCACCCACGGATCATAGACATCAGCAATGATATTGTAATCTGCCAGCTCTTTAACAATATCAACTACCTTCGTATTGCGAAGGTCTGGACAATTCTCTTTAAATGTCAGGCCCATTATCAATACCCTGGAGCCATCCACATGTATCCGGCGCTTGAGCATAGCTTTGACCAGCTGCGAAACTACGTAAGCCCCCATACTGTCATTCAATCGGCGGCCCGCCAGAATGATCTCAGGGTGGTAACCTATGCTCTGGGCCTTGTGAGTAAGATAGTACGGGTCTACGCCGATGCAATGGCCACCTACCAATCCTGGGCGGAATGGCAGAAAATTCCACTTCGTACCAGCTGCCTGCAATACCGCTTCAGTGTCTATCCCCATTTTATTGAAGATCAAGGCAAGCTCGTTTATCAACGCGATGTTCAAGTCACGCTGGGTATTTTCAATCACCTTGGCAGCCTCAGCCACTTTGATGGTGCTGGCCTTATGAGTGCCCGCGACTATTATCTCACGATACAGTGAGTCAACCAGCTCTGCCGTCTCGGGCGTAGATCCAGCCGTTACCTTCTTGATCGTAGTGACACGATGCTCTTTATCGCCGGGGTTGATTCGCTCCGGACTGTAGCCAGCAAAAAAATCTTCGTTGAACTTTAGACCCGAAAAATGTTCCAACACGGGCACACAGTCTTCTTCCGTTGCACCCGGATAGACGGTGGATTCATAGATGACGATGTCGCCTTTACTAAGAACCTTACCAATCACTTCCGAAGCTTTTATTAGCGGCGTCAAGTCTGGCCGCTTGTACTCATCGATTGGCGTCGGCACAGTTACGATGTACACATTGCATGGCTGCAGATCAGAAGCATCCGCAGTATATGAAATATGCACAGAACTTTTCAGCTCCGCATCGTCGACCTCTAGGGTTGAGTCATGACCCGCCCTCAAAGCTTCGATTCGTGGAAGATTGATGTCGTACCCTACAACGCTCCGACGCTTCCCAAATTCTACAGCTAGTGGCAGACCGACATAACCTAGACCGATCACAGCGAGCTTGACATTCTTCAGTTCGAGCATTTTTATATCCAGATGTTAATAACGTACACTCATCTTTGGTACGAGCCACAAAAACAAGCCACTCAGTCCATCGAAATCCACTACTGAAAGCTCACCTTCACCGCTTGGGAAACCGACGAATTTACTACACTTAAGCCACTCACCGCACAGGATACATCGTGTAGGTGTCTGCACCGAGGCTCCCAGCTGATTGGAAACGCGCCCAACCCTACACAGAAACTGCCTTTCTCGCTACCACACTCTTCAAGGGAGCGGGCTCTAGACAGGCCGATAGGTGCACAAACCATCCACGGATTGTCGCACCCCAAGACCTCCAGGAAAACCTTGAAATCTAGACAAGCCCTTGCCGATTCAGCTCGATTCTGTGGGAATTCCTCAAACTGCCAGAGGATGGTACGCACCCAAGCGTAACGAACTTTCCTACGCGGACGGAGGATTAAGTCACAGATCATCCGTAGCGTCCCTCTTCAAATCCACAACCGCTGATGCTCGACCACTGAAAAAACCACTTGGGCCCAACACAGAACAGCCGCATTTCCTTAGCGAAATGACATGGGGTACCCGCGGTCAGCCAGGCACCGGGAGATGACGGCCCAAGGAGGCAAGCGCACAACACATCGTCAAGCCCTGCGGGAGTCGTAGAGACGGTGCGGCTCCGCAGGTCCGCGACTCGCGTAACGCCTCTGAGACCTCACTCTACCTCGGCGCTCGATCCTTACGGGATCAGCTCTTTGGCTCACCTTCCAAAATATTGACCTGCTCTGAAGGAGACTGCCGTACGCCCCCCCCTCAAGAGGGCACGCCCAACTAGACTAACGCCCAACACGAGCGTTACCAAAACAGAGAAAAACATTAACATGTTCAACATGTACATCGCACCGTACCACAACCAATGCATTACCGACGCACTCAAAAGCATAAACAATAGGTATCGGAAGTAGGCGCGATCCTCGCTATGTCTATCTACCAAAAAAAGAAAACTCATACTGACTAAGACATCCAGCGTCACACCGGCCAAACCGAAATTTTCGAATCCGACTCCCGCCGCGTGCATACCACCTAACCCATAGATGTAGTACCAATCTGCTGGATTATCAAGTGTAATAGGCTTAATGGCACCAAAATAACTGTAAAAAGGCGACGGAGCTATGGACGCAAGCATATCGAAATATGTTTTTCCAAACTTCAAATGATCTCCGTACCAATGATTAGAAAGCTGATCGACCATCGGCAAAACAATTGCATTCCACGAGTTAAAAAGTAAATACTGAGAAATATTCTCCTCAGTGAGCGGAACCTCCATTCTGACCATGGATACGTACACACCACTCATAAGCACGGCGCCAGCAAACACACCAATTAACATAAGAAGCTTAAACGAGATGTGCTTACTCCAGTAAAAAATTGCTCCCAGTATCATAGCAATGAACAGCACTACAAAATCACGATCCCCCGTCCTTGTATTGGCATAGGCATAACCAAACGCGAGGCCCATTGAGACCGCCAGAGGCCAAAACCGAGCCGAAAGCAATGCATATGTAAAAAACACCAAAATGGCACATACCGCGAAAGATTCGATGCCCGTAAACACAGCAAACACCTGCTCAGGCATCAAAATACGAGCCACTATGTAAACCACCGCTATACCACAAAACCCCCAAGCCCACAGGCGCACTGCGTCCAGACTAACGGAGGGTAGCTTAGGCGCTTTAATATTTAAGCGATTAGTGACGCGAAATAAGAACAGGGCCGCGAGGGCTCCCGCTAAGCCAAACCCCCAAACACATGTCAAACGAAAAACAATGGGAGCAGTTACCTCAAATGTATAATTTCCAATCGGCCACAATACTACTTGATCGGCCCACATGCCCCTCACTAGCGCCAGGAATGGCACTGAGTAACATAGTGAATAGAGGGATGCCAAATAACGCTTTGTAAAAACGCAATATGACAGCAACCCTATCCAAGTCAAAAAACAACCAAAAATTCCTATTTCGATCACTGTCTACCTCCATCCATTATCTAGGCATTGACGTCCGCGCCTAGGAACTATCCCTGGTTTGTCACGATGCTAGAATGAAAAAAACGCCGCCATGCCAAGACTAATACCTGCGCCATCAAGGCGCCTGTAAAAGCAATAAACTGTTCATTCGCTGTCATAGAGCCCCGTACCGCATACGCCGTTACAGAAGAAAAATACACTAGCGCATACAGCACTCCTGCCAACACGACCCATCTACTCTGGTGTTCGCTATGCAGCACCTGCACCAACTGCGTTACTATCAGGCCGAGCCCGCCAGCAACCAATGCTAGCGGCAACAGATCAGCACGAGCACAAATGTGCTCTCCAAACCAGCACAACCAGATGTTTTTAGTGAGATAAAGCCCTACCGGAAGTACAACAGCAGCTAGAGCCCCAACCATCAGGTAACTCGAAGATTTTCCCAATCCATTTCCCATTAGCCTCACGATCAAGTATGGACTCAGGGATGCCGGTACTACGGTCACCAGCACATAGAATAAGAAATAAAGATTAAAGTAGCCCACCTCGTCTGAGACCGCGACTGACCTACCGAAGATGATCAAGCAGATAACATGAATAGGCGCACCAAACAGCATGCCGCTACATAAGGCAAAAATACCCGAGTTACGTATGAAGTTTTTTACCGAAACATCATTTGTCTGCTCGCCTGACTCTTCGGACGCTTTACGCGATATAACCCACGCGCCATATGCGGGCGCCATCAACGGCACGAATGACAGCACAGCAAGCACGGTGCTAACCGTGGCATCACTCATAGCCACAACGCCCACCAACGCAAATCCTAGTACTCCCTGAACAAGCTGTACTATTGGCCACCGTCTTGTGTTAACAACTGAGAACATCAAACCAGTCACTGCTACGTTCAGCACGGTGGAAAATGCAAACACAAAACCCCACCAAGGAAACGGCAATCCCTGAGAAATATCAGATGCGCCTTGATAAGGAAATAACCAGGCCGCGCACACCCCTAAAACGCCTGCAATAGCAGCGGCTATTAATGCAATATTCAATAGCAGACGTTGATTTGCCTGAACCCCGTGAATTAACCCATATCGTGATAACGCAATCGCAGCACCTTCTCCCACTACGGAGGCGATACCGGTGATAACTACATAATAATATGAAAAAATACTATATTTAGAAACACCTAACTGGCTGGCCAGAAAAAACAAGAGCACGAAAGTTATAATTTTATTAATCAAAAGAGCTGCGGCGCTGAGAGCATTACTCATTATGCGCCCCGATCTCGCCTGGCCGTGCTCCAACCAAGGACTTCCGACTGCGAGAATCAACTCTCAACAGCCAAATAATATCTGGGTGTCTTTCCGCAGCACTATGCAGTTCAGCAACACACCTTGATAGTTTCATGGGCATCAAATCGCAGGAACTCCCTTGCACCGCTTGCTCAATGAAGGCATTCGCAACGTCTGGCGCTGAGTAAGCCATGAGTACATCCCTTTAGCACAATCATTTTGCCATGATACGAAATACCGGGCTATGGCGCCAACCTATCGCAGTGCGAATGTGCCTATGGCCATGGCGCGCCCGAAGCATACGGGATGATCAGATGCGGCCTCCCTTCCCTTGAAGCATGAAAGCACCCAAATGCACCTCTTGATCACAGTCGGAATCCGTGCAGTACCTCTCCGCCACTCCTGCGCGGGAAAGGTAGATGGGTGAAAAACCTAGATCGGTCACCACCTAGGCCGGCCCTAGAAGGCTGAGTCAACGAGTCGCGCTGCTTCTCAGGGCCGAGCCGTCGCACGATTTAGGCCCATACAGACGACCTAGCTCATCATGCCCAGGCGGCTACTCAAGGTAGTTCGCCTCTCCATGGTGATGACCATGGCGCCTCGGGACGAAATCAGCAATGTCCCCAGGGTTCAGTGGCTAAGGCAGGGCTCCCGACATTGCACAGTGTGCCTGATAGCTCCTCATTTTTTTAGCCGAGGCTGAACAGAGCGCTATGGCAATCTCTAACATCATCATCATATGGGCCGTCTTCCATGAGGATCTAGATCGATTTCAGACGATCTGATTTTCTGCACCCCACGCACAATAGTATCGTGGCAGACTCTCAAATGACTAATCAAAAGCCTTAAACTCCTGAATTCACTTGCCCAACTTCTGGGCAAGTGATCCTATTCACTGAGTCAACTATTAGCCTGAGTATTTTCAACCAAATATTTAAAGTTTTATCGCCTTCTGGCTATGCGCGCGAGAACAACAACTACACCCAAGGCCAATCCAGCCAGCAGACCAAAGATCATGATCATTGCCTTTCGAGGTTTGAGCGGAGCGTCTGGAGACTCAGGAACGCCATCCTGCCAATACACGTCAAACGCCTGCGGTAAGACTTCAAGCCCGCGGTAAAACTTTAACGCTTCTTGCTTTTCGCGCAGGTCGGAAATGAACGGATCATCGGAGTTACGCTCACGCAGGTTTATCAGCTCTGCTTCTAGTGCTCTAGCACCTCGCATATACATCAACGACCCTTCCATTTCGCTGGAAAGGTTGTTGGATATGATTGGTGGATTGTCCAAATTAACAGAGCGAGCCACTCTTAACGCCTCTGTAAGCTGTGCAATCCTGTCGCTCCGCTGCTTTTGTGCTGTTTCCCGTTGAGCGGCTATTCCACGCTCAATGCTATCTGCCTTAGCTTGAGCTTCCCCATGCGTACCCCTTAAAACTTCGCGTTTCGTGCGCTCAACGGCCATATCAACGTAACGCGACACCCAACCCACTGCCTGAACTGGATCTGACAATTGACATATGACAAAGAAGCGATTTTCGCGCCCTTGCACTGGAACAACCTTTAGGACTTGGTTGAACTCGCTATACAAACGATCTATGGAGCCTGCTGGGGCGCTAGAAGACACCTTCGGAAGGTAATACTCGCGAAAAAAATCGCGCCGCAGTGATTCGGACTGAAGATGCCTCAAATAGACGGTATAAACATCTTTTGGCTCAACCAGAGCTAGGCCACTAGCGCCTCCGCGACCGTAGTTAAGCGCAGAGACATCATTTCTACTCGGAGGCTCGTTGAAGAGCTTAGCCTCGTATATAGGCGTAGCAAGAAACGCATAGGCGGTTGCAAGCGCAGTAATAACAAGTGCAATCAGCACAACAATTAGCTTCCGTCTCCACACCTCGCCTACCAGCTCAAAAACGTCGATCTCAGTACTTCTATTCAAGCGCTCAGAATCACTGCGCATCCTATAACTCCATTCATTGAAATACGTGTCTGTCAATAACCGATAATTTCATTCTAGTAAACGAGCTAGCACGCCAATCTTTTTTTGAATAATGCGCTCAAAAACCCCTCTTAGCACTTACCCCTATCCTAACCTCCCCATATCCACCAAGCTCGACCACCCACATCCAAAACCCACACCGTTACTTGTCAATATATTCTCACGCTTGAGAACGAGTCGCTTGACGATGGGGATGTCCTGCAGTTCATCCGTTTACACGGTCATCAATTTCACTCGCCTCCTCAGCCCCTAAAATCCACATCAACACCAATTGCGCAAAACCAGGCAGCGCCATCTGAGCGCACACAAAAGATATACTAAAAGCCCAATACCCGACAAAAAATGAGAAAATCCACTCCGCCCGTTGACCGGCATGACCATCATGTATGAGCATGAGCATCATCCAGTAAAAACGCTTTATTGCATTGCAACCAGCCTGCTCAGCGTTTCCATCGTCAGATGCCGTATTAAATTGGTGCAAAGAGGCTCCGGACGGTGACCTGGCCATACGATTGAACCGGAGGAGCGCTTGCTGTACCTCGCTTTCTCCAAGCTTGGCTCCAGCCCATTCAGAACGTTGAGGGTTGCCAAGCGCACTATAGCGTATACGTGGTATACACATATGATCGTAGCTACATAGACGGCCATTCGGGCGGCGTAACACGGGGGAGTAGGGACGTGTTAGCCTGGCCATAAGGCAAATAATCCCGCACACCGTCGAAAGGTTATCTAGAGCACAAGCTGCTCGCGGTGGGCTTGAGGCGTTGATGGTCACAGCGTTCCTGCCTCTAGAGAGGCGCCCGAAAAACAGTCCTATTCCCGTTACGTGACCGGGTGGCCGTGGAAACTGGAAGATGCCTGTGTTGATAGGACGTTAGAATCGATATTGTGCCACCTGACCCAACAGGATGCTAGCCATTCGCCAGATTCCGCAGCACTCAATATCTATGCGCGAACTCTCTTTTCGGTTCGCAAATACTGGAATACCGCAATCATCGTGCCGAGAGCAAAGCCCATGACAAGCCCAAGTACGAGCACCCACGCTCTCCTCGGGCTCACTGGTGCATCTGGCAATTCCGCAACCCCGTCCCGTCGATAAACCCGCACATTTTTCGCGTCTATTTCTAGAGTTCGATAGAACTCCATGGTATTTTGCCTCGGCCGGAGATTTCGAACAAACGGCTCATCCGATGCACGGCTTCGAAGATTTTCCACTTCAGCCTCTAGTGCTTGCACCCCACGCATGTACATGAGGGAGCCATCCATTGCCGCCGATACCTCCTTGGACAGATCCTTGGATATGAGTGGTGGCCTTTCCAGACCAACCACACGCGCCACTCGCAATGCCTCCTCCAGCTGAACGATGCGGTCTTCGCGCCGACTGCGCGCCCCCTCCAAATCCACAGCGATTTCGCGTTTGAGGTCACCAGCCTTGACCTTGGCGTCGCCTTCTAGGTCTTGAACAATCTCGTTCTGCGCAAGCTGCCCGGCTAGCTCTGAGTAATGTTCCACCCAATCAGCAGCCAAGCGGGGGCTAGACGCGTGAATAGTGATGGCATAGCGAGAGGGGTCGGTACTGGAAGCGAGGCCCAGCGACAGAATTTCCTGAAACTGCTCATACAGCTCGTTCTGCGAGCTGCCCTGTGCTCGTGCCGATATGCTGAGTAAATACACCTCTTCAAAAAACTTCCTTCGCAATGATTCTGACTGAAGATTGCGTAAGTAGACGTCATAGACGTCCTTGACAGCAAGCGCGGTCAGGCCCGAATCCCCCCCTCGACCGAGGTTAAGCGGTGCAATGTCATCCTGCGTCGGGGGTTGCACAAAGGTCTTTGCGACGTAAAGCGGCGGCGCCAGCAGCGCATAAGCTAGAGCTGCACTGAATACAACCGCGGTAGTCAACAAGACTATCAGTTTCTGGTTCCAAATAGCCCTGATAAATACGGGTTGATCGCTTTCATCACGGCTTACAAAACGCTCATCTTGATCGCGCATTTATTTTACTTTTCCTCAGATCCGGTCGATTCCCTATGCTTCAAGGTTCGAATCAGATCGAAAACTCGCCTGCCTCAAACCTAAAGGGTAGTTGGCATTTCGCGACCCTGGCTGGGTTTGTCTTTCAAAAATAGTGGGCTGTAGAGGCGATACATACCCATTAGTTCCCCTACTAAGACCGTTGATTCGGAGCCCTAAAAAATTCCCTACCGTGGAATAGTGATCTTGGGCTCATGATCTATTTGTTCGTATCTTCCCAGCAGTCTTCCGGCGAGCACCTGCTTGGCGCTCATATCGCCATGCACCAGCACCACATCCCGTGGCGGCACATTTATCCCTCGTACAAAACTTACCAACCCCTCCTGATCCGCATGCCCCGAATACCCCCGCAACCTCACCACCTTCGCCCGAACCTCATACATCCCCCCATCCAGATCCACCTGCACAAACCCCTGCACCCCCTCGCACGCCTGAATCACCGCCCCCGGCGTCCCCTTCGCCTGATACCCCACAAACACCACCTCATGCCGCGGATCCCCAAGCATCGCCTTCAGGTAATTCACAATCCGCCCACCCGAGCACATCCCATTCCCCGCAATCACGATCGCCGGCCGCCCGGTGCTCTTCAGGTAATTGACCACCTGCTGATGCTGCGCGTGCTTCTCGACGTTGATCAGCTGCCGGAACCCCAGCGGCTTGCGGCCTTCGCCCAATCGCGCCTGTGCTTCGGCGTTCCAGTACTCGTGGAGGTCTCGGTAGGTCTGGGTGATCCGCTGTGCCAGGGGGAGTCCAGGATCACGGGCAGCTGCGACCAGTCGATCGCCTGGAGCGGGTCGTCGGTGGCCCTGCCCTCCCCGTCTTGCAGCAGCGCTTTGCGGTGGAGGATGTCTTCGATCTCGTAGAGCAGCTCTTGGGTACGGCCAAGGCTGAATGCGGGAATGAGGATGGTGCCGTGGTCGGCCAGGGCGCGGTCGATGACGGCTTCGAGGCGTTGCTGGCGGTCGCTGCGGTCGCCATGAAGCCGGTCGCCGTAGGTGCTTTCAAGGACGAGGATGTCGGCGCGCTCGGGGGGCTGGACTGGACGTAACAGGGGGTTGCCGGATGCGCCGAGGTCGCCGGAGAAGACGACTCGGTCGGTGTCGGGGCGTCCTGGGTATTGCATGTCGCATTCGACGTAGGCGGAGTCGAGCAGGTGGCCGGCGCGCTGGAGGCGGATGCGACAGGTGGGGTCTTGGTGGTCGGTCAGGGAGTGCCAGGTTTCGAAGGGGATGGGGACTATGTGCTGGTTCAGGAAATCGATGAAGCGTTGGACTTGGGCGGGGTCGTTGCTGATGGTGAGGCGGTAGGCGTCTTCGAGGACGAGGGGCAGGAGCTTGGCGGAGGGCTCGCTGCAGATGATGGGGCCGCGGAAGCCGGCGGCCAGGAGGGCTGGGATTCGGCCGACGTGGTCCAGGTGGACGTGGGTGATGATGAGGGCTTGGATGCCGGTGATGGGGAAGCCCAGGGGGTGGGTGGTGGGGTTATCTGGGGCGTCGGGGCCTTGTTCTAGGCCGCAGTCGATGAGGAGGCTGGTGTGGGGGGTGAGGTGGAGTTGGTGGCAGGAGCCGGTTACGCCTTGGGTGGCGCCGTGGTGCGAGAGGGTTGGGTAGTCGCGCATGGGGGAGTGTTCCGGGAGGGGGTGGCCTGGGAGCGACATTGTTTATAGGGGGGTGGGTTTGGGGTATCGGGCGGGGACCAAGTGGGGTGTAGGAATTATCCGAGGATTTATCGGAATCGTTAGATGGGATTTGTGGGGGGATGTGTTTGATAGGGGTCAGGGGGATTGGGGTTGCAGGTTTTACGGGCCCTGCGGGCCCGTTTCGCGCGGTCCGGCGTCCCGGCACAAGGCCGCTCCTACAAGGCTCGCGCACGCAGTGGGGCAGGATTGCGGGGGTTAGTAGCCGCGTTGGAAATCTACTTCGCCCCGTAGGGGTTGGTTTGAGTGGTACGCGCGGAGGTTTTCGAGGAAGAGGCGGACCATGGCGGGTGGGGATGTGGGGGCGGAGCTGTGGCCGGTGAGGAGCAGGCCCCAGGCGGTCCAGAATGGGTGGCGCTGGGGAAGCGGCTCTTGGCGGCAGACGTCGATGATGGCGCCAGCAAGATGACCTTGCTTGAGGGCTTCGACAAGGTCGCTGTCGACTACCGCTACTCCACGTCCGGCATTGATGAACAAGGCGGTGGGGTTGAAGCGGGCGAACAGGGCTGCGTCATAGAGGTCGTGGGTGGCTGGGGTGTCGGGCAGGAGGTTGAGGACGTAGTCGGCCTCCCCTACTAGCCGTGGCAGCTGGTCCAGGCCGGCGACTTCGATGAAGGGGGCCTGTTCGCGGGGTTGGCTGGCGACGCCGTGGAGGATGACGCCAAAGGGGACGAGAAACTCGGCTACCCGTTGGCCGATGTCGCCGGTGCCGACAATGAGTACGCGGCGGCCTTGCAGGCTGCTGCCGGGGCGGTCGTCCCACTTGCGCTCGACCTGGCTGACCAGGCGCGCGAGCACGTCGCGCTCGTGGCCGAGCATGTAGGTCAGCATGTACTCGGCCATGACTTGGCCGAAGATGCCGACGGCGCGGCTCAGGCGGTAGTCGCGCGGCAGGCCCGATGCAAGCAGCGGGGTAACGCCGGCCCAGGTGGACTGGGCCCACGCGGGGGCATGGCCTTGGCGCAGGAGCGTGGCCAGCAGGTCGGGCTGGCCGAGCCACACGGGGCAGGCTGCGGACAGTGAGGCGAGCTCGGCGGAGTCGTCGCTGGTGACCACATCAAGGTCCGGCGCCGCCTCGCGGAGCAGGCGGGCGTAGAGGGCATGGTCCTGCTCGGCGATGAGGATGCGCATGTCAGACGGGGTCGTTACGGCGCAGCAGTTCTTCTGGCAGGTGCTCGATGTACTCGTCGTCCGGTGGCGGCATCTGCAGGTGGTAGCCCTGGCTGTCGAGGTTTTCCAGCACTTTGACGATGTCTTCGCGGGCGAGCTTGCGCTCTGGGGTCAATACCAGGTCGAAGGCGTGCACCGGGGTGCCGAAGTACGGCAGCATGCCTTCGGGCACGCGCTCCAGGCCGTCGGCCTTGAGCACGTAGAGGTACATGCCGCTCCTGCGGGGGCTCTTGTAGATCGAACAGATACGTTTCATCAGGATTCTCCGGCGCCTGCCAGGTTGTCGAGCAGCGCCTGCCCCATCCGCTCACGGCGCCAGCCGCGCAGCGATTCGGGCAATTCATAGGGACCGTCGGGATAGCCGCTCTTGAGCAGCGCTTCGAGGGTCTTCTTGCGCAGCATCAGCTCGGGGGCGATGTCCAGGCGTTCGCCTTCGGCCAGGCCGATGGCGCGCAGCTGCTTGAGGATGCCGGAGGCTTCGATCGGCAGCGGCTCGGGCAGCAACGGCGGGCACTGGTCGGCGGGCAGGCTGGCGGCCTGCTTGATCAGGCCGAGCAGGAACTCGCCATCCTGGCGGATGGTGCGCGGGTGCATGTCGTCGATGCGGGCCAGCGCGGACAGGTTGTCGGGCTGGGTCTTGGCCATCGGCCAGAGGGCATGCTCGCGCAGTACGCGGTTGCGCGGCAGGTCGCGGGCGCGGGCTTCGCGCTCGCGCCAGGCGCACAGCTCGCGCAGCACGGCCAGCTGGGGCCGCGAGAGCTTCCAGGCGAGCTTCACGTCACGGTACAGGCCGTAGGGGTCGATTTCGCGGCGCATCTGGGCAACCAGTTCGGCGCCGTCGTCGAGTACCCAGGCGTTCTTGTCGTCCGACAGGCGCGGGCGCAGGCTGGCGTACAGCTCGGCCAGGTGCACGGCGTCTTCGGCGGCGTAGCTGACCTGGGTGTCCGAAAGCGGGCGCTGCAGCCAGTCGGAGCGGGTCTCGCCCTTGGGCAGTTCGATCTGCAGCACTTCCTGGACGAGGCGTGAGTAGCCCATCGAGAAGCCGAGGTTGAGGTAGCCTGCGGCCAGCTGGGTGTCGAACAGCGGCTGCGGCAGCTTGCCGGTCAGGCGCGACAGCACTTCGAGGTCTTCGCTGCAGGCGTGCAGCACCTTGATGACGCCCATGTCGTCGAGCAGCTCGCCCAGGGGCTGCCAGTCGCTGATCAGCAGGGGGTCGATCAGGAATGCACTGACGCCGTCGCCGACCTGGATCAGGCCGGCCTTGGGATAGAAGGTGTCGACCCGCATGAATTCGGTATCGACTGCCACGAACGGCAGTTCTCGCCAGCGCTGGCAGTGCTCGGCCAGGCTGTGGTCGTCACGGATCCAGTGTATTTCGATGGCCACGAGGCTCTCCCACAAACAATGGCGCGCAGTATATACGGCGCGAGGCGTGCTCGGGAAACCACGCGTCCACGCCGCGTGCATTGCTCTGAACTCTGCAAAGGGGGCTATCCTCAAAGATCAGGACATTTTCACAACCCCTGACAGAGGTGAAGCAATGCCAGTCACGCACGATCTGCTCGCGGACCTTAAGCTGGATGAGGAGAAGTTCGAGGCGCTCAAGAAGACCGACTCGGCGCTCAGTCAGCTGCACAAGGATTACCTGGCCAAGGACAAGGAGGTCGTCGTTGCCGAGAAGAATGGCACGGGGGATGACACGGTGAATCGCTTGCGCAAGGAGCGGGCGCTGCTGAAGGAGAAGATCGTCCAGCATGTTGATTATCCGGCTGATGCTTGATTTGGATGGGTGATATGAGAGCGCCCCCCTGTGGGAGGGGCCTCACGCCGCGATTGTGGGAGCGGCCTAGTGCCGCGATCGGGCGCGAAGCGGCCGTAAAACCTGCAACTTCGATGTGTCAGACAAAATGCGTATGCAGGGTTTACGGCCGCTTCGCGCCCGATCGCGGCACTAGGCCGCTCCCACAGGTTCTTCGCCCGATCGCGGCACTAGGCCGCTCCCACAGGTTCTTCGCCCGATCGCGGCACAAGGCCGCTCCCACAGGTTCTTCGCC
>NZ_JBWGIF010000019.1:0-65939 GCF_056312565.1 Pseudomonas sp. JE3303
CCGAACTCAGCAGTGAAACGATGCATCGCCGATGGTAGTGTGGGGTTTCCCCATGTGAGAGTAGGTCATCGTCAAGATTCATTTCGCAAAACCCCTATCTGCGCGAGCAGGTAGGGGTTTTGTCTTTGCGGGCGGCTCATAGCTGTTGGTCGATTCCCACAATCGGCCTCAGAACACTAGAATAGAGCCTCGCATCCATTCAGAATCCTTCTATGCCCAACCCTGTCGAACCTCGAACGCTCGCCGATCGGCCACTGGATGACCTGGTCGCCTGTCACGAGTGCGACCTGCTGATGAGCAAGCCGACGCTGCGCAATGACGAGAAAGCCCACTGCCCTCGTTGTGGCTACGAGCTGTTCGCTCATCGTCACAACGTCGTCAATCGCAGCCTGGCCCTGGTGCTCACTGCATTGCTGCTCTACGTGCCGGCCAATTTCCTGCCCATCATGCAACTGCATTTGCTTGGCCAGAGCGCTGACGACACGGTGTGGAGTGGGGTAGTCGGACTCTACAACGCCGGCATGCAGAGTGTTTCCCTGGTGGTCTTCCTTTGCAGCATGGCCATTCCCTTGCTCAAGCTGCTGTGTCAGTTGGCAGTGCTGCTGAGCATCCGCCTGGGCGTAGGGCGCAGCCTCGGCCTCCTGCTCTATCGGATTTATCATCATTTGCGCGATTGGGGCATGCTTGAGGTCTACCTCATGGGCGTGCTGGTGGCGATCGTCAAGCTCGCCGACATGGCCGAGCTCAGCTTGGGCCTTGGCCTTTTGTGTTTTATCAGTCTGTTGCTGGTCCAGGTCTGGCTGGAAGTGGTGATGTCGCCACACCAGATCTGGGTCGCCTTGTCGGGAGAAGATGCGCATGCGGGCGATTGATGCGGGCATTCTGGTCTGCAATGAATGCCATGAACTGAATCGCCAGGAGCCCGAAAGCCGTTCGCAGAGCTGCACCCGCTGTGGCGCGATCGTGCATGGACGCCGGCCGAACAGCATCCTGCGCACATGGGCACTGCTGATTACCGCATCGATTCTCTACATACCGGCCAACGTATTGCCGATCATGACCGTGAGCAGCCTGGGGCAAGGCACCCCGGACACCATCATGTCCGGGGTCATCAGCCTGATGCAGCACGGCATGCTGCCAATCGCGGCGGTGGTGTTCGTCGCCAGTATCCTCGTCCCCACCTTCAAGCTCGTGGGGATCGGCCTGCTGCTGTATTCGGTGCAGCGCCACCAACCGCTGTCCGCGCGCCAGCGGATCTGGATGTATCGGTTCATCGAATTCATCGGGCGCTGGTCGATGCTCGACATCTTTGTCATCGCCATTCTGGTGGCCGTGGTGAATTTCGGCCGGATCGCCAATGTCGAAGCCAATCTGGGCGCTGTCGCATTTGCCAGTGTGGTCATCCTGACCATGTTTGCTGCATTAACTTTTGATCCCCGACTGATCTGGGATAACACGGAGTCGGACGACGACAATGAGTGATTTGCCTAAGGCCAAAACCCGCCCAGCATCCAATTGGTCGGCCATCTGGATTCTTCCCCTGATCGCTCTGATCATCGGCGGTTGGCTGGGCTGGCAGGCCTATCGGGCTGCTGGCGTGAGTATCGAAGTGCGTTTTGAAAGTGGTGAAGGCATCGTCGCCAACAAGACCGAGGTTTTCTACAAAGGCATGTCGGTGGGCAAGGTCAAGAGCCTGGTGCTCGATGCCGAGGGCAGCACCACTGGTGTCATCGCCACCATCGAGATGAACAAGGAAGCCGAACCCCATCTCAATACCGGGACGCGCTTCTGGCTGGTCAAGCCCAGCGTCACGCTCGCCGGTATCACCGGGCTCGAGACATTGGTGTCAGGCAACTACATTGCCGTGAGCCCGGGGGAGGGCGAACCAACCCAGCGCTTCACCGCACTTGCCGTCGCCCCGCCATTGTCCGACAGTACCCCGGGGCTGCATCTGACGCTCAAGGCAGATCGTCTCGGCTCGCTGAACCGCGACAGCCCAGTGTTCTACAAGCAGATCCAGGTAGGCCGGGTGAAGAGCTATCGACTGTCCGAAGACCAGGATACCGTCGAGGTCAAAGTGTTCATCGAGCCTGCCTACGCCAAGCTGGTGCGCAAGCACACGCGATTCTGGAACGCCAGTGGCGTCAGCATCGATGCGAGCCTGTCAGGGGTGAAGGTGCGCAGCGAATCGTTGTCGAGCATCGTTGCCGGGGGTATCGCCTTCGCCACCCCCGAGCATCGCAAGGACAGCCCTGCTACCGATCCAAGCCTGCCGTTCCGTCTTTATGAAGACTTCGATGCGGCGCAGGCGGGCATCCGCATCAGGGTCAAGCTGACTGACTTCGAAGGCCTGCAGGCTGGGCGTACGCCAGTGCTCTACAAGGGCATCCAGATCGGCTCGTTGAAAACCCTGAAGATAGACAGCGACCTCAGCAGCGCCATGGCCGAGATCACGCTTGATCCGCTGGCCGAGGACTACCTCGTCGACGGTACCCAGTTCTGGGTGGTCAAGCCATCCATCTCGCTGGCTGGCATTACCGGTCTGGAAGCCCTGGTGAAAGGTAACTACATCGCTATCAGGCCGGGTGACAAGGGTGCCTTGCCTCGGCGCGAGTTCGAGGCGCGGGCCAAGGCGCCGCCTCTGGACCTGAAGTCACCGGGTCTGCACCTGGTGCTGTCCGGCGAAAACCTGGGTTCGTTGGATGTGGGCAGCCCTGTGCTCTACCGCCAGGTCAGGGTGGGTAGCGTGCAAAGCTACCAGTTCGCCAAGAACAGCAAGCGTATCCTCATCGGGGTGCATATCGAGCCGGAGTACGCCAACCTGGTTAACGGCTCCACGCGGTTCTGGAACGCCAGCGGAATAACCCTGACAGGCGGGCTGTCGGGTATCCAGGTCAAGAGTGAATCCCTGCAGAGCCTCATGGCCGGGGGCATCGCGTTCGAGACGCCCGAGCAGAATGTCGCCCTGAAACGGCGTATTCCTCGTTTCCGTTTGCATGAAAGTCAGGATGCAGCGAATCGTACCGGCACGTCCATCACCATTCGCGTAGACCGTGCTGACGGACTCAAGCCGGGAACACCCATCCGCTTCAGGGGGCTGGATGTCGGCCAGGTCGAAAGCGTGGACCTGACTCAGGACCTGCAAGGCGTACTGCTGCGTGCCCGCATCACTGAAGTGCCGGAGCGCATCACTCGCCAAGGCACGCGCTTCTGGGTGGTCAAGCCAGCCCTGGGCCTGGTGCGTACCGAGAACCTTGAGACGCTGGTGACTGGACAGTACCTCGAAGTGCAGCCCGCAGCCCGGAGTGGGGGAGTGCAACGTGAGTTCACCGCCCTGAACCAGGCGCCAGAGCTCAAGGAAGAACCCGTCGGCTTGCCGCTCACGCTGAGTGCGCCACGCCGGGGCTCGATCAAGCCTGGAGTGCCCGTGACCTACCGCGAAGTGGCGGTCGGCAAGGTAACCGGCTTCGAGCTGGGACAGACCGCGGACCGTGTACTCATCCACGTGCTCATCGAGCCACGCTACGCAACGTTGGTTCGCGGGGGCAGTCGCTTCTGGACCAGCAGCGGCTTCGGCTTCGATTTCGGGTTGTTCAAGGGCGCTTCGGTGCGTACCGAATCACTCGAGACCTTGATTGAAGGTGGTATTGCGTTCGCTACGCCTGATGGCGAGAAGATGGGTAACCCTGCCCGGCCGCAGCAGACGTTTGCCCTGTTCGACAAGCCGGAAGAGGAGTGGCTGATCTGGGCGCCGAAGATTTCGATCGCACAGTAAGGCGATGACTGCGGGCCCTTGAATCCGGGGCCTGCAGTCAAGGTTGTCTGTTCAGCAAGAGACTGTTTTTCCCGATAGCAAATCGCAGGCAATAAAAAACCGACCCTAAGGTCGGTTTTTTAACAAGCGTGTCGCTTAGGCAGCTGCAGTTTCTTTCAGCGCCTTGATGTGGCCATTCAGACGGCCTTTATGGCGAGCAGCCTTGTTCTTGTGGATGATGCCTTTATCGGCCATACGGTCGATAACTGGCACAGCCAGGATGTAAGCAGCTTGCGCTTTTTCGGCGTCTTTTGCGTCAATGGCCTTGACTACGTTTTTGATGTAGGTACGGACCATGGAACGCAGGCTGGCGTTGTGGCTGCGACGCTTCTCAGCCTGTTTTGCACGTTTCTTGGCGGAAGGTGAGTTGGCCACCGTCGAGCTCCTTGAAAGACTTTTGGATAAATAGCGAACAAAATAGGCCGCGAATCATGCCGATCAGTAGACCGGTTGTCAAGGCCAGCTGCAGAGATCTGCCGAGTGGTCCTGATGCAGAGTGGAAAGATTCCTTTCTGCGCCGTGACCTGTACACTCGGGAGTTTTGGCTCCCCTGCAATGAGCGGGAGAGTATCGCATACTCGGGCGCTGCCTGGCAGCGCTCTCTGTCTTCAGGCTGAAACTTTTCCATGAACCTGCTCAAATCCCTGGCCGCAGTCAGCTCTATCACAATGATTTCCAGGGTTCTGGGCTTTGTTCGGGACACGATCCTTGCACGGATTTTCGGTGCCGGAGTCGCCACCGACGCCTTTTTCATCGCGTTCAAGTTGCCAAACCTGCTGCGCCGCATCTTTGCAGAGGGTGCTTTTTCCCAGGCCTTCGTGCCGATCCTGGCCGAGTACAAGACCCAGCAGGGCGAGGAAGCGACCCGCACATTCATTGCGTATGTCAGCGGGTTGCTGACCCTGGTGCTGGCGGTGGTCACCGCGCTGGGCATCCTGGCCGCCCCCTGGGTGGTATGGGTCACGGCGCCAGGGTTTGTCGACGATGCAGAGAAGTACCAGCTGACCACCGACCTGCTGCGGGTGACCTTCCCCTATATATTACTGATCTCGCTGTCGTCGCTGGTGGGCGCCATCCTCAATACCTGGAACCGTTTCTCGGTCCCTGCGTTCACGCCGACCTTGCTCAACGTGGCGATGATCGGCTTCGCGGTATTCCTCACGCCCTACTTCGACCCGCCCATCATGGCGCTCGGCTGGGGCGTGCTGGCCGGCGGCCTGGCGCAGCTGCTGTACCAGCTGCCACACCTGAAGAAGATCGGCATGCTCGTGCTGCCACGCCTGAACCTGCGCGATACCGGTGTGTGGCGTGTGCTCAAGCAGATGCTGCCGGCCATCCTCGGGGTGTCGGTCAGCCAGATCTCGCTGATCATCAACACCATCTTCGCCTCGTTCCTGGTGGCGGGCTCGGTGTCCTGGATGTACTACGCCGATCGCTTGATGGAGCTGCCCTCCGGGGTGCTGGGCGTGGCCCTGGGCACTATTCTGCTGCCAACCCTGGCCAAGACCTATGCCAACCGCGACCGGCATGAGTATTCGCGGATTCTCGACTGGGGCCTGCGCCTATGTTTCCTGCTGGTGCTGCCGTGTACCCTGGCCCTTGGGATTCTTGCCGAGCCGCTGACCGTCGCGCTGTTCCAGTACGGCAAGTTCACCGCCTTCGATGCCGCCATGACCCAGCGCGCGTTGATCGCCTATTCGGTGGGTCTGCTGGCGATCATCCTGGTCAAGGTACTGGCACCGGGTTTCTACGCACAGCAGAACATCCGCACGCCGGTGAAGATCGCCATCTTCACGCTGATCTCCACGCAGTTGCTCAACCTGGTGCTGGTCGGCCCGTTGCAGCACGCAGGCCTGGCCCTGGCCATCAGCATTGGCGCCTGCCTCAATGCCGGCCTGCTGTACTGGAAACTGCGCCAGCAGCAGCTGTTCCAGCCCCAGCCGGGCTGGGGCCTGTTCCTGCTCAAGCTGGTACTGGCCGTCACCCTGATGTCGGCAGTGCTGCTGGCGGGCATGCATTACCTGCCAGCCTGGGAGGAGGGCGGCATGCTTGAGCGTTTCATGCGCCTGGGTGCCTTGATCCTGGCCGGCGTGGTGACCTATTTCGGATGCCTGTTCCTGTGCGGTCTGCGCCCACGGCATTTTGCGCGCAAGGCCCTGCACTGAGGCGAGTGCGGGGTCAGGCGTCGGTTTTTCGCATTCCACACGCCGCTGTGGTGCTGCTGCCTGTCGTCAGCGCCCGGGTGTGGTTATAATCGACCACTTTATGAGCAAGAAGCGCGTTATGCAGCTGGTTCGAGGTCTTCACAACCTGCGCCCCGAGCATCGGGGCTGTGTCGCCACCATTGGCAACTTCGACGGGGTTCACCATGGCCACCAGGCAATCCTGGCGCGTCTGCGCGAGCGTGCGCGGGAGCTCGGGGTGCCCACCTGCGTCGTCATCTTCGAGCCGCAGCCGCGCGAGTACTTCGCACCGGACACCGCGCCGGCCCGTCTTGCACGCCTGCGCGACAAGATCGACCTGCTCGCCGCCGAAGGCATCGACCGGGTGCTGTGCCTGGCCTTCAACCAGCGGCTGAGCAAGCTGAGCGCCCGGGCGTTCGTCGAAGCCATCCTGGTCAAGGGCCTGGGTGTGCGTCACCTTGAGGTCGGCGATGATTTCCGCTTTGGCTGCGACCGCGCGGGCGACTTCGCCTACCTCGTCGAGGCTGGACGCGAGCACGGCTTCAGTGTCGAAGCCGCGCGCACCGTCGAAGAGGACGGCCTGCGAGTCAGCAGCACCGAAGTGCGCAAGGCCCTGGCCGCCGGTGACTTCGCCCTGGCCGCGCACCTGCTGGGCCGTCCGTACCAGATCAGCGGCCGGGTGCTGCACGGTCAGAAGCTCGCCCGTCAGCTGGGCACGCCGACCGCCAACATCCAGCTCAAGCGCCGCCGCGTGCCGCTCAGCGGGGTCTACCTGACCAGCGCCGAGATCGACGGCAAGGTCTGGCCGGGCGTTGCCAACATCGGGGTCAGGCCCACCGTCGCAGGTGACGGGCGGCCACACCTCGAAATACATCTCCTGGATTTCGCCGGCGATCTTTATGGCCGGCGCCTGACGGTGGACTTCCACCAGAAGCTGCGTGAAGAGCAGCGTTTCGCCTCTCTGGAGGCGCTAAAGTCGGCGATCGATGCGGATATCGCCGCCGCACGTGCCCATTGGCACGCTCAACCGCTAACGAAGAGCCTGAAATGACCGACTACAAAGCCACGCTTAACCTTCCGGACACCGCCTTCCCCATGAAGGCCGGCCTGCCTCAGCGCGAACCGCAGATTCTGCAGCGCTGGGACAGCATTGGCCTGTACCAGAAGCTGCGCGAGATTGGCAAGGATCGTCCGAAGTTCGTACTGCACGACGGCCCGCCCTATGCCAACGGCAAGATTCACATCGGTCATGCGCTGAACAAGATCCTCAAGGACATGATTGTCCGTTCCAAGACCTTGTCCGGTTTCGACGCGCCTTACGTTCCGGGTTGGGACTGCCACGGCCTGCCGATCGAGCACAAGGTCGAAGTGACCCACGGCAAGCACCTGAGCCCCGACCAGACCCGCGAGCTCTGCCGCGCCTACGCCGCCGAGCAGATCGAAGGGCAGAAGACCGAGTTCATCCGCCTGGGCGTACTGGGTGACTGGGACAACCCGTACAAGACCATGGAATTCGCCAACGAGGCCGGTGAAATCCGCGCCCTGGCCGAGATGGTCAAGCAGGGCTTCGTGTTCAAGGGCCTGAAGCCGGTCAACTGGTGCTTCGATTGTGGATCGGCCCTGGCCGAGGCCGAGGTCGAGTACGCCGACAAGAAATCCCAGACCATCGACGTCGCCTTCCCGATCGCCGATGCCGACAAGCTGGCCGCCGCCTTCGGCCTGGCCAGCCTGTCCAAGCCAGCCTCGATCGTGATCTGGACCACCACCCCGTGGACCATCCCGGCCAACCAGGCGCTCAACGTGCACCCTGAGTTCGCCTATGCCCTGGTCGACACCGGCGAAAAACTGCTGGTAATCGCCGAAGAGCTGGTCGAGTCGTGCCTGCAGCGCTACGGCCTGGAAGGTTCGGTCGTGGCCACCGCACCGGGTTCGGCACTGGAGCTGATCAATTTCCGTCATCCGTTCTACGATCGCCTGTCGCCGGTGTACCTGGCCGACTACGTCGAGCTGGGCGCGGGTACCGGGGTCGTTCACTCGGCGCCTGCCTATGGCGAAGACGACTTCGTGACCTGCAAGCGCTACGGCATGGTCAACGACGACATCCTGACCCCGGTGCAGAGCAACGGTGTGTACGTGCCGTCGCTGGAGTTCTTCGGCGGCCAGTTCATCTGGAAAGCCAACCCGGCCATCGTCGAGAAGCTGGGCGAAGTCGGTGCTCTGCTGCACACCGAGACCATCAGCCACAGCTACATGCACTGCTGGCGCCACAAGACCCCCCTGATCTACCGCGCCACCGCGCAGTGGTTCGTCGGCATGGACAAGCAGCCGAGCACCGGCGAGCCCCTGCGCGAGCGTGCGCTCAAGGCCATCGAAGAGACCAGGTTCGTACCGGCCTGGGGCCAGGCGCGCCTGCACTCGATGATCGCCAACCGTCCTGACTGGTGCATCTCGCGCCAGCGCAACTGGGGCGTGCCGATCCCGTTCTTCCTGAACAAGCAGACCGGCGAGCTGCATCCGCGCACCGTCGAGCTGATGGACGAAGTGGCCAAGCGCGTCGAACTCGAGGGCATCGAAGCCTGGTTCAAGCTGGACGCCGCCGAGCTGCTGGGTGATGAAGCCGCCGAGTACGACAAGATCACCGACACCCTGGACGTGTGGTTCGACTCCGGTACCACCCACTGGCACGTGCTGCGCGGCTCCCACGATATCGGCCACGCCACCGGCCCGCGTGCCGACCTGTACCTGGAAGGTTCCGACCAGCACCGTGGCTGGTTCCATTCCTCGTTGCTGACCGGTTGCGCGATCGACAACCACGCGCCGTACCGCGAGTTGCTCACCCACGGCTTCACCGTGGACGAGAACGGCCGCAAGATGTCCAAGTCGCTGGGCAACACCATCGAGCCGCAGAAGGTCAATGACACCCTGGGTGCCGACATCCTGCGCCTGTGGGTCTCGGCCACCGACTACTCGGGCGAGATGGCCGTGTCCGAGCAGATCCTGCAGCGTAGCGCCGACGCCTACCGGCGTATCCGCAACACCGCGCGCTTCCTGCTTTCCAACCTGTCGGGCTTCGACCCGGCCCGCGACCTGCTGCCGGCCGAAGACATGCTGGCGCTCGACCGCTGGGCGGTCGACCGTGCGCTGCTGCTGCAACGCGAGCTCGAAGAGCACTACAGCGAATACCGGTTCTGGAACGTGTACTCCAAGATCCACAACTTCTGCGTGCAGGAGCTGGGCGGCTTCTACCTCGACATCATCAAGGACCGCCAGTACACCACCGGCGTCAACAGTGTCGCGCGCCGCTCGTGCCAGACCGCGCTGTACCACATCAGCGAGGCACTGGTGCGCTGGATCGCACCGATCCTGGCCTTCACCGCCGACGAGCTGTGGCAGTACCTGCCGGGCGAGCGCAACGAGTCGGTCATGCTCAACACCTGGTACCAGGGCCTGACCGAGCTGCCGGAAGGCATCGAGCTCGACCGCGCCTACTGGGACCGCGTGATGGCCGTCAAGGCTGCGGTCAACAAGGAACTGGAGAACCAGCGCGCGGCCAAGGCCATCGGTGGCAACCTGCAGGCCGAAGTGACCCTGTTCGCCGACGACGCCCTGAGCGCCGACCTCGACAAGCTGGGCGACGAGTTGCGCTTCGTGCTCATCACCTCTGCCGCCAGCGTGGTGCCGTTCGTCCAGGCGCCTGCCGAAGCCGTGGTGACCGAGGTCGAAGGCCTCAAGCTCCAGGTGGTCAAGTCGGGTCATGCCAAGTGCGGCCGTTGCTGGCACTTCCGCGCCGATGTCGGCGCCAATCCGGAGCATCCGGAAATCTGCACCCGTTGCGCTGAAAACATCAGCGGCCAGGGCGAGGTGCGCCACTATGCCTAACCCCGCTGCCGGGCGCTTCGGGCGCCTTGCCTGGCTCTGGCTGAGCGTGCTGGTACTGGTCCTCGACCAGGCCAGCAAGCTCTACTTCAACAGCAACCTGAGCATGTACCAGCAGATCGTGGTCATCCCCGACTACTTCAGCTGGACGCTGGCCTACAATACCGGGGCTGCGTTCAGCTTCCTGGCCGACAGCTCCGGCTGGCAGCGCTGGTTGTTCGCGATGATCGCCCTGGTGGTCAGCGCGGTGCTGGTGGTATGGCTCAAGCGCCTGGGACGTAACGAGACCTGGCTGGCCGTCGCCCTGGCCCTGGTGCTGGGCGGCGCGCTGGGCAACCTGTACGACCGCGTCGTGCTGGGCCATGTCGTCGACTTCATCCTGGTCCACTGGCAGAACCGCCATCACTTCCCGGCCTTCAACCTGGCCGACAGCGCTATCACTGTCGGCGCAATAATGCTGGCGCTGGATATGTTCAAGAGCAAGAAGTCCGAGGAAGCCGTCAATGACTGATACCCGCATTGGCCAGAACACCGAAGTGACACTGCACTTCGCGCTGCACCTGGAAAACGGCGACACCGTCGACAGCACCTTCGACAAGGCCCCGGCTGTGTTCAAGGTCGGCGACGGCAACCTGCTGCCTGGTTTCGAGGCTGCCTTGTTCGGCTTCAAGGCCGGCGACAAGCGCACCGTGACCGTGGCGCCTGAAAACGCCTTCGGCCAGCCCAATCCGCAGAACGTCCAGGTCATGCCGCGCACGCAGTTCACCGACATGGAGCTGTCCGAGGGCCTGCTGGTGATCTTCAACGACGCCGCCAATGCCGAGCTGCCTGGCGTGGTGAAAGCGTTCGACGACGCCCAGGTGACCATCGACTTCAATCACCCACTGGCTGGCAAGATCCTGAGCTTCGAGGTGGAAATCCTCGAGGTCAGGGCGTTGTAGGCCTGGAGCCGAGCATGCAAATCAAACTCGCCAACCCCCGCGGCTTCTGCGCAGGGGTGGACCGGGCGATCGAAATCGTCAACCGGGCGCTGGAAGTCTTCGGCCCGCCGATCTACGTGCGCCACGAAGTGGTGCACAACAAGTTCGTGGTCGAAGACCTTCGCGCCCGCGGCGCCATCTTCGTCGAGGAACTTGACCAGGTGCCGGATGACGTCATCGTCATCTTCAGCGCCCACGGCGTGTCCCAGGCCGTGCGCCAGGAAGCGGCCGGCCGTGGCCTGAAGGTGTTCGACGCGACCTGCCCGCTGGTGACCAAGGTGCATATCGAAGTGGCCAAGTACAGCCGCGACGGCAAGGAGTGCATCCTCATCGGTCACGCCGGCCACCCGGAGGTCGAGGGCACGATGGGGCAGTACGACGCCAGCAATGGCGGCTCCATCTACCTGGTCGAGGACGAGAAGGATGTCGCCACCTTGCAGGTGCGTGATCCGGACCGCCTGGCCTTCGTGACCCAGACCACCCTGTCGATGGATGACACCAGCCGTGTCATCGACGCCCTGCGCGCGCGCTTCCCGAATATCGGCGGCCCACGCAAGGACGACATCTGCTACGCCACCCAGAACCGCCAGGACGCCGTCAAGCAACTGGCCGACGAGTGCGACGTGGTGCTGGTCGTCGGCAGCCCCAACAGCTCCAACTCCAACCGCCTGCGTGAGCTGGCCGAGCGCATGGCGACTCCGGCCTACCTCATCGACGGTGCCGAAGACCTGCAGCGCAGCTGGTTCGACGGTGTCGAGCGGATCGGCATCACTGCCGGTGCCTCGGCGCCGGAAGTGCTGGTGCGCGGGGTCATCGCGCAGCTTCGCGAGTGGGGCGCGACGGGGGCCGAGGAGCTCGACGGGCGCGAGGAGAACATCACCTTTTCCATGCCCAAGGAGCTGCGGGTCCGCTCGCTGATCTGAGGCCATGCCTGCGCAACCGGCGTGCACCTGCACGCCCTCGCGCAGGCTGATCCTCCCGCTGGGCGCCACGACTATCCGGTAGTGGCTGTCTCCCTCCAGGCCACAGACGTGCAGCGTCCCGTTCTGGACACCGCCGCGCGCGGGGAAGGGGAGGCCCAGGCCGTTGAACCTGACCTGTCTGGCAACGGGCTGATTGCCGACGATGGTCAGCCGCCGCGAATGCCGTTTCTCCCGCAGCAACTGCTGCTCCCCTGCCAGCAGGATGCGCCAGCCTGCCCCCCAGTCCTCCTGCAGCGCTTCCACCACGACCACCCGGTTTTGCAGGACCGCATGGCTGCGCGCAATGCGCAGTGCCTGGGCGAGGTCTTGGGCGGCTGTTCGCTGTTGTAGCTCCATGCTCATGAGCGTGTAGGACGGTATTCCTATCAGTGTCAGCAGGCCCATCAGGGCCAATCCCGACATCAGCTGTATCAGTGTTGCTCCCTGTTGCCACACCGTGCATTCCTCCTGGGAAGTGCTTCGCTATAGCTTCCGTAGCCATGGACATGAGGTCCAGTCGGCAGGAAGGGCGGTTGCCCATGGAAAAATCGCAGGAGGCGCCATGAACTCGATCCGCCAGCGTGGAATGACGCTGCTTGAAGTGCTGATGACCCTGGTGGTGCTTTCGCTGGGGGTGTTTTCAACCGCAGCGCTGCAGGTGCGGGCGCTGCAGATGACCGACGAGGCCGGGCGCAGTAGCCAGGCAGCCTGGCGATCCAGCAGCGCCTTCGAGCGCACGCTGGCGCCTGCCCGATGAAGAACCAGCAGGGCTTTGGCCTGCTGGAGGTCAGTCTGTCATTGGCCCTGGGGCTGCTGTTGCTGGTAGCCGGTGGGCAGGTACTGGTATCCGCCTACCCGTCGTGGCAGCTGCAGCATGCCTCGGCGCGCTTGCAGGAGGACGCCCGCCTGGTGCTGCAGCGTCTCGCCCATGACCTGCGCATGACCGGCATGTTTGGCTGTCTCCGGCTCGAAAACGATGATTATCGTGCGCCAGGGGCTGCACAGGCCTTCGCCCGGCCGTTGCGCATCGTCCAGGACAGCGATGGACGCCTGCTGAGCCTCGAGCTGGTGGGCGGACAGTTGGCGGGGGATAGCGGCAGGCCGGACTGGGTTCTGGTGAGCGATTGCAGCACCTGGGCCCAGGTGCGTGACAAGGATCACGTACCCGGCCCCCATGAGCTTGCCTTTCCGATTCGCCGCCAGGTGTATCGGCTGGAGGGGGACCGGCTGCTGCTGGCGGGCGGAGGGCGTACCGCCGCGCTCATCGAGCAGGTGCGCGATATGCGGGTGTCGCGCGAGCGGCTGGGGGAGCACGAACGGTTGAACGTGCAACTGACCTTGTTCGACCCGCTGCAGCGTATCGAGCAGCGGTATGACATGGGTATTAGCCTGCGCAACCGGTTGCCAGGTCCGTGAGCAGGCAGCGGGGCGTCATCCTGCTGGCAAGCCTGGTGCTGATGTTAGCGTTGGGCCTTCTCGGTGCCTCGGCCTTGCAGGGCGCGTTGTTGCAGGAGCGCATGGCGGGCAATCTGGCCATGAGCCTGCGCGGGCTCGAGCAGGCCGAGGCGACCCTGGCGCTAGCTGAGACGCAGTTGCTGCTGGCACCCCCTGCGCCTTGCACCCTGTGCCTACCGCCAGTGGATGCGCATGACGATGCCGCCCGTCCAAGCCAGCCTTGGCAATCGACCAGGGACGGCTTCTACCTGCTACAGAATCTCGGCCCCAGCCTGCGTGCCGTGCACAGGCCAATCGGCAGGCCGGTCACCCTGTTCCGTATTACCGCGGTCAGCCGCGCGACTTCAGGGCGGCAGGTGCTCGAAAGCATCGTTGCCTTGGAAGAGGGCGGGGCGCCTGTGAGAATCATGTGGCGCCAGCGGCTCAGGGAGGAATGAGATGCAACCTGCGCAGCGAGGCCTGAGCCTGATCGAATTGTTGCTTGTCGTTGCCGTCGTCGGCATGCTGGCGGGCATTGCCTACCCCAGCTACAGCGACCAGGTCAGGCGTGCAGCGCGCACCGAGGCCATCGGCATGCTGCATGACAGTGCCTTGCGCCTGGAGCGCCATTATTTCCGCACCGGCCAGTACGCCGACAGCCAGGCCCAGGTGACGCCATTGCCCCTTGGCAGCCGATACTACCGGCTGGTGGCGGAGCGCGGCGGCGACGCCTTTCGTCTGATTGCCCGGCGGCTGCCGCACGCGATGATGGAGCAGGATCGCTGCGGTGATTTCGCGCTCGACCAGGCAGGGGTGCAAGGCAATCAGGGCGCGAGCGGCGACACAGCGGGTTGCTGGGGAAGCTGAAGGCTGAATGACGATTTACTTCAGGTGTTGGATCGACAGATGAGCAAGCAAGTAGTGATTGTCGGGGGCGGGGTGATCGGCCTGCTGACAGCGTTCAACCTGGCAGCCCAGGTCGACCGGATAGTGGTCTGTGACCAGGGCGAAGTGGGGCGCGAGTCGTCCTGGGCGGGTGGCGGTATCGTCTCGCCGCTGTACCCCTGGCGCTACAGCCCGGCGGTGACGGCGCTGGCGCACTGGTCACAGGATTTTTATCCACAGCTGGCCGAGCGTCTGTACGCCAGTACCGGTGTCGATCCCGAGGTGCACACTACCGGGCTGTACTGGCTGGACCTGGACGACGAAGCCGAGGCCCTCGCCTGGGCGGCGCGTGAAGGGCGTCCGCTGCGGGCCGTGGATATCTCGGCGGCCTATGACGCGGTGCCTGTGCTCGGTGCTGGCTTCAAGCGGGCGATCTACATGGAAGGTGTGGCCAACGTGCGCAATCCGCGCCTGGTCAAGTCGCTCAAGGCGGCGCTGCTGGCGTTGCCCAACGTCACCCTGCGCGAGCACTGCCGGATCAGCGGGTTCACCCGGGACGGCGAGCGCATCACCGGCGTGCAGACCGATGAAGGGCTGCTGGCTGGCGATGCGGTGGTGCTCAGCGCTGGCGCCTGGAGTGGCGACTTGCTCGCTACCCTGGGGATGGAGCTGCCGGTCGAACCGGTCAAAGGCCAGATGATTCTCTACAAGTGCGCCGAGGACTTCTTGCCGAGCATGGTCCTGGCCAAGGGCCGCTATGCGATACCGCGACGCGACGGTCACATCCTGGTGGGCAGCACGCTGGAACATGCGGGCTATGACAAGACCCCGACCGAGCAAGCCCTGGAAAGCCTCAAGGCCTCGGCGATCGAGCTGTTGCCAGCGCTTGCCGATGCCACGCCGGTAGCGCACTGGGCGGGTCTGCGGCCGGGTTCGCCCGAAGGTATCCCGTATATCGGCGAAGTGCCGGGTCATCCCGGCCTGTGGCTGAACTGCGGTCATTACCGCAACGGCTTGGTGCTGGCGCCGGCGTCATGTCAGCTGTTCTGTGATCTGCTGCTGGGGAACACGCCGATCATCGATCCCGCACCCTACGCGCCTGCGTAGCAGGGCACGTCAGGACGCATGGCCTCAGCGTTGCTGCCCCGGCCCTTGCTCCAGGTGCGCCTGGCTGCAATACCACTGGCTACCCTGGCACAAGGCCCGGTCACCGGGCAGGTGCACGCCGCAATGGGCGCAGCGGACCATTTTCAGCGGGTCGTCGAGAGTGTTGTCCTGGCGGGTTTCTTGGCTGATCTTGAACTTGCGCCACAGCCAGAACGCGGCGGCGATCAGGGCGATCCAGAAGAGTAGGCGAACCATGGTGTCCAGCTTGTCTAAATGAAGAGCAGACAGTCTAGGGCGCGGCCATGAAAAAAGGGAGGCCCAGGCCTCCCTTTATCTGATGCGCGTAGAGTCAGTCGAACAGACCAAAGGTCATGTAGCTGAACCACGAACGGTCCTGCTCGGCTTCCTTCGGACCTTCCGGCTCGATCGGATTGCCGTCTTCGTCCTTGGGCAGCAGCTCTCGCGGAATCTCGGACTTGGCGTCTTCGTACTGCTTGATCACGTCCTGGTTGGCACGGGTCTCGCCCGGCGGCAGTGGCGTCTCGGACTCGATCAGGCCCAAGGTGGCCTTGGAAAGCCACGAGCGGTTGTCCGCCTCGCCCTGTTTGGGCACGAACTCGCCATCGACCAGGCTAGGGTGGTCAGGGTAGTTGAGCTTGAGGGTCTCGAGGCTGGTGGCGGCGAGTTCGTCCAGGTGCAGGTGCTGGTACGCCTCGGTCATCACGGCCAGGCCGTCGCCGACCGATGGCGTCTCCTGGAAGTTCTCGACCACGTAGCGGCCACGGTTGGCTGCGGCGACGTAGGCCTCGCGGGTCAGGTAGTAGTCGGCGACATGGATCTCGTAGGAAGCCAGCAGGTTGCGCAGGTAGATCATGCGCTGCTTGGCGTCGGGCGAGTAGCGGCTGTTCGGGAAACGGCTGGTGAGCTGGGCGAACTCGTTGTAGGAGTCGCGCGCGGCACCCGGGTCACGCTTGGTCATGTCCAGCGGCAGGAAGCGCGCCAGCAGGCCGCGGTCCTGGTCGAACGAGGTCAGGCCCTTGAGGTAGTAGGCGTAGTCGACGTTCGGATGCTGCGGATGCAGGCGGATGAAACGCTCGGCGGCGGACTTGGCGGCCTCGGGCTCGGCGTTCTTGTAGTTGGCGTAGATCAGTTCCAGCTGCGCCTGGTCGGCGTAGCGGCCGAACGGATAGCGCGACTCCAGGGCCTTCAACTTGCTGGTGGCGCTGGTGTAGCTGTGGTTGTCCAGATCGGCCTGCGCCTGCTGGTACAGCTCGGCTTCGCTCAGGTTTTCGTCGATGACTTCCTTCGAAGAACACGCAGCGGTCAGTCCAAGGATGGCGATCAGCAGCAGGTGTTTCACTTGCATGGCGGCTTGCGTCCCTTTGACGGCCGCTGTCTTGGGCGGTGCCGTCCTGTTATGATGAGCGCCCCGGTGTAACCGTCGGGGCAAAAGAAGCCGTATTTAACCACAAGCGTGCAGTCGAAACCAAAGGCTGTGCCGCCCGCTGATTCGAGCATGTCCGAGATCATTCAACTTAGTGCAGAAGTGCCATACGAACTGGGCGGTCAACGCCTGGACCAGGTGGCCGCCCAATTGTTCGCCGAGTACTCGCGTTCACGCCTGTCCTCCTGGATCAAGGAGGGCCGCCTGACCGTCGATGGCGCCGTCCTGCGTCCGCGCGACATCGTCCACGGCGGCTCGCTGCTGGCCCTGGAGGCCGAGCACGAGGCCCAGGGCGAGTGGGTGGCCCAGGCCATCGAGCTGGATATCGTCTATGAAGACGACCATATCCTGGTCATCAACAAGCCGGCAGGCCTGGTGGTGCACCCCGCGGCGGGCCACGCCGACGGCACCTTGCTCAATGCCCTGTTGCACCACGTGCCAGACATCGTCAACGTGCCGCGCGCGGGCATTGTCCATCGCCTCGACAAGGACACCACCGGTCTGATGGTGGTCGCCAAGACGTTGCAGGCGCAGACCAACCTGGTCGCGCAGCTGCAGAGCCGCAGCGTCAGCCGGATCTATGAGTGCATCGTCATCGGCGTCGTCACCGCAGGCGGCAAGATCAATGCACCGATCGGCCGTCATGGTGGCCAGCGTCAGCGCATGGCCGTGACCGAGGGCGGCAAGCCGGCGGTCAGCCACTACCGTGTACTCGAGCGCTTCCGTTCGCACACCCATGTGCGCGTCAAGCTCGAGACGGGGCGTACCCACCAGATCCGCGTGCACATGGCCCACGTCAACTTCCCGTTGGTCGGCGACCCGGTGTATGGCGGGCGCTTCCGCATTCCGCCGGCGGCCAACCCGTCGATGGTCGATGCGCTCAAGACCTTCCCGCGCCAGGCGCTGCATGCGCGCTTCCTTGAGCTCGATCACCCCGAGACCGGCAAGCGCATTGGCTGGGAATCGGCACTGCCCGACGACTTCGTCTGGCTGCTGTCGCTGCTCAAGCAGGACCGCGAGAGCTTCGTCGGGTGAACGGCCTGGCGCAGTCGCTGCTGTTTCCCGACTGGCCGGCCCCGGCCTCGGTAGGCGCCTGCGTCACCACCCGTGCAGGCGGTATCAGCCTGCCGCCCTACGACAGTTTCAATCTCGGTGACCATGTCGGCGACCAGCCGGCTGCCGTGGCCGAGAACCGTCGCCGCCTCAGCGAGACCTTCGGGATTCAGCCGGCATGGCTCAAGCAGGTTCACGGCCTGGAGGTGTCCGACGCTGATCCCTCCACGGTCGCGGAAGCGGATGCCAGCTGGACGTCCACTCCCGGCATCGCCTGCACGGTGATGACCGCCGATTGCCTGCCCGTGCTGTTCTGTGACCGCGCCGGTACCCGCGTGGCCGCTGCTCACGCTGGCTGGCGCGGGTTGGCCGGTGGCGTACTGGAGTCCACCCTGGATGCCCTGGGCGTGCCCCCCGAAGACGTGCTGGTCTGGCTTGGACCGGCGATCGGTCCGCACGCCTTCGAGGTCGGTCTTGAAGTGCGCGACGCTTTCACTGCCGTTCATCCGGCCGCCGCCGCCGCGTTTGTTGCAGGCGATCGCCCTGGCAAGCTGATGGCGGACATCTATGCCCTGGCACGCCTGCGCCTGGCCGCACGCGGTGTGACTGCGGTATACGGCGGCGGGCTATGCACCGTCAGCGATCCACGCTTCTTTTCCTATCGGCGCACACCGCAAGGTGGCCGTTTCGCATCATTGGTGTGGCTGGAGCCGCGCTGATCCCTCTTGACTCCGGTCAACCCCGCTAAGCTTGAATCTTGCGCAAACAACCCAATCTATTGGGTTATCTCTGGCAGGTTTCTTCATCAGGTGTGTCCATCGCTCCGACCTGCCCATTATAGGAAGGTAAGTTATGCGAATAGACCGTTTGACCAGCAAACTGCAACTCGCGTTGTCCGATGCCCAGTCCCTGGCTGTCGGCATGGACCATCCGGCCATCGAGCCAACGCACCTGTTGCAATCCTTGATCGACCAGCAGGGCGGCTCGATCCGTCCGCTGCTGATGCAGGTCGGCTTCGATATCAACAGCCTGCGCAAGGCGTTGACCAAGGAGCTGGACCAGCTACCCAAGATCCAGAACCCGACCGGCGACGTCAACATGTCCCAGGACCTGGCGCGCCTGCTCAACCAGGCCGACCGCCTCGCCCAGCAGAAAGGTGACCAGTTCATCTCCAGCGAGCTGGTGGTGCTCGCGTCCATGGACGAGAACAGCAAGCTCGGCAAGCTGCTGCTCGGCCAGGGCGTGAGCAAGAAGGCCCTGGAAAACGCCATCAGCAACCTGCGTGGCGGCGAAGCGGTCAATGACCCCAACGCCGAAGAGTCCCGCCAAGCCCTCGACAAGTACACCGTCGACCTGACCAAGCGCGCCGAAGAGGGCAAGCTCGACCCGGTGATCGGCCGTGACGACGAGATTCGCCGCACCATTCAAGTCCTGCAGCGCCGCACCAAGAACAACCCGGTGCTGATCGGTGAGCCTGGGGTCGGCAAGACCGCCATCGCCGAAGGCCTGGCCCAGCGCATCATCAATGGCGAAGTGCCGGATGGCCTCAAGGGCAAGCGCCTGCTGTCGCTGGACATGGGCGCCCTTATTGCAGGCGCCAAGTTCCGCGGCGAATTCGAAGAGCGCCTCAAGGGCCTGCTCAACGAGCTGTCCAAGCAGGAAGGGCAGATCATCCTGTTCATCGACGAGCTGCACACCATGGTCGGCGCAGGCAAGGCCGAGGGCTCGATGGATGCCGGCAACATGCTCAAGCCAGCCCTGGCGCGGGGCGAACTGCACTGCGTCGGCGCGACCACGCTGAACGAGTACCGCCAGTACATCGAGAAAGACGCGGCGCTGGAGCGGCGTTTCCAGAAGGTGCTGGTCGAGGAGCCGAGCGAGGAAGACACCATCGCCATCCTGCGTGGCCTCAAGGAGCGCTATGAGGTGCACCACAAGGTGGCCATCACCGACGGCGCGATCATCGCCGCGGCCAAGCTCAGCCATCGCTACATCACCGACCGCCAGCTGCCGGACAAGGCCATCGACCTGATCGACGAGGCCGCCAGCCGCATCCGCATGGAGATCGACTCCAAGCCCGAGGTGCTCGATCGCCTGGAGCGTCGCCTGATCCAGCTCAAGGTCGAGTCCCAGGCCTTGAAGAAGGAAGAAGACGAAGCGGCCAAGAAACGCCTTGAAAAGCTTACCGACGACATCGCTCGTCTGGAGCGTGAATACTCCGACCTTGAAGAGGTCTGGGCCGCCGAGAAAGCAGAAGTGCAAGGCTCGGCGCAGATCCAGCAGAAGATCGAGCAATCGCGCCAGGAGCTCGAGGCCGCCCGCCGGCGTGGTGACCTGAGCCGCATGGCCGAGCTGCAGTACGGTGTGATCCCCGACCTGGAGCGCAGCCTGCAGATGGTCGACCAGCACGGCAAGGCCGAGAACCAGCTGCTGCGCAACAAGGTGACCGAGGAAGAAATCGCCGAGGTGGTCTCCAAGTGGACCGGTATCCCCGTCTCCAAGATGCTCGAGGGCGAACGCGAGAAGCTGCTGAAGATGGAAGGCCTGTTGCACCAGCGAGTGATCGGCCAGGAAGAGGCGGTGGTCGCCGTGTCCAACGCCGTGCGCCGCTCGCGTGCCGGTCTGTCGGACCCTAACCGTCCGAGCGGCTCGTTCCTGTTCCTCGGCCCGACCGGGGTGGGCAAGACCGAGCTGTGCAAGGCGCTGGCGGAGTTCCTGTTCGACACCGAGGAGGCCATGGTGCGTATCGACATGTCCGAGTTCATGGAGAAGCATTCCGTGGCCCGGCTGATCGGCGCGCCGCCAGGCTATGTCGGCTACGAGGAGGGCGGTTACCTGACCGAGGCGGTACGGCGCAAGCCTTACTCGGTAGTGCTGCTCGACGAGGTCGAGAAAGCGCATCCGGATGTGTTCAACGTGTTGCTGCAGGTACTGGAAGATGGTCGCCTGACTGACAGCCATGGCCGTACCGTCGATTTCCGCAACACCGTGATCGTGATGACCTCCAACCTGGGCTCGGCGCAGATCCAGGAGCTGGTCGGTGATCGCGAGGCGCAGCGCGCGGCGGTGATGGATGCAGTGGGTGCGCACTTCAGGCCGGAGTTCATCAACCGGATCGACGAAGTGGTGGTGTTCGAGCCCCTGGGCCGCGAGCAGATCGCCGGTATCACCGAGATCCAGCTGGGCCGCCTGCGTAGTCGATTGGCGGAGCGCGAGCTGAGCCTGGAGCTGAGCCCCGAGGCGTTGGACAAGCTGATTGCGGTCGGATACGACCCGGTCTACGGCGCGCGTCCACTGAAACGTGCGATCCAGCGCTGGATCGAGAACCCGTTGGCGCAGTTGATCCTGTCGGGCAAATTCGTGCCTGGGACGCCGATCACGGCCAAGGTCGAAGGGGAGGGAATCGCCTTCGCCTGACCGGTTTTGTGGGGGCGGGCCATCCCGCTCCCACAACTTCTTGAACCCGTTGAAATTTTTCTTTGCATTTTGCGCCAAGTGCTTTTAATATGCGCCCCGCTGTCACCCAACATGCAGAACCAGCAACATCGGATTCTAAAAACAATTTGCAAATCAGTTAGTTAAATGCAAATTGGGGGTTGACAAGGGTTTTGAAGGTTGTAGAATAGCGCGCCTCAGAGACATGAACGCAGCGATGCACAAGGTCGAAGAGTCGAGGCAGTAGCGATACAGCATTCGAAGCTTGCAGTAAAAGTTGTACGAGTATCAGTTCCGCGATAGCTCAGTCGGTAGAGCAAATGACTGTTAATCATTGGGTCCCTGGTTCGAGTCCAGGTCGCGGAGCCAACTCGGGGTGTAGCGCAGTCCGGTAGCGCGCCTGCTTTGGGAGCAGGATGTCAGGAGTTCGAATCCCCTCACCCCGACCATTTTTTTGGGTCGTTAGCTCAGTTGGTAGAGCAGTTGGCTTTTAACCAATTGGTCGTAGGTTCGAATCCTACACGACCCACCATTTTCGAGTCCTTCCCGGGATTTGGATCTTAAAAGACTGAAGCGCCATTCGCGCCCAGTCGCTGAAAAAAGGCGCCTTTGTTGGTGCCTTTTTTTTACCGGGGTGTAGCGCAGTCCGGTAGCGCGCCTGCTTTGGGAGCAGGATGTCAGGAGTTCGAATCCCCTCACCCCGACCATATTGTAGAAAAAAGGGCATCTCTCACGAGATGCCCTTTTTTTTGGTTCGGATTTAGTACGGTCCATATCCAGGCGGTTCGCAATGCCGAACCGCCTGGATCAGGTCAATGCAATTTCAGACGAGGCTCCGTGCCACGCCCGATACGGCTGCCCAGCATCAGCATCATGGTGCGGAAGAAACCGTACAGCGCCATCTGGTGCATGCGGTACAGCGATACATAGAACATCCGCGCCAGCCAGCCCTCGAGCATCACACTGCCCGTCAGGTTGCCCATCAGGTTGCCCACTGCCGAGAAACGCGACAGCGATACCAGCGAGCCGTAGTCCTTGTACTCATAGGTCGGCAGCGCCTTGCCTTCCAGGCGGGCCGCAAGGCTCTTGGCAAGCATGGATGCCTGCTGGTGCGCGGCCTGCGCCCGAGGCGGGACGTTGCGGTCGCTGCCCGGCTGCGGGCACGCGGCGCAGTCGCCGAAGGCAAAGATGTCATCGTCCAGCGTGGTCTGCAGGGTAGGGCGCACCACCAGCTGATTGATGCGGTTGGTCTCCAGGCCATCGATGTCCTTGAGGAAGCCCGGTGCACGGATACCGGCCGCCCACACCTTCAAGCTGGCCTGGATCACGTCACCATTGGCGGTCTTGAGGCCCTCGGCGCTCACTTCGCTGACCGCGGCATTGGTCATCACCGTCACGCCCAGCTTCTCGAGGGTCTTGTGCACCGGCACGCTGATGCGCTCGGGTAGCGCTGGCAATACCCGCGGGCCTGCCTCGATCAGGGTGATGTGCATGTCCTTGGGCTGGATGCGGTCCAGGCCATAGGCAGCCAGTTCGTGAGCCGCGTGGTGCAGTTCGGCAGCCAGTTCCACACCGGTGGCACCAGCTCCCACGATGGCCACGCTGATCTTCGCGCTGGCCTGGTCGCCAGCATGGGCACGCAGGTAATGGTTGAGCAACTGCTGATGAAAACGCTCGGCCTGCTTGCGGGTGTCCAGGAACAGGCAATGCTGCGCCGCGCCCAGGGTGCCGAAGTCGTTGGTGTTGCTGCCTACCGCGATCACCAGCGTGTCGTAGCCCAGGGTGCGCGCGGGCAATAGCTCGCGGCCCTCTTCATCGAGGGTCGCAGCCAGTTGGATCTGCTTGGTTTCCCGGTCCAGCCCGCTCATGCGCCCAAGCTGGAACTGGAAGTGATTCCACTTGGCCTGGGCAACATAGTTGAGCTCGTCTTCAGACGAGTTCAGCGAGCCTGCGGCCACCTCGTGCAGCAGAGGCTTCCAGATGTGCGTCAGGTTGGAGTCGACCAGGGTGACCTCGGCCTTGCCGCGCTTGACCAAGGTCTTGCCCAGGCGGGTCGCCAGTTCCAGGCCGCCGGCGCCGCCGCCGACAATCACGATGCGATGAGTCATGGGAATATCTCATAAGGTTTACGGAATTCGGGTCCTGAGTGGCCGGCCGCGTGGGGCGGGCGGATCGGGCGAGCGCGAGGCAGCTCATAGCACCAGGTGACTCAGGAGGCGGCTCAACAGACCCAGACCGATGGTCACGGCCACCACCAGCACAAGGAGCAGCCAAGGCCTGAAAGGCTTGCGCTCGACTTGACGCTGGGGGGCACGCAGGTACTCATCGACACGACGCTGATCATCAGGATTCAGGCGGCTGGTCATGGTGGGCCTCGTCAGATAGACGCATGTGACTGTAGAAACGCTACAGGGTTCGTCCAAGGGCTTGATAACGAATGCGAATGCTTTGTATCGCTGGCGTCGAGTCTACGCCATCCGCAGGCAGCGCGGCAGTGGCTCAAAGGCTGATTCCGACATCGAAGACAATGCTGCGCCCCAGGTTGCCCCGCAGGAAATCCGGTGCATCGGGGTGAGCGAACAGCACCCGCGCAAAGGTCGGGCCGACCAGTGACAGCGACCGCCAGCCCTGGCGCAGGTACTCGGTCGGTGGCGGAAAATGGCTGTTGAGGTCGAGCACCTCGCGCTTGAGGCTGGAGAAGGCAATGATGTCCAGCTCCCCCAGGTCCAGTCCTCGTTCGAGGTAGTTGTGCGCCTTCTTGCGCAAGGTCGGCGCCAGCCGCTGCAGCAGTTCCTGGGCGCTGATCCGGCGCGGGCGGGCTTCGCGGCGCACCAGCTGGCTCAGGGAAAAGGCACTGCGGCGGCGCTGCAGCTCTTCACGCCATTCGTCGTTGAGCCGGCGGCCCTCGTCCAGCACGAAGAACACCTCGAAGGCCGCATCGCGAAACAGCACATCCGGCGGCTCCTGCCCGGCAGCGGCAAAGTCTTCGGCGCGGTAGGGGATGTTCAGGCCTTGCAGCAGGCGCTGGCACACCCAACGTTCACGCTCCCATTTGCGCGCATTGGATAAGAAAGCATTGGCCTGTTCGGCCTGGATGGTAAGCAGGCGCAGGTAGTCTGAGTCGTCCATGCAGACAAGCTTAGCCGCAAACGCGCCCGCGCTAGACTCAAGCCAACACAACAGGCATCGGAGGACGCAGGCAGTGATCAGCGCTCAGGTCTTGTCCCACACCAGCCTGACCCTCGGCTGGGTGGGGTACGTGCCGCTGCTGTTATGGGCGGCGACGCGCACTGGATGGGTCGAGCTGTTCAGCGACAGCCGCCGCCAGCATGTGCTGTTTGGCGCGGTTTTCGCGCTGTTTGCGTTGTGGTTGGTGCGGCGGGACTTCGACACAGGCGTGTCCTATCACCTGATCGGCATGACCGCGGTCACGCTGCTGCTCGACTGGCCGCTGGCGGTGATCGGCGGGTTGCTGGCGCAGGCTGGGCTGCTGGCGATGGGGCGCCAGGACTTGGCGGCGCTGGGCGTGAATGGCTTGCTGCTGATCGGCTTGCCGGTGCTGGTGACCGAAGCCTGCGCCATCCTTGTGGAGCGCGCGCAGCCGCGCAATCCGTTCGTGTATATCTTCTGCTCGGGATTCCTGGCTGCGGCATTGGCGGCTTTGCTCTGCCTGATGGCCGGGCTCGGGCTGCTGTGGCTGGACGGCAGGTTCGCCATGCCCGAGTGGATCGAGGATTTTGTCGGTTACCTCTGGCTGATGATCTTTCCGGAGGCCTTCATCAACGGCATGGTGGTCAGCGCGCTGGTGGTGTTCTGCCCCGAATGGCTCGAAACCTTCAACCGCACCCGCTACCTGCAGGCGCCGGGGAAGGATGACGAGCCCAGGGAGTGATCAGTGCTTAATGGCGGGGGTCGAGCTCGCCGGAGAACAGTTCATCCTCGGCATCCGGTGCAACCGGGATCTTGTGCTCCTCCGACGCCCAGGCGCCCAAGTCGATCAGTTTGCAGCGATCGGAACAGAATGGCCGGAACGCGCTGGCCGCGCTCCATTCAACAGGGGCGCCGCAGGTCGGGCAGTCAACGGTCATGGGCTGGCTCATGGCTGGCCTCCTCGTAAAGTCAGGTAAAAATGATGCAGGCGATCGATCTGGTCGTGCAGCGCTGCGAGGTCGCGGTCATTGACCACCACATCGTCGGCATGGCGCAGGCGCTCTTCGCGGCTGGTCTGGGCCTTCAGAATGGCCTGGACCTGCTCGGGGCTGGTCTGGTCGCGGGCGAGGGTGCGCTGCACCTGCAGTGCCTCGGGCGCATCGATCACCAGCAGACGGTGGGTTTTCTTGTGCTGGCCGGACTCGATCATCAAAGGCGAGACAAACACCGCATAGGGTGATTCTGCCTTGGCCAGGTAACTGAAGATCTCCTGACCGATCAGCGGGTGCAGCAGTTGCTCCACCCACAGCCGCTGCGCCGGGTCGGCGAAGATCAGCTCGCGCAGTGCACCACGGTTGAGCTGGCCGTCCTCGAGCAGCAGGCCAGCGCCAAAGCGCTCGACCAGGCTGGCCAGGGCAGGGCGGCCTGGCTCGACCACCCAGCGCGCCGCCTGGTCGGCATCGACAAGGTGCACGCCCAGTTCGACGAAGCGCTGCGCGGCCGCGCTCTTGCCGCTGCCGATGCCGCCGGTGAGCCCGAGTATCCAAGGGGTGAATGCCGCTGTGGTCATGAAAATCCGATCAGTTGCAGGTAGAAGGTGCTTATTTCATCACCCCAGAGCAGCGCAATCCAGCCCGCAATGGCCAGATAGGGTCCGAAAGGCATCGCCGTGCCCATCGACGCGTTGCGCCAGCGCAGCAGGCACAGGCCTGCCAGCGCGCCCACCACCGATGACAACATCAAGGTCAGGGGCAGCACTTGCCAGCCGCCCCACGCGCCGATCAGCGCCATCAGCTTGAAGTCGCCGTAGCCCATGCCGTCCTTGCCGGTGACCAGCTTGAACAGCCAGAACACCGACCACAGGCTGAGATAGCCGAATACCGCGCCCCATAGCGCCTGGTCCAGCGGCACGAAAAGCCCGAAGGCATTGACGATCAGCCCCAGCCAGAGCATCGGCAGCACCAGTGTGTCCGGCAGCAGCTGGTGCTCGATGTCGATCAGGCTCAGGGCCAGCAGGCACCAGCCCAGGAGCATCAGCGCCAGCGTCTGCAAGGTCGGACCGCCTTGCCAGGCAGCCAGCAGCGTCAGTGCCGCGCAGCCCAGCTCCACCAACGGATAGCGCACACTGATCTTTGCCCGGCAGGCCGAGCAACGCCCGCTCAGGGCGAGGTAGCTGAGCAGCGGAATGTTTTCCCACGCGCGGATGCGGTGGCCGCAATGAGGGCAGTGCGAGGCCGGCAGGCACAGGTTGAGCGGCTCATGCGTCTGGGTCGGCAGGCCCAGTGCTTCCTGGGCTTCGCGCTGCCACTGGCGGTCGAGCATGATGGGCAGGCGATGAACCAGCACATTGAGAAAGCTGCCCACGAGCAGGCCGAGCACTGCGGACATCGATAGAAAGAATACTGGCTGGTCGGCCATCGCAATCCACAGGTTCATTCAGATCAGGTTACCCAGCTGGAATATCGGCAGGTACATGGCGACCACCAGGCCGCCGACCACAATGCCAAGGACCAGCACAATCGCGGGTTCGAGCAGGCTGGTCAACTGCTCCAGCGACTGGCTGACCTGTTCCTCGTAATGGCAGGCCGCGCGCCCGAGCATGGTATCGAGGGTCCCGCTGCTTTCGCCGATCGCGCACATCTGCACCAGCAGCGGGGTGAAGGCGCGGTCCTCGGCCATCGCCAGGCTCAGGCCCTGGCCGTTGCCCATGGCCTGGCGCAGCCGCAGTATCGCCTGCTCGTGCAGGGCATTGCCGCTGGCCGCCGCCACCGTGCCCATGGCATCGAGCAGCGGCACGCCGGCCGTGTAGGCCGTGGCCAGGCAGCGGGCGAAGCGCGCCAGCGCGGCGTGGGTGATCAAGGGGCCGAAAACGGGCACCCGCATGATCCTGCGCAACAGCCACAAGCGGGCCGCAGGGTGGCGCTGGTAGAGCCAGCGCCCGCCTAGAAGCCCGCCAACGATGATAAACACCAACGTTCCGGCATGGCGGCCCAGCCCTGTGGATAAATCGATGACCCATTGGGTGAACGCCGGCAGGGCACTGCCGAAGCCGTCGAACAGCGTCTGAAAGCGCGGCACCACCTCAAGCAGCAACAACGCCGAAACGCCCAGTCCCGTCAGCAACAGCAGCGCCGGGTACATCATCGCCTTGCGCAGCCGCTTGCGCAGGGCCTGGCGCTGCTCGAGCATCCCGGCGAGCTGCTCGAGCTGGATATCCAGCGTGCCGGACTGCTCGCCCACCCTCACCAGGTTGCAATACAGCCTGTCGAACCAGCGCGGTTCCCGCTGCATGGCATCGGCCAGGTTCTGCCCCGCGCCCACCTGGCGTTCCAGGTGCGCCAGCAGCCGCGCCATGCTGGCGCTGCAGCCACTGCGGCGCATCACCTCGAAGGCCTGCAGCAACGGCACTCCCGCCTTGAGCAATGTCGCAAGCTGGCGGCTGAATCCTGCCGGATCGGTAGTTTCCCGGCGCAGCGGCAAGCGCCAGACCCTACCGCCGGCGACCTCCACTCGCGCCACCCTGATCCCCTGACGCTCCAGCCCGGCGCGCACCAGCGCCAACGTGCGGCCTTCGCGTCGACCCGTGACCCGCGCGCCGCTCGCGTCTGTTCCTTGCCAGGCGTACTGGCGTGATCCATTGCTCATGCAGAAATCCTTTCCGCTGGTTGCGACAAGCCCGGTAACAGCTGCGACCGGGCACATGTCCGAGGTGCTCACTAGAGTAGTTCCAGCGACCGCGGCGCACCGCCCGGCAGGGTGACAAAAGGTGTCTGTTCAGGCCTACTGCGCCGCTGCCGCCGGAGCGTCGCAGACTGGTTCCCCGGCATACCCGTACCAACAAGGAAAGCGTAATGAAAGGGCAACGCGGCATCACCCTGATCGAACTGATGATCGTCGTAGCGATCATCGGCATCCTGGCGACCATCGCCATCCCCATGTACACCGACAACCAATCGCGCACCAAGGCCGCGGCGGCCCTGGTCGAGATCTCCGCGCTCAAGACCGCCATGGACCTGCGCCTGAACGCCGGCAAGGACGTGCCCGACGTCGCCGCCCTCGGCGGCAAGCCCGCCACCGCCCACTGCGCCACCACCGCCACAGGCGTCGCCGCGAGTGGCACCGGCAGCATCGCCTGCACCCTCGTCGACGCCCCCGGCAACGTCCTCGGCAAGACCCTCACCCTGACTCGCGCCAGCACCGGCTGGACCTGCACCAGCAACATCGAGGAAGACCTCGCCCCAGCAGGTTGCAAGGCCCCGTGAGGCAACGGTAATAGCTGTTAGGAAACAGGGGTTTGCGTAACTGCCACGGCAGTGGTACGTTTCGCAACACGCCGGTGTAGCTCAGTCGGTAGAGCAGCGCACTCGTAACGCGAAGGTCGCAGGTTCGATTCCTGTCTCCGGCACCATGTTCAGCCAAAGCCCGCCTTGTGCGGGCTTTGTTGTTTTTGTGTGGTTCGCTTGGTGTGTCGTGGTCCAGCTAGCCGCCAGATCGTGTGTAGGCAGGCTTCGATCTGGCCGCGAAATATTTCGGTTTTCCAAATTTGGGAAGTATCCTACGAGCGCTGCTGAATTTTCCGATTGTGGGGGAAGCTGCATCGGGACTAATTTCCTCGAGTCGTCACCACCTTTGGCGACCGGGTGTGAGAGCCCGTGTAGATATTTCAGCAAGCTTTATGGCAGCTGTGCGCGGGCAGACCTCGGTCTGGCCGGGTTTCCTATATCTACCGGTCTCTCACCCCGCGTATGGCTGCCACCCTCATCCTGTGAGAGGGATCTGGGGGACAGCTCCTGTTAGATATAGGAGTCAAGTCATGAAAAAGATCGTCCCCGACCCACCCCGCAACCTCATCACCACTTCGCACTACACCCTCCACAACCACCTGACCCCTGAGGATTCACTCGTCATCGCCAGCGAACTGCTGCGTGGTGCCTATGAAACCACCGACGAATATTGCAGCACGCACTTCAAGGAGCCCGGGGAGGGCATGCTGGTGAACGTATTGCACTCTACCGAAACGGCCAAGGCGTTGATCGAGCACGCGCTTGCCAAGATGCAGGTCTCTGAGGCCCAGGAGGTGACATCATGAGCGGGTCAGCCAAGACTGCAGGCGTTACCACCTTCATTACTACCGAGAATCCACCCATGGACTTGTTCCGCATCAATCCAGGCGTTCCCCGCGACTATGCGTTGGAGCAGGTTTCGACCTTACTGGGCTGCGGGCACAAGCTGATCGAGGCCGGGGCGGTAGACAACGATGGCGACATGATCTGGTCGGCGTATTACCTGAGCGGGTTCGCGAAGGCGATCGTCAAGGATATGGAAGTGGGCAGGATGAAAAGCGAAGCTTCATCCAAGGCATAAACCTTCTACACCAAAGGCACCGGCTTAAAGCCCGGCACAGTAACTGTAGGGGCTTGCCCGCGTTCACGGGCAAGCCCGTGCCATCCACCGTGTAGCTGCCATCAAGTAACCCTGCTCATGAAAAGCAGCGGTAACAGATGTCGTGTTAACAGGTTTTTTGAACTGTAAACCAATGCGGTTAACGATTCAAAAAAGAGGTTAACAAGGTAAGGGCATACCGTTTGAAGGGTGCAACGTCGTGTGGTCTCTCGAGGCTGCTTTGCAGCCCCTCGCAAGGCGCCTCGAGCTCACTGGACGGTTCGCCACGATCCCTCCTTCTTGGGCGCCCGAGGCTGGATCTTGGGGAGCCGTTGCGCGGGCATCGTCGCCGGTGAGCCGGCCGCTATAAAGCCTGTGCTGCACTCCACGAAATTCGACCAAGCGTCATGACCCTGCCAAGCCAAGCGTTTAAGTTTTCGCGCCAATGAATGTTTCTCAGGAGGAGGCCACGCATGTCCAGTCATCCCGACAGCACTGAAATCGCCGAGTGGTTCGCCACATTCGGGATCGACGCGGTGGCCTACAGCGTCTGCTCCATCGACGTCACCACCGAGCCCCCAGGGCATTGGTTCTACAAGCGCAACCAGCTGCGGCCCGAGAGTCTCAAACTCGATCTGTCCATTCCTTCCAACGGTAACTGGCGCGTGCACCTGTCGCGCCACGACAATCTGTTCGATATCCAGTGGCGCCCTGACGACAGCCTCTGGGTCGAGTCCCAGCAACTGCGATACCGCAAGCTGATCAAGTGGCCACGGCTTCGCAGCCTCATGGACTTCCCGCTGCTGGCCGGGCAGTTGGAGCAATGCCTCGAGGTGCGCTTTTTGCGCCATGCCAATTTCAGCGCGCGCCTGCTGGAGCCAGAAGCGCTAGCACTCAACTCAAACATTCGCCAATGGTTGGCACCCTGTGCCGACACCTTTGGCTGCTACCGAAAGACGCAGCCGGACTAATGCGGCCGCTAATGGATTTTGCGCAGTCTCTTGAATCATTGTTAGAAACAGACCTGAACCGCTGGCACCTCCTGGATCTCGTCAGCGCACTCGGGCTCCCCGACTGCTGGATCGGTGCGGGCTTCGTGCGTAACGCGGTCTGGGACCATCTGCATGGCCGCCCTCCGTCTGCACCCTCTGGCGATGTGGATGTGCTGTGGTTCGATCCTGATCAGGTGAACCCAGCTGTAGACCGGCGACTGGAGTGGGTCTTGGGAGAATGGGCGCCTCAGATCAAATGGTCGGTAAAGAACCAGGCCCGGATGCATCTGCGTAACGGCGATCCGCCCTATAATTCCACCGCCGATGCCATGTGCCATTGGCCTGAGACTGCAACTGCGGTGGCAGTGAGGCGCTCGGGAGCGAAGAAGTGCGACGTGCTGGCGCCGCTGGGGCTGGAGGATTTGTTCGGGATGGTGCTTAGGCCGACCCGGCACTTCGTGGGGCTCAAGCGAGGGGAATATGAGGCACGGGTCAGCAGCAAGGGGTGGCTGGAGCATTGGCCGCGTCTGCGATGTCTGGATTGAGATCGACCAGTGTCCTGGTTGTGCGCAATTCAAATCGTACTGGGGAGTGCTGGAGCTGCATTCGTCTAATGACATTAAGCAAGATTGATGGGACTGGAGGAATGAATGTCTGCCTTACTTACCCGCGCTGACCAGGCCGTCTCCGCTACGGCCATGGCTGGAACGTTTGAAGCACGGCTGAACGAAGTAACCAGTGGTGAAACCACTCACTTGCTGATTATTGAGGACAACGCGCCTGCTGCGGTGCTGATGGGGATCGATGCCTATGAAGCCATGCAGAATGAGCTCATGGATTTGCGTGCCGAGCGTCTTGCTGCCGAGCGTATGCTCAGCCTGGAGGAAGAAAGAGCCGTGAATATTGAAGCGATGGAGTCTCGCTTCAGTTAAGAACCAGTGATCCGGCCTCGGAGGGGGCGGCCTGAAGGTAGTACGCGAGCGTAGTGCTTAAGCAACGTTCGCCAAGCTCGGCAATGCTGTCCCGGGATCTTAGTGATCCGGCAGCCGTCGCGGCTGTAATCATCCCTGAATCCGCTACCATAGCGCCTCATTTCGAGCGGGCACCCTTGCCCGGTCTGACAGGGAGGTTGTGGATGTCTTTGCGTGACAGTGGTTTTGTGGGGTTTCGTGCGGTTTTTGCGTTGGCTGGTGTCATTGCGATGGCAGGCTGCACTGCGCTGCAGGGCGATCAATACCGGTTTCCAGAATCTGGCGAGCCTTCGGCAACCATCAAGATGCCCTATGAAAATGGCATAACCCTGCAGGCCATGAGTTTCAGTGACTCAGGTTGCTATTCGGGCTGGACGGCGATCCCGCGCAAGGGCGATCACTTCGAGGCGCCGGTGGTGCCGGGCAAGCCGTTGGTGATCACGTTCTGGCAAGAGGCTGCTCGCCAGACGTGCAAGCTGCCGTTCAAGCTGACACCGCAGGAAGGTGGGGTCTACACGTTGAAGTCGCGGTCGAGCATGTCGGTCGAAAAGATCATCCCGCTGTATGACACTTACAGGTATGAGTGTGGGCTGGAGGTGGTCAAGCAGGAGAAAGGGCGGGAGACGACCGAGGTGGTGAAGCCGTTGATGGTGAAGACTGGGTTTGCGTGTATTCGGTTTCAAGAGTAGGGGGCGTTGCTGGATTAGCCAGATTTGTGAGTGGCCGCGCGGCGGGCGTGAAGCATTTATCTGAGGTGCCTGGAGGACGGTGGTAGCAGGTTTTACGCGCCCTTCGGGCCCGTTTCGCGACACGAGGCCGTATCTACAACGATCTGAGCTGAATCGTTAGGTATGGGCAATTTCCTGCTGGCAAGCCCAAGCCGCATCTTCTCCAACTGGTCCTCCTGCCCCCCAGGCAACACGCAGGGCAACAGGTCGGCCACCCACGCAAACCCGGTCTTGTCATACAGCGCACGCGCGGCCTTGTTGGACTTGAGAACCGTCAGCTCGATCGCCTCGAAACCCAGCCGCTTCCCGTGCTCGATCACGGCGTGCAGCAGGGCGCCATACCCGCGGCGGCGGTAGCCGTGCTTCACCTGCATGCCCAATACCCCGATCAACGGGCTACCGCTCTTGCGACAGAAACTCTCCGGATAAGCCTCGGCCGAGGCGAGGATGACGCCGTCCTGTTCGATCACATACAACGGCCAGTCATTCGCGACGACTTGCGCAAGCGCCCGGGCGACGGCGTGCTTGGGCGGAGGCGTGGCGCGCGATGAGAACAGGCCTTCGGCAGTCACTTCGCAAAACAGGTCGTAGAAACTCTCCAGGTCATGGAGGCTGATCGCGCGTACTTGCATGGGGCTCACCGTTATCCGTAGCGGTCGGCCGAGATTACTCGATCGGACGGACTGCGCAAAAGCGGGTAGCACAACGTCGGGGGGCCGCTACAGTGAAACCGTGTCATCCCATCGGAGTTTCCGCCATGCGTAACCTGATCGCCATCGCCCTGCTGCTCGGCAGCACCGCCGCCGTCGCTGCCACTGAATGCACCACCGCCGAGCGCAGTACCTGGCAGGACCCGGAGCAGTTCCAGGCCAAGCTCAAGGAGCAGGGCTACCGCATCAACAAGTTCAAGGTCACCAAGGGCAACTGCTACGAGATCTACGGCTTCGACAAGGATGGCCGCAAGGTCGAGATCTACCATGACCCGGTCACCGGCAAGGCGGTCAAGACCGAGATCGAGGACTGATGCCCGGCGCCACGGTGCGCCTCTGGGACCCGCTGCTACGCGTGTGCCACTGGTCCCTGGCGGTGGTGTTCTTCTCGAATTATTTCTTCAACGAGGAAGGGGACGACTGGCACCAGTGGCTGGGCTACTACGCGTTCGCCTGCCTGGTGGTGCGGCTGGTATGGGGGTTTGTCGGATCGCCCAGCGCGCGCTGGTCAGACTTCTGGCCGACGCCGACTCGCCTGCTGGCCCATGGGCGGGCGCTGGTCCGTGGCCAACCGTATCATCGCATGGGGCACACGCCCATCGGTGCGCTGGTGATGGTGCTCATGATGAGCTGCATCGCCGGGCTCGGCCTGACCGGCTGGCTGTCCCAGGAAGTGGACGCACTCTGGGGCGCGGACTGGCCGATGGACCTGCACGCGTTTTTCGCCAATTCGCTGCTGACGCTGGTCTGCGTGCATGTGCTGGCGGCCATCGTCGAAAGCGTGCGCCTGCGCGAGAACCTGCCGCTGTCGATGCTGACAGGACGGCGTCGCCTGCCTGAAAAAGACCCGCCTCCCTGAGCCGGTGCGACTTTTGAAGCCCGCCCGCAACCCTTAAGATGTGTCCGATAGCGTGCGGGTGTAGTCTCACCCTCTATTCAACGGTACACCGCCAGCCACGGCGCGCGTGCCCTGCCTAAACACCTGAAGAGGTACAGACATTGGCCATCATTCATCCTAAAGTCCGCGGTTTCATCTGCACCACGACTCACCCGAAGGGCTGTGAGCTCAATGTCCGTGACCAGATCGAAGCCACCCGCAAGCTGGGCGTGCGCGAGGATGGGCCGAAGAAGGTCCTGGTGATCGGTGCTTCCAGCGGCTACGGCCTGGCGGCACGCATCACCGCTGCTTTCGGCTTCAAGGCCGACACCCTGGGCGTGTTCTTCGAAAAACCCGGCACCGAGACCAAGCCAGGCACCGCCGGCTGGTACAACGCCGCCGCCTTCGACAAGTTCGCCAAGGCGGAAGGCCTGTACAGCAAGTCGATCAACGGTGACGCCTTCTCGGACGAAGCCCGCGCCAAGGTCATCGAGCTGATCAAGAACGAAATGGGCGGCCAGGTCGATCTGGTCATCTACTCGCTGGCGTCCCCTGTGCGCAAGCTGCCGCAGACCGGCGAACTGGTGCGCTCGGCACTCAAGCCGATTGGCCAGCCGTACAAGTCGACCGCCATCGACACCAACAAGGACACCATCATCGAGGCGTCGATCGAGCCTGCATCCGACCAGGAAATCGCCGACACCGTCACCGTGATGGGTGGCCAGGACTGGCAGCTGTGGATCGACGCCCTGTCGGACGCGGGTGTGCTGGCTGACAAGGCGCGCACCGTTGCCTTCAGCTACATCGGTACCGAAATCACCTGGCCGATCTACTGGCATGGCGCCCTGGGCAAGGCCAAGCAGGACCTGGACGAAACCGCCAAGCGCCTGGACCAGAAAGTCGGCGGCGGCGCCAACGTAGCGGTGCTCAAGTCCGTGGTCACCCAGGCCAGCTCGGCCATCCCGGTGATGCCGCTGTACCTGTCCATGGTCTTCAAGATCATGAAAGAGAAGGCCGTCCACGAAGGCACCGGCGACCAGCTCAACCGCCTGTTCCGCGATCGTCTGTTCCGCGAAGACGGCGCGCCAGCCGAGGTCGACGAAGAAGGCCGCCTGCGCCTGGACGATTGGGAGCTGCGTGACGACGTGCAGGATGCCTGCAAGGCCCTGTGGCCACAGGTGACCACCGAGAACCTGTTCGAGCTGACCGACTACAAGGGCTACAAGCGCGAGTTCCTGAATCTGTTCGGCTTCGAGCGCAACGACGTCAATTATGACGAAGACGTTGCAACCGACGTACGGTTTGACTGCATTGAACTCTAAGTAAGTCTATGACCGTGCAGGCCTTTTTAGTGACTGCACGGTCCTGGCTCCCAACTGTTAACGGCTTGTAACAATTTTTTCGCTGGCGCATTGCCATGCTACGCTGGCCCTGATCTATACCGCTCTTATTGGCTTGGCAACTTCGCCATGGCTTGGGAGGCAGTATGGGTAAACTGAAAAAAATACAAGAAAGACTCAGGCAAAAAGGTCTGCGTCGAACCTTCGACACTTTCGTCGAACGCTACGTGTTCTTCCATTGGGAATTGCTCTGGATGGAACGCGATCTGGTCACCCCGGTAGGGCCTCATGCCCTCAGGGACCATCCCCCCGTAAAACGAGTCGACATCACCACGCAGAACGCCGATGCGTTCGCCCGGCACTTCGGTGATCGGGTCGAAACCATGCGCGAACTGGCGGCCGAAGGCCACACCGGCCATATGTACCTGGACGAGCGGGGCGATGCCATCGCCTTTATCTGGGCAAGCGTGCGCGACTACCACGACAGCCATTACTACGGTTGCACCTTCCCGGTGAAGCCTGGCGAGTTCTTCGAGTTTGGTGGCGAGATGATTCGCCGGTTCTTCGGCAGCCGGCTTTCGGCCGATGCGCAGATCGCGCTGTGGGACACGATGCGCGCCAAGGGCTGCAACAAGGTGGTGGATGTCGTCGAGACCCACAACGTGCCCGCGATGAAGCTGCACTTGCGCATGGGGTATCACGAACAGGGACGCGTGACCCATGTCTATGGCCTGTTCGGCCGCTGGAAGTTCTTCCGCGAAACCCGCTATCAGGGCTCGCGCCTCGACGTGCTGCGCAAGGAACGTGCGCTGCGTGTAGTGCCCACTCCTGAAGGGGCGGCCTGAGCCATACCCCTTACTTCGTTTCGCCCACTTGCCGCCGATGGCCACGGCCTCGGCGGATCCGCGGGTCTCCTAGCCGAGTCGCTGAAGCGGCTGCTGCGCAAACTTCACGCCGGCCAGGCCATGGGCGATGAGGGCGCGGATATTGCCGTGGTCAGTGCCTTCAGGCGTCGCCACGACGCTGCGGTAGTGCTCGCCAAAGGCCTGCAACGCTTGCTGGTCGCTCAGGCCCTCAAGCAGGGCCATGCCCAAGGTCTTGCAGGAACCTTCGTTTTGCCCGGCGGCGTTTTCCACGCTGCCGTTGGTGAAGGCCTGGGGCTGGTAGCTGTAGTGCCTGGCAATGAATGCCAGGGTATCGGCAAAGAGGTGTTCGCCGCTGGCGAGGCTGTTGCGCAGGGTATCGAGATCAGACACGAGGTTTTCCTTGGTCGAACGCCGCTTGCTGCTCGGCGCTGGCTTCTTTCTGGTATTGGGCTTTCCACTCGGCGTAGGGCATGCCGTACACCGCTTCGCGGGCGTCATCCAGGCTGACGTCGATCTGCCGGTCATCGGCCGCGGCCTTGTACCACTTGGACAGGCAGTTGCGGCAGAAACCGGAGAGGTTCATCAGGTCGATGTTCTGCACATCGGTACGGTTGCGCAGATGGTCGACCAGGCGCCGGAACGCGGCGGCTTCGAGTTCGAGCTGTTCTTGCGGAGTCATGGGTTTCCCTCAGGCAATGCGGTTCTTCAGATGGCGGCCACCGTTGATGACCACCTGGCTGCCGGTGCTGTACTGGCTTTCGAGCAGGAACATCACCGCCTCGATCAGCGGACGGGCGCCGGGCTCGAACTCCAGCAAGGCTTTTTTCAGCGCGTGTTCGCGGTAGGCCTCGTCACCGTCTTCCTTGAAGATCAGCAGGCCGGGCAGGATACCGTTGACGCGAATGGAGGGTGCGTACTTTTCGGCGAACGACAGCACCATGTTCTGCAGGGCGGCCTTGGTGGCGGCGTAACCGATATGGCTCTTGCTGCCACGCGAGGAGGTCTCGTCGCAGATGTGGATGATGTCGGCTTTTTCCACGCGGGCCAGCTGGTCGCCCAGCGCCAGGTTGAGGTGGTAAGGCGCCTCGACATGCAGGCGGAACATGGTGTCGAGGTTGCCGAGGCCATCATCGAGCCACAACGAAGCGTTGTGGATGATCGCCCGCAGGCCGTCGTAGTTGCGCTGCAGATGGTCGATCAGGGCCAGGCGGTCGGCCTCCCGGCACAGGTCGACCTGGAACGGGATGATGTTCGGGTGTGGCGCATGCGCACTGGCACTGCGGCTGGCGCTGACCACCATATGGCCGGCCTGTGCCAGTTCGAGGGCCAGGGCCAGCCCGACACGCTGGCTGGCACCGGTAACGAGAATTGGGCTGTTCATGTTCGGGCGGTCAACTTATACGGCTGCTCGTGAATGCCCAAAGCATACCCGAACTGCACCGCCTTGCGCGCCCTTGCTCAGCGGCTGCGCAGCCCGCGCGCGTTGTCCTCTGCCGTGACCGGGCTGGCGTTGAGCCAAGGTGCCAGCAGACGGGTCGACAGCGGGATGAACAGGTACACCATCAGGGGCGTCAGTCCAAGGGTGCTGAGCAGTATGCGCGGTACCAGGTCCAGCGCGCCCAGCCAGTGGCCGAACAGTACATTGAAGAGCACCGACACTGGGAAGAACGCCAGCCAGATGGCCACGGCCTGCTTCCAGCGCGGCGGGCGCTGTACCAGCGGTGTGCCGAACCAGCCATCGAGGCTGCTGACCCGCTGTTCGTGCGGACGCTCGAACAAGCCGTTGCCCCGTTGCAGCCAGGTGCGGCGCGAGGCCGAATGTTCCCAGGCGTGGAGAGTCTGTTCGCTGGTGAAGCGGAAGATGATCTGAAACTCGTCGCCACCGGCGGGCGGAGCGAGGATGCCCGAGCCGAGATAGCCGGGAAAGTCGGTGGCCAGCTGCTCGCCTTCATGCAGCCAGGACAACAGCTCCTGGTAGCGGCCATGGGCGGCGCGGCGCGAAACCATCATGGTCACGGGTGGGGTAGACATCGTGTATCTCCTGGCAACGGGGGCAAGGCGGGTAGCCTGCCCCTTCTACGCCGCCCGGGGTGGTGGGCGGCGTTGGCATGCATGCAAGAATCGGGCGCGGATTATGGCGGTTATTTCGCGGCCTGCAAGGGCCAACGGATGAACGCCCGCCGACCGTTGTCATGCCGGGTTCGGGATTTCCGGCGTAGAATGCCGATTCGTACAAGGCCAACCCGGGTTTCTGCCAATGAACGAACAGGCTGCCGCGTCACTAGTCGCCAGCGATCTTGACCATGAACTGCTGTTTCCGATCCGTGAAGTCGCTCGGCTGACGGGCGTCAACCCGGTCACGCTGCGCGCCTGGGAGCGCCGATATGGGCTGATCCAGCCAAAACGCACCGAAAGCGGGCACAGGCTCTACTCGCAATCCGATATCGATGATGTACACAGCATTCTCGGCTGGCTTGACCGTGGGGTTGCCGTGAGCAAGGTTGGCCGGATTCTGGCCCGCGACCGCACGCTGGAAATCAGTGGGGCGCCGGCGCTCGGTCCGGAGCAGCACGCGCGCAGCCAGGCCCAGGTGCGTGAGGCAGTGCGTGCGTTCGACACCACGCGGCTGGAACAGCTCTACGGCCTGGTGTTTGCCAGCCATACGCTGGCGCAGGTCTTCGAGGCGGTGTTCATGCCCGTCTGGGTTGCCTTGCGCCGTGAGCGCGCCGGCTTCGGGCAGACCAGCGAATGGCTGTTTCTCGACCACTTCCTGCGTGCACGCGTGCTGCAGCGCCTGCACCTGGCGCGGGATACCCAGGCCAAGAGTGTGGTGCTTGCGCCGTTGGACGAGCATGTGCCCGAGCTTGAATTGCTGGTCGCGGGCCTGCTGCTGGGCGGCGACGAGGTGAGCGTGACGGTGCTGGCGCCAGGGCAGCCGCTGGATGAGCTTGCACTGGTGTGCGAGCGACTGTCGCCCGCAGCCCTGGTACTGTTTGCCAATCGTCCGCCAACCGCCGGTCTGGGGCGGCGCCTGTCGCGCCTGGTGCTGTCGCTGGATTGCCCGCTACTGCTGGCTGGCGAGACGGCCGAGATGGCCCACGAGAGCCTCGCCGGCACCCAGGTGGGATGCCTTGGCGCTGGCGCGGGACAGATCCGCCGTCGCTTGCAGCAGAGCCTGGCCGGTCATTTCGATACTTGAGCGTGTAGCGCTGGGTGAGCCAGGCGGTGGGCCTGGAGAATGAATTCACGCAGGGATTCGGTCTCTTCAGGCAGCGTGCGGCTCAGGTCGTAGGCGGCCAGGTGCGGGCCGATACTGCGGCGCAATACGCCCTGGACCTTGATCGACGGCATGCCTTCGGGAGCAAAGTTCAGGCTGAAGTCGGACGGCGCCTGGTCCATGCCGCGCAGTTCCAGCAGCACACCCTTGAAGGAAATATCACGCACCCAGAGCCCGCTCGGCTTGCCCCGGTCATCGAGCAGTGGCGCTGGGGTTTCCAGCGACAGGCGCCACGGGCGAAGGGTGGGTCCGTCCTCGAAGATGTCGGGTGAGCCCAATTGCAGATGAAGGGCGTGGAATTCGTCCTCGACCAGTTGCAGCGGAAAGCTCAGTTGCTGGTTGTTGTACTGCGCCTGCAAGGTCACCTGCTCATTGGCCACCAGGCGGGTCAGCAGATCCTTGAGCTGGCGGTCTCCATTGACCAGCAAGGTCGACATCGGGTCGGCCAGGTTCAGTTGCGGCGAATGCTGCATGTTCTGGATGAAGTCCAGCTCGTCCTGGTTGAGAAGGGCATCAGCTTGCATGGTCGAACTCTAAAGTGACGATCGGTGGGGGTGATTGCTCACCGCAATGGCTGCGACGATTGCGGATTGCGAGAGCCGCTTTCGAATTCCGCGAGACGGGTGCGTGCTTCTGCCAGCTCACGCTCCAGCTCTACCTGTCGGGTGACATCCTTCTGGATACCGATGAAGTAGGTGCGCTGGTCGGCGGCGCGGCGGACCGGCGTGATCGACAGCTCGTTCCAGAAGGCGCTGCCGTCCTTGCGGTAGTTGCGCAGCACTTCCCGGCAGGGCTTGCCCTCGGCCAAGGCCCGTTGGATTCGGAAGCGGGACAGCTGGTCGCGGTCGTCGCCCTGCAGGAAACGGCAATCCTGGTAAAGGATCTCGCTCGCCCCGTAGCCGGTCAGGCGCTCGAAGGCTTCGTTGACATAGATGAGGATCATGTCATCACCTTCCAGTTCGGCGACCACAATGCCGTCGTTCGAGGCATCGACCATGGATTGCAGCAATTGCGCGTTGATCATGTGCGGGTCATCGTTGAGGAGACGTTGGTATTAAAGACCGCAGACACGGCCTTTTGCCACTGACGGGTGCTAGTATCCTACGTTTTTACTCAGTATCGGAATCCTCTGATGAAAGTCGTCATTCTTTCAGGCTCCGTGTATGGCACCGCCGAAGAAGTTGCGCGCCACGCCGAAGCACTCCTCAAGACGGCCGGCCTCGAAGCCTGGCACGCCGTACGTGCCACCGTGGAGGACGTGCAAGGATTTGCCCCTGAGGCTTTTCTGGCGGTGACCTCGACCACCGGCATGGGCGAACTGCCCGACAACCTCATGCCGCTGTTCAGCGGCATCCGCGATGTGCTGCCTGCCCAATGGCGCGGCTTGCCGGGCGCGGTGATTGCCCTCGGTGACTCCAGCTATGGCGATACGTATTGCGGTGGCGGCGAGCAGCTGCGTGAGCTGTTCGCCGAGCTGGGCGTGCGTGAGGTGCAGCCGATGCTGCGCCTGGACGCCAGCGAGACCGTCACCCCCGAAACCGACGCCGAGCCCTGGCTGGCCGAGTTCGCCAGCGCCCTCCAGGCCTGATCCCGCTTCTCGTGATGGTGGTCCTGACGCAGTTGCTCTGGTGCAGCACGCCAGGACCACCATCCGACGCTTGACTCGCAAGGCCATCAAGCTGGCTGCCAAGGCGATGCTCTGCTTTGCGACTGCTGTCTAGACTGAAGCACCAAGAGAGAGCACACGTATGTGCCGAGGTGTATGCAATGACCGCAGCCCTAGCCTTGCTTGATTCCCATGTTTACCCACCACCGGGACTACTCTGATGCCTTTGGCCGAAATTCCATTGTGCGTCTGGCGTACCCGGGGTCAGAATTTTTCTTTCCGGGGCCAGAGCATTCGCTACTGGACGGCAGGGCAGGGAGAGCCTTTGCTGTTGCTTCACGGTTTTCCTACCGCCAGCTGGGATTGGCATTACCTGTGGGCGCCGCTGGCCCAGCGTTTTCGGGTGATTGCCTGCGACATGCTGGGTTTCGGTGATTCCGCCAAGCCGCTCGATCACCACTACAGCTTGCTGGAGCAGGCCGACCTGCAACAGGCGCTGCTCGCGCATCTGGGCGTCAACCAGCCGGTCCATCTGCTGGCCCATGACTACGGCGGCAGCGTCGCCCAGGAGTTGCTGGCCCGGCACCACGAGAGGCTTGCCGATGTGGCCAGCTGCGTGTTCCTCAATAGCGGCCTGTTTCCCGAAAGCTCACAGCCGCTGCTGATCCAGAAACTGCTGCTCAGCCCACTCGGCTGGCTGGTCGCGCGCTCGTTCGGGCGCGATGACCTGGTGCGCAATGTTTCCCAGGTCTACGGACCCTGCACGCACCCCAGCGAAAGCGCGCTGGATGACTACTGGAGCCTGCTGGTCTCCAACCGCGGCACCCGCGTGCTTCACAAGCTGATCGGCTACCTGCCCGAGCGCAGCAGGCATCGCGAGCGCTGGGTGGGCGCGCTGCGCCGGGAGGGTGTGCCGCTGCGGCTGATCAATGGCGTGGTCGATCCGCTGTCCGGGGCGCACATGCTAGAGCGCTACCAGCAACTGGTGCCCGATGCCGACACGGTGCCGTTGCAAGGCATCGGCCACTACCCGCATACCGAGGCACCGGTACAGGTGTTGCGGCATTACCTGGCTTTTCGTGAACAGCCCTTGAGCTATATCCCGCAGAAGGTCGCCTGGTCATGAGCAGGCGATCATCGCCTGGCCTTATCGAGCGGCATTCAGACTGAGTGCGCTTGATTGTCCGCCACACACTGCTGGCGGACACTCGTTGTTCCCGTCCTTTGCCTGGAGCCCTTGAGCATGAGCGAGCCGGTAGATCTGCAAGATAAAGTGGTCATTGTCACCGGTGCCGGGGGCGGCCTTGGCCGTGCCCATGCGCTGCTGTTTGCCTCGCGGGGCGCCAAGGTAGTCGTCAACGACCTGGGCGGCTCGACCCACGGCGAGGGCGCCAACGCCTCGGCGGCCGACCGTGTGGTGGCCGAGATACGCGAGGCGGGTGGCAGCGCGGTATCGAACCATGATTCGGTCACCGATGGCCAGCGCATCGTCGAGCAGGCGCTGGACGAGTTCGGGCGCATCGACGTGGTGGTGAACAACGCAGGCATCCTGCGTGACAAGACCTTCCACAAGATGGATGACAGCGACTGGGACCTGGTTTATCGCGTGCACGTCGAAGGCGCCTACAAGGTGACCCGCGCCGCCTGGCCTCATCTGCGCGAGCAGGGCTGGGGCCGGGTCATCTTCACCGCCTCGACTTCTGGCATCTATGGAAACTTCGGCCAGTCCAACTACGCCATGGCCAAGCTCGGCCTCTACGGCCTGACCCGCACCCTCGCCCTTGAAGGGCGCAAGCACGGCGTCCTGGTCAACGCCATCGCCCCCACCGGCGGTACCCGCATGACCGAGGGCCTGATCCCGCAGCAAGTATTCGAACGTCTCAAGCCTGAACTGATAAGCCCGTTGGTGGTGTTTCTGGGCAGCGAACAATGCCAGGACAGCGGCGAGCTCTTCGAAGTGGGCGGCGGCTGGATCGGCAAGGTGCGCTGGGAGCGCAGCCTGGGCGTCGGCTTCGACCCACGCGAAGGATTCACCCCCGAGCAAGTGGCTCACCGCTGGCAGCAGATATCGGACTTCACGGACGCAGTGCATCCGCAGGACAGCCTGGAAGCGCTGCAGGAGATGATGGCGAACCTGGGCAAGTATCCGCTGGGCTGAATGGCCGTACGTTGCGATCGCCCATAAAAAAGGCCGCTGCAAACGCAGCGGCCAACTGAGACGTTAGATCAAGGAGCTACAAAATCAACGTCGGTGCACCTTGCAAGGCCCGAAGAGCGGGGGGAGTGCCTTCGTGCCGTGCCAGTGAGCCCAGAATAAGGGCTTGATCCTGAAGGAAAAATACCCGCCCGTGACAATCACTTTTACCGGTGGGGTAACAGTATCGTCATGGCGCCTCGTAACCCATGCGCCAACTGGTGGCCTGTGCTGCGGCCAGGAGGCGTTCGGCGGCTGGGCCCTGTTCGTCGGCATGGAAGATCGAAGTGGGCCCGACCACGGTCATCACTGCCGCTACCTGGCCCATGGCGTTGAACACCGGTGCCGACAACGCGTCCACGCCAGGCATCAGCAAACCATGCACATGGTGCAGGCCGCGCTCGCGGATACCTTCCAACAGCGGCGCATAGTGCTCGGCGGTCTGCCCCAGTTGCGCCAGCTCGGCATCGCGCAGCTCCACGGTTTCGCGCTGTGGCAGGTAGGCGGCGAACACCAGGCCGGTGGAGGAGCTCAGCAGGGGCAGCACCGAGCCGATCTGTGTCACTACGGTAACCGCACGCACCGCTGGCTCGATGCTCACCACCGTCGCTCCCAGGTTGCCCCAGACCGCGATGAAGCAGCTCTCGTTGATGTCGTCCCGCAGTTGTGACAGCGGCAGCGCGCCCACCTTCAGCACGTCCATCCCGCCCAGCGCCGCCAGCCCGACGCGCAGGGCCTCGCGGCCCAGTGCGTAGTGGTTGGTGGCCGGGTTCTGCTCGGCGAACCCGCTGGCGATCAGCGCTTGCAGGTAGCGGTGGACCTTGCTCGCCGGCATGTCGACATGCTCGGCCAGGCGCGACAGCGAGGTGGAGGGCGAGAGCTGGGCCAAGGCCTTGAGGATATCGGTACCGACCTCCGCCGAGCGGACCTTCTGCTTGCCGTTGTCGGTGGGTGAGCTGGCCTTGGCCATGGAGTAAGCATCCTGGAATCGAGTGGGCGTCTTTATAGCTTGACGCACCCTGGCAATCAAATTACGTTATTCGTAATCTGATTACGATAAAAACAATGCAGACCTCCCGGAGGCGCAGATGAACCGCGACACGTCCCTCGTCACCTACCAGAGCGGATTTGGCAACGAGTTTTCCAGCGAAGCCTTGCCTGGCGCCTTGCCGGTCGGGCAGAACTCGCCGCAGAAGGCGCCCTACGGCCTGTACGCCGAGCTGTTTTCAGGCACCGCGTTCACCGTGCCCCGCAGCGAAGTCCGCCGTACCTGGCTCTACCGCATTCGTCCCTCGGCATTGCACCCGCGCTTCGAGCGCCTGGAACGGCAGCTGGCGGGCGGTCCGTTGGGAGCGGTCACGCCCAACCGTCTGCGCTGGAGTCCACAACCCATGCCGACCGAGCCTACCGACTTCATCGACGGGTGGGTGGCAATGGCGGCCAATGCCTCCCCCGAGGAGCCGGCCGGTATCAGCGTCTTCACCTATTGCGCCAATCGTTCGATGGAACGGGTGTTCTTCAACGCAGACGGTGAGCTGTTGCTGGTGCCCCAGCAAGGCCGCCTGCGCATCGCGACCGAGTTGGGCGTGCTGGAAGTCGAGCCGCTGGAAATCGCCGTGCTCCCCCGTGGTCTGAAATTCCGCGTCGAGTTGCTCGACGGCGAGGCCCGTGGCTACATCGCCGAAAACCACGGCGCCCCGCTGCGCCTGCCTGACCTCGGCCCGATCGGCAGCAATGGCCTGGCCAACGCGCGAGATTTCCTGGCACCGGTAGCCCGTCATGAAGAAACCGACGCCCCGGTACAGCTGGTGCAGAAGTTTCTCGGTGAGTTGTGGGGCTGCGAGCTGCAGCATTCGCCGCTGGACGTAGTGGCCTGGCACGGCAACAACGTGCCGTACAAATACGACCTTCGCCGTTTCAACACCTTGGGTACCGTCAGCTTCGATCACCCGGACCCGTCGATCTTCACCGTGCTCACCTCGCCAACCAGCGTGCCGGGCATGGCCAACCTCGATTTCGTTATTTTCCCGCCGCGCTGGATGGTGGCCGAAAACACCTTCCGTCCGCCGTGGTTCCACCGCAATCTGATGAACGAGTTCATGGGCCTGATCCACGGCGCCTACGACGCCAAGGCCGAAGGGTTCCTGCCGGGCGGCGCGTCGTTGCACAGCTGCATGAGCGCCCACGGGCCGGACGCGGAAACCTGCAGCCGAGCGATCGCCGCAGAACTCGCACCGCACAAGATCGACGACACCATGGCCTTCATGTTCGAGACCAGCCAGGTGCTGCGTCCAAGCCGCCATGCCCTTGACTGCCCGCAACTGCAGGCCGACTACGACAGCTGCTGGGCGACCCTGCCGAGCACCTTCAACCCGAACCGGAGCTGATCCATGAACCCCATCGCCACTGCCCGCAGCTGGGTCGAACACGCCAACGGCCACGCTGACTTCCCGCTGCAGAACCTGCCGCTCGGCATCTTCAGCCGCCCAGGCGAAGCGCGGCGCTGCGGCGTGGCCATCGGTGATGCCATCCTCGACGTTGAAGCGGTGCTCGATGGCGGGTTGTTCGAGGGGGAGGCGAAACGTGCGGTGCAAGCGACTCGCGGCGGCGCCCTCAATGACTTTTTCGCCCTCGGTCGCGAAGCCCGCGTCGCCCTGCGCGAGCGGCTGCTGGTACTGCTCGGCGACACCAGCGAGCACCAGGGCGCACTCAAGCCTGCGCTGTATCCGGCCAGCGACTGCCAGATGCACCTGCCGGCGCGCGTGGGCGACTACACCGACTTCTATGTCGGCATCCAGCACGCCACCAATGTTGGCAAGCTGTTCCGCCCGGACAACCCGTTGCTGCCGAACTACAAATACGTGCCGATCGGCTATCACGGCCGCGCCTCGACCCTGCGCCCCTCGGGTACCGATGTGCGCAGGCCCAAGGGCCAGACGCTGCCGGTCGGGCAGACCGAACCGACGTTTGGCCCGTGCGCACGGCTGGACTATGAGCTGGAGCTCGGCATCTGGATCGGCCAGGGCAACGAGATGGGCGACAGCATCCCCGTGGCCGAGGCCGGCGAGCACATTGCGGGACTGTGCCTGCTCAACGATTGGTCGGCGCGCGATATCCAGGCCTGGGAATACCAACCGCTCGGGCCGTTCCTGTCCAAGAGCTTCATCACCAGCGTCTCGCCCTGGGTGGTGACGGCCGAAGCCCTGGAGCCGTTCCGCTGCGCCCAGCCCGCTCGACCCGAAGGTGATCCGCAACCGCTGGCATACCTGTTCGATGCCCGTGACCAGGCCAGCGGCGCGTTCGACATCGAGCTCGAAGTACTGCTGCTCACCGAGCGCATGCGCGAACAAGGTTTGCCTGCCCACCGCCTGACCCTGAGCAATACCCGCAGCATGTACTGGACTGCGGCCCAGCTGGTGGCCCATCACAGCGTCAATGGCTGCCAGCTGCAACCGGGTGACCTGTTCGGCACGGGCACGCTGTCGGGCGCCGGTCCAGACGCTTGCGGCAGCCTGCTGGAGATCACCGAAGGCGGCAAGCTGCCGGTTGAACTGGCCAGTGGCGAGGTGCGCAGGTTCCTCGAGGACGGTGACGAGGTCGTCCTGCGTGCCCGTTGCACGCGCGATGGGGTGGCCAGCATCGGCTTCGGCGAATGCCGCGGCATTATTCGTCCGGCACGTTGAGAGGGCAGGGCGATGGAGCTCTTTACCTACTACCGTTCCACGTCTTCCTACCGGGTGAGGATTGCCCTGGCGCTCAAGGGACTGGATTACCGGGCAGTGCCGGTCAATCTGCTCAAGGGCGAGCAGCGCGGCGCCGATTATCTCGCCGTCAATCCGCAGGGGAGGGTGCCGGCGCTGCGTACTGACAGCCACACGTTGCTGGTGCAGTCACCCGCCATCATCGAGTATCTGGAAGAGGCCTATCCACAGCCCGCGCTGCTGCCAGCGGATGCCGGACAGCGCGCCGCGGTGCGCGGGGTGGCGGCGCTGATCGGTTGTGATATCCATCCGCTGCACAACGTGAGCGTGCTCAACCAGCTGCGTCAGCTGGGGCACGACGAGGTCCAGGTCAGCCAGTGGATAGCCCACTGGATCAGCCAGGGGCTGGGCGCGGTGGAACAGTTGATCGGTGATCAGGGCTATTGCTTCGGTGACTCGCCCGGGCTGGCCGACCTGTACCTGATCCCGCAACTCTACGCCGCCGAGCGTTTCAGTATCGACCTGGGCAGCTATCCACGTATCCGCCGCGTAGCCGCGTTGGCCTCGCAGCACCCCGCGTTCATCCAGGCACACCCAGCGCGCCAGCCTGATACGCCAGCTCAGTGAACCGAGCGGGTTGGCGCCGGTAGCTTGCCGAGTCGCTCGCTCAGGCGCAGGCGCTGGATCGGGTCCTCTGTCAGCAGCAACGCATGCTCCAGGTCGAAACGTTCGGCCTGGGGGCAGTCCAGATGCTGGTACAAAGTGGCACGGGCCAGGTAGTCGCTGACCACCACGGGCCCCAGTTGCATCACCCGCTCGGCATCGATCAATGCGGCCAGGTCATTGTCATTGCTCGAATGCAGCTGACGGAGGTTGCGTGACAGCCGTTGGAGCATCTGCATGGGGCTTGCGGTATGCAGATGCTCGGCGCTCAGCTGGATCTGCGGGCCAAATTGCCGGCCGAGCAGTTCCCGGCAGTCGCTGGGGTAAAGCCTGCGTCCGCCGCAAGGGTCGAGCAAGTGGTCGGCGCCAGGCACCCGCAGTAAAAAATGACCAGGAAAATTCACGCCTTCCAGCGGAATGGACAGGCGCCGGGCAAGCTCCATCACCAGGATTGCCAAGGCCAGGGGCTGGCCTCGGCGGCGCACTAGCACCTTGTCCAGCAACGCGGCTTGCGGGCGCAGCGGATGGTATTCATCCTGCTGGAATCCCAGGGCGTTGAGTTGGCGCAGCAACGGCTGGGCCAGCTCGGCCAGTGGCAGCATCGGCAAGGCGGCGCTTATGGCTTGCTGCAGTTCCTGGACCCGGGTGAGGCAGGCGGAGATGTCGACACTGTGATCATGCTCGGCAGCAATCCAGAGGGCAGCTTCCAGCAGATTGACAGGCTCGCTTTCCAGGCAGGCCAGACAGGCTTGACGTGGGTTCATGGGGAAATCTCCGCTCTAGCTTTTGTTGTAGCTTGGGCGCGGGTTTTCGTCCAGTGGTCCCTTCAGGGCCGGGCGTCTTCCCGGGCCGTGCCTATACTGAGGAGAGACTCATCGGGGGAGCCCGTCGATGTTCGCGCTCATGCAAAGCACCCGCACCCAATCCATCCACCTGTGGACAGACCCGGCCACCGGCCTCAAGGCCGTGGTAGCGATCCACAGCGAGCACCTGGGCCCCGCCATGGGTGGCTGCCGCTACCTGCCATACGCCGATGATGCCAGCGCCATGACCGACGCCATCAGCCTGGCCCAGGGCATGAGCTACAAGGCGGCGCTTGCGGGCTTGGCGTATGGCGGCGGCAAGGCGGTGATCATCCGCAACCCCCATGTGGAGAACCGCGCGGCGCTGTTCGAAGCGTTCGGGCGCTTTGTCGACACCTTGCAAGGACGTTTCATTACCGCCGTGGACAGCGGCACCTCGACGCTGGACATGGACTGCATCGCCCAGTCCACCCAGCATGTCACCAGCACCACCGCCTCCGGCGATCCCTCGCCGCATGCGGCCATGGGCGTGTTCGCCGGTATCCGTGCCACGTCCATGGCGCGGCTGGGCAGTGACAACCTCGAAGGCTTGCGGGTGGCGGTGCAGGGCCTGGGCAATGTCGGCTATGCCCTGGCCGAGCAGTTGCACGCGGCAGGAGCCGAGCTGTTGGTCAGTGACCATGACCCAGGGCGGGTGCAACTGGCGATGCAGCAGTTCAATGCCCACCCGGTGGCCAATGAGGCCTTGATCAGCACGCCGTGCGATATCTTCGCGCCCTGCGGGGTTGGCCCGGTGCTGACAGGCCAGAGCGCGATGCAACTGCGCTGCGCGGCAGTGGCCGGGGCGGCCAACAACCAGTTGACCACGCTGCAGGTTGCCGACCAGCTGGAGAGCCGCGGCATCCTGTACGCCCCTGACTATGTGATCAACGCGGGCGGGCTCATTTACGTGGCGCTCAAGCACCGTGGCGAGGACATCGGCACCATCACCGCGCACCTTGCACGCATCCCCCTGCGGCTCACCGAAGTGTTCGCCCACGCCCAGGCGGAACGCCGCTCCCCAGCCCGCGTGGCGCAGATGCTTGCTGAACGCCTGCTGTACGGTTGACCTGCGTCAGTCTGCCGATCCAGCGTCGAGCAGTTCGGCCAGCGCATCGGGCTGGCTCTTGAAGGCCCGCGCGAACACGTCACGGTTCTTCGCCATGTAGATACCGGCTTCCTCAACCTGCTGTTCGCTCAGCGAAGGCACGGCTTTTTGCAATACCTCGGCCAGCCGTTCGGCCAGTTCGAGCATCTTGTCGTGACGGTCTGCTTCGGCCTTATCCACGAACAAGCGCTCCGGGTCGCGGCTGCTGCGGTATACCACTTCGACGGCCATTCATCACCTCATGTGCCTTTATTGCTGGTTGATCAGTGTTTAGCTGTATTTATATACAGTATTCCGGATTCGGCCCGCACCTGCAAGCCGCTGTTCGTGTTTTCTCTCCGTTCGGCCCCTCACAGCGTAGCCGCCACGTGCCTTGCGGCAATCGGTCGCCTTCTCACGAGAGGGCCTGGCCCTTTAACTGCATGGCACAAAAGCCGTCACTTCGATGGCGCACCATCCTTCATGTCGTATCGGGGAGTAGGAAACTTGAACATCAAATGGGCAGAAAAGCTGCGCAAGGGCCTGCACGGCTCGGCCGACTCGCTCGGCAATCTGTGCGTGGAGTCCTTCCATTACCTGGCCTTGTTCGGCATTGGCGGCATCACCGCCTGGGCCGCGGTCGTGACCTTCTTCGAGATGCTCGACAAGGGTGGCGTGAATGTCGACGACATCCTGCTCCTGTTCATCTACCTGGAGCTGGGCGCCATGGTGGGCATCTACTTCAAGACCAACCACATGCCGATCCGCTTCCTGCTGTACGTGGCGATCACCGCGCTGACCCGCCTGCTGATCGGCGACGTCTCGCACCACAAGGCACCCGACGTGGGACTGCTGTACCTGTGCGGGGGGATTCTGCTGTTGGCGTTCGCCATTCTGGTGGTGCGCTATGCCTCTTACCGCTACCCCTCGACCAAGGTGATCGATGCCAACGGGCGGGAGCTTGAAGAGGGCAAAGAGGCGGGCGGTAGTTAGTTAGCGCTCACGAAGCAGGGCCGGGCAGTTCAATGGCAGGGCGCGCAGGACCCTGGATTCGCGGCGGGGTGCCGCGAAGGCTGTGCGCTTTGCTAGGAAACAGCGACATGACTCAAAGCGGAGCTTACGAGCAGTTCATCCATTCGGTCCGCCTGCGCTTGACCGACAGCCTCCAGGGACACGGGCTGGACCCGGACCAGGTGTTCATCAATGAAGTCGAGGATGTAGTCGGCTCGAGTGTCATCAACTCCAGGAGCCTGGTGCTGGAAGCCGTGGCCTGGGTCGAGCGGGGCGAAGAGCCGACTTACGATCCGGGGCTGTTCGGCGTGTTCAGTGCGGCGCATTCGTTCCAGCCGGAACACCGGGTGAGCAGCCTGCGCCTGTCGGATTTCGAAAAGATGATCCGCCGGTTGCTGGACGCGCCGCCCGGCGTTTGAGGCTCACGCAGGAGGCAGGGACCCGCAACGGGTTCCTGTTGCGGACCTGGCCAGCGAGGCGAGCATTTCCACGGCATTGTCACCTTGCTCTATCGCCATGCCGAAGCGGATGCTCTCGATGAGGCGCTGCAGGCGCGCGGGATCATTGCGCTGGGCTTCGGAAATCAGCCGTTTGACCACCACGCCTTCGTCATTTGAAAGGGTCAGCATGATGCTTCCATCCAGCCGCTCGATGCTCAGGTTGACGCGGTATTGCGGCGCGAAGGCATCGCTGATCATGTCGAAGGGATTGGTCATGGGATAGGCCAGGTCTGGAATGTATGTAGGGAAACTGACAGGTCCAGGGCGGGCTTGGTTCAGGTAGGGCGACGAGCTGTGTGCAGTTGCAGTGACTTCGCAAGACTGGAACAGGGAGCGGGCCAGCCCGCTCCCCTGGTCTGGATCAGCCCTCCAGTTCGCTCTCGGGCTGTTGGTGCGGCAATACGCTGCGCTTGCTGCGCAACTTGCCATACAAGTGATCCAGCGCGTTGTTGAGTTTGTTGGCCGCGCCCTCGACCGCCTGTTCCAGCGACGTGGCGGTATGGTTCACGGAAATCGGCTGATGGCCCTTGGGCCGCGCCTCCAGCTGGCAGCGTTTGTCATGCGGACCGGGCTTGTCGCCGTTCTCGTCGCGCAAGTGAACCTCGATGCGGGTGAGGTCCTCTTCAAATCGTTCGAGCGTGCTTTCCACCGTGCTGCGAACCCACTCGTTCAGTCGTTCGTTGCCTTGGATATGGTTGTCGCTGTTGACCTGGATTTGCATGATTCAATCCTTATTCAGCTAGCTCGAAAAAGGCAGACCCAAGGCTGCGGCAGCCTGTGGGGAAATTTGCCTCTTGACTCTAAGGTCAGGCAATCGACTGACGATTTCAACCCCTGGGCAAAGATAAATTTTTTGTAGCAAAAGCCCTGCGAATTTCTTTTTCAGAAGTGTCCAATCGGCCGGGCCGTCATGTCACTTTGCTTATGCGAATTGAAATCATTAGTATTGAGCGTTCATTACTCGGACCCCCTCGATGAAAAGCAAAAGTGCCGGGCTGCCCGTCAGCTACCGTCTGGCCGTCACGTCGCGCAGCCTGGCTGCGCTGCTGGGCGGCTACCTGCTGGCCTCGATGGCGAGCATCTGCATCGCGTTCCTGGCGCCGCTTCCCAAGGTCGATGCCGTGCTCACCGGCATGATGCTGTCGTTCGTGTTCTACCTGCTGGCCTTCATCTGGTGCTTCGCCTGCCGCAGCGCCTGGCACGCGTGGCTGGGCGTGCTGCTGCCGAGCCTGGTGCTGGCGCTGATCAATGGCCTGGCCTACTGGATGAAAACCCCATGAAAGAAGGCTTCCGCCAGGCGATGGCCTGGCTGCACACCTGGACCGGCCTGATCTTCGGCTGGCTGCTGTTCGCCATCTTCCTGACCGGCACGATGTCGTACTTCAAGGAAGAGATCAGCCACTGGAGCCAGCCGGAGGTACGCAGCCATCCCCTCGACCCTGTAGCCAGCCTCCAGCTTGCCCAGCAGTACCTGCAAGCCAATGCCGGCAAGGCCAGCGGCTGGTTCATCCGACTTCCCAACGAACGCGAGGCTGCGCTGAGCGTCGGCTGGCGTGCGGAAAACGGCGGCGGTCGGCGAGGTTTCATCAACAAGGAGCTTGATGCCGAGAGTGGCGAAATGGTCGAGGCACGCGACAGCCGGGGCGGCGACTTCTTCTACCGCTTCCACTTCCAGCTGGAAATGCCTCACCCCTGGGGCCGCTGGCTGTCGACCTTCTGTGCGTTCATCATGCTGCTGGGGCTGGTGACCGGGATCATTACCCACAAGAAGATCTTCAAGGAGTTCTTCACCTTCCGCCCCGGCAAGGGCCAGCGCTCACGGCTCGACGGCCATAACGCCATCGGCGTGCTGGTATTGCCGTTTCACCTGATGATCAGCTACAGCAGCCTGGTGCTGTTCATGTACATGGTCATGCCGGCCGGCATCATGGCCAGCTATGACACCCCGCGCAGTTATTTCAGCGAGCTGTTCGGCCAGGCCGAGGCGCCGAAGTCGGCCGGTATCGTCGCACCCATGGCATCCTTGCCAGCGCTGTACGCCAAGGTCCAGGAGCAGGCGCCCGGCGCTCGCCTGGGCTGGATCGAGGTACAGAACCCGGGCGACCAGAACGCGCGCATCAACTTCACCCGCGCGGCTTCCGACAGCATCGCCTACCGGCGCAGCGGCAGCTGGAGCTTCGATGGCGTCACCGGCGAAATGCTCAAGCGCGGCGCCCCGGAAAGCGGTGCGATGATGACCTCCTTCAGCATGGCCGGCCTGCACATGGGCAACTTTGCCGGGCCCTGGTTGCGCTGGCTGTACTTCTTCTTCGGGGTGGCCGGCACGGCGGTGATCGGTACGGGACTGGTGATGTGGCTGGGCAAACGCCAGCTCAAGCACGCCAAGAGTGCGGCCATGCCCACCGAGCTGCGCCTGGTGGAGGTGCTCAACATTGCCAGCATGAGCGGCCTGCTGCTCGGCGTGGCGGCATTCTTCTGGACCAACCGCCTGCTGCCTGTGGCCATGGAAGGTCGCTCGGACTGGGAGGTCAACAGCTTCCTGCTGGTGTGGGCGCTCTCGTTACCGCACGCCATGCTGCGCCCCGGACGCCTCGCCTGGGCGGAGCAATTGGGATTGGGGGCGCTGGCCTTTGCCGGGTTGCCGCTGCTCAATGCCCTGACCACCGGCCAGGGCCTGAACCATTCCATCGCCGTAGGTGACTGGGCCATGGCCGGCTTCGACCTGACGGCCCTGGCTGTCGGCCTGTTCCTGGCCTGGGCAGCCAGCAAGATGCTGCGGGTCCCCACGCCTGCCGCCAAACGCCTGCCACGTACCGCCAAGCCTTCCCGTGAAACCCTGGCCGAGCCCGAGGTGAATTGATGCTCAGTAGTGCACTCATCGGTTTTGCCGGCTTCGCGGCCCTGTGCCTGGCCATGGAAAAGCACTTCAACGACCTGCTCAAGCGCAAGTCGACCCTGGCTCAGCGGCGCGGTCTGCGCGTTGCGGGCTGGACGTTGCTGCTGCTGGCGCTGGCCTTGACCGTGCACCAGCGTGGCTGGGGCCTGGGCCTGGTGGAATGGGTCGCGGTGCTGATGGGCGGGGTCACGCTATGGGTGTTCGTGCTGCCTTACCAGCCGCGCCTGTTGTTGACGCTGGCCGCCATCAGCCTGGTGCTCGGTCCGCTGCTGGCTGTGCTGCCCCAGGGGAGCTAGGCGGCGAACGCGGCGCGGTACTCGCCCGGGGTCGCACCCAGCGCCTGGCGGAAGCGGTTGCTGAAATGGCTGGCACTGGAGAAACCGCATGCCAGCGCCACTTCGCCGAGTGGCAACCGGCCCAGGCGCAGCAACTGGCAGGCCCGGTCCAGGCGCCGGGCAAGCACGTACTGGTGAGGCGGCAAGCCGAAGCTGGTGCGGAACATGCGCGCGAAGTGATATTCGGAAAGGTTGCAGCGCTCGGCCAGTTCACCGAGCGTGACGGGCTGGTCAAGGTGCGCTTCGATGTACTCGGCCAGCAGGCGCCGCTGGTGCGGAGCCAGGCCGCCCTTGAGGCGCAGTCCCTGGCGCAGGCCAGCCTGGCTGAGCACTGCGTGGTCGACGATCTCGTGGGCCAGGCTGCTGGCCAGCAGGCGTTCGCCGGGCTCGTCCCAGTCCAGGCCGATCAGTTGGCGAAAGCGGCGCGCCTGTTGCGGGTCCTCGAGAAAAGTCGCCTCGGTCAGTTGCATCTCGCGTGGCTCGCGGTCGAGCAGGCGTACGCAGCCCAGGGCGAACTGCTCCTCGCTGATATACAGGTGTGCAAGGCGGATTGCCCCGTTGACCACCCAGTTGGACTCGTGACCCGCAGGCATGATGCAGAGCTTGTCAGGCCCGCCCTTGTCGGCAGGCCGCTGGCGGCGGAAGGTGCCCGTGCCGTCGTCGATGTAGCACGACAAGGTGTGGTGGCTGGGCGCCTGGTAGTCGCGGGCGTCGTCACGGTTGCGCCACAGCGCCGCGGCCAGGCCATCACCCAGCTGCGCGCTGTGCTCCAGGCAGGCGTGGGGCGATGCGTGCATGGTGTTGAACACTTGCAGCTGGTTGAGTGGCGTCATGGGCGGGTCCTCTGGCGCCTATCGTACTGCGGTTGAGACGGGTATGGAGAGGGAACAAGGCAAAAGCGCAAGTTTGTGCAAGCGGGTCCGCAGGGCATGGCCGAAGGTAGGACGGTCTGAAAATTGAATCGTCGAGCGAGCCCCGCCATGAACCTGTCCCTCTACCTGCTCACCGTCCTCATCTGGGGCACCACCTGGATCGCGCTCAAACTGCAACTGGGCGTTGTCGAGATTCCGGTGTCCATCGTCTACCGCTTCGCCCTGGCCGGACTCATCCTGTTCGCCATCCTGCTCCTCACTCGGCGCCTGCAACCCATGGACCGCCGGGGCCACCTGATCTGCCTTGCCCAGGGACTGTGCCTGTTCTGCGTCAACTTCATGTGCTTCCTGACCGCCAGCCAGTGGATCGCCAGCGGCCTGATCGCGGTGGTGTTCTCTACCGCCACCCTGTGGAACGCGCTGAACGCCCGGGTGTTCTTCGGCCAGCGCATCGCCGCCAATGTGCTGGGCGGCGGAGCGCTAGGGCTGGCCGGGCTGGGCTTGCTGTTCTGGCCAGAACTCTCAGATCACGGTGCCAGCCGTGAAACCCTCATCGGCCTGGGCCTGGCGCTGCTCGGCACGCTGTGCTTCTCCGCCGGCAACATGCTGTCGAGCATGCAGCAGAAAGCCGGTCTCAAGCCGATGACCACCAACGCCTGGGGCATGCTCTACGGCGCGGGCATGCTGGGCGTGTACTGCCTGCTGGCAGGCATTCCCTTCGCCATGGAATGGAACGCCCGGTATGTCGGCTCGTTGATGTACCTGGTGATCCCAGGGTCGGTGATCGGCTTTACCGCCTACCTGACCCTGGTCGGTCGCATGGGACCCGAGCGGGCGGCCTATTGCACTGTACTGTTCCCCTTGGTGGCGCTGAACGTCTCGGCCTTTGCCGAAGGCTACCAGTGGACCGCCCCCGCGCTGGCCGGCCTGGTGCTGGTGATGCTCGGCAACGTGCTGGTGTTTCGCAAGCCAGCACATTCAGCATTTGCCCCTGCGCCGCTGTCTACACTTGCCGAGCATACTCATCGAGCAAGGTAGGCAACATGGCGGCAGCGGCACTGTGGGACAGGCACCTGTCGCAGCGTGAGGTCCAGGTGCTGTGCCTGCTGGCGGTGGGGCTTCACCTGATCCCGCTGCTGCTGGCCGACCACTTCTATATCGATGACAGCTGGCGCTCGCAGATGGCCGGTAGCGCCTGGACGCAGGAAGGCCGGGTGTTGACCGACTGGCTGTACGCCGGCCTGAGTTTCAGCTCCACCGCACCCAACCTCTTCCCGTTACCGCTGCTGCTGGCGGCCAGCGCCGCGGCCCTGGCCCTGGCCCGGCTGGCCCGGCACTACTTCATCGCGCCCACCGCCAGTGCGCTGCTGGTGGTGCTGCCGCTGTGGTACAACCCGTTTTTCCTGCAGAACCTGTCGTACCAGTACGACGGCGCGGCCATGGCCTTGGCGCTGGCGGCCGGTGTGCTGGCGATCACCCTTGAGCCGTCACGCCGACGTAACGTGTTTTATGGCGCACTTTTGGTCGCGGTCTCTGCGAGCTTCTACCAGATCAGTCTCAACCTGATGGCCGGGCTGTGCTGCATCGAGGTGGTGCGGCAGGTGATGCAAGGGGCCGGCTTTCGGCAAACCGTGCTCCACGTCGTGGGGCGCCTCGCGCAATTGCTCGGCGGTTGCCTGCTGTACTTTGCCAGCGCGTATCAACTGATGTCGCCACAGCGCAAGGGGCTGCTCCCATTGGATGGGCAATGGCTTGCGACGACAGGCCAGCGCCTCGGGCTGATCGCCGAGCGTGTCGGCCTGCTGGTCACGCCAGGCACGCTCTGGTTCAGCCTGGCGCTGCTGGCGCTGGCGACTCTGGCCTTGATCGGTGTGACCTTGCGGGTCTGGCGTAGCGATCAAAGTCCCATGGCCAAGCTCTGCCTGCTGCTGATGCTGCTGTTGCCCGTCCCATTGATCCTCCTGCTGGTCGCGGGGCTCACCCTGCTGTTCACGGACTTCAACGACGGGGCGCGTACCTTGATGGGGCTTGCCACACCGATGGTGCTGGTGCTGCTGCTCGTCCATCGCCTGCTCTGCAGCTGGCACCCGCGCCTGCCCGGGCTGCTGGTCATTCCGCTGCTGTTCATGCTGTCGTTCTCGTTCGCCTACGGCCGCGTGCTGGTGGTGCAGAAAGAGCTGCAACAGGCGATCGTTTTCTCCCTGGCCCACGACATCAGTTCGCGGCCGGTACTGGCCTCGGCACCGCGCCTGTACATGCTGGACATCGGATCGAGCGAGCATTGGCTGCCAGCGTCCGCAGGCTCGCTCAGGGCGATGCCCGCCCTCAGGTACGTGCTCAATATCAACTTCCTGGTGCTGCCGGAAATGATGCCACGTGCGGGCATCAGCAACTTCGCTTCCCACGTGCCGCTCGATCGCGGGCAGGTCGTGGCGCGCAGTCCCACGCCGGTGGTGGACAACAAGTTCTACGCCATCCACCTGGTCGACGGCAGTGCCTATGTACTGATGAAGACGCCACGCGACCCCGAGACTTACCGCTGGTGAGCCTGCTGTATTTCGCGCCGAGGGCACCATGAACAACATTACCCTGATCGTGCCGGTGTACAACGAACAAGCCACGCTCGAGCTGTTCTACCACGCGGTACGCAACGAACCCACACTGAGCGGCCTCAAGGTCGAGATCCTGTTCGTCAACGACGGCAGCGGCGATCGCAGCGAGGCCATCTGCGAGGAGCTCGCCGCACGGGACGACGGGGTCGCGGTGGTCAACTTCTCGCGCAACTTCGGCAAGGAGGCCGCGTTGTTCGCCGGGCTCGAGTTCGCCGACGGCGATGCGGTGGTACCGATCGATGTCGACCTGCAAGACCCGATCGCAGTGGTCGCGCAGATGGTCGAGCGCTGGCAGGACGGCGCCGACGTCGTCCTGGCCAAGCGCCGCGACCGCTCCAGCGACACCCGCTTCAAGCGCTGGACGGCCAGCCTCTACTACCGCCTGCACAACCGCATTGCCTCGACCCACATCGAGGAGAACGTCGGCGATTTCCGCCTGCTCGACCGCAAGGTCGTGGCAGCCATCCGCCAGTTGCCCGAGCAGCAGCTGTTCATGAAGGGGGTGTTGTCCTGGGTAGGTTTCCGCACCGAGATCGTCGAGTACGACCGGGCCCCGCGGGTAGCCGGGTCGAGCAAGTTCAACCCTTGGCTCTTGTGGAACCTGGCGCTGGACGGGATCACCTCGTTCAGCACCGTGCCCTTGCGGCTGTGGTCCTACATTGGCGGAGTGGTGTCGCTGTTCGCCATTGGATTCGCGGTGTACATGGTGATCGACAAGGTGCTGTTCGGCACTGATGTGCCGGGGTATCCGTCGTTGATGACAGCGATACTGCTCCTGGGTGGGGTGCAACTGATCGGGATCGGGATACTGGGAGAGTACGTCGGACGGATCTACCAGGAGACCAAGCACCGGCCGAGGTACGTGGTGCGCAAGGTGCACGGCCTGCGGCGCAGGTTGAGGTAGAAAAACCCCTACGCCGCCTGCCGTGTGGGTTGATCTACTTCCAGACCTGCGGGTTCACCAGGTCCTGTGGCCGCTCGCCCAGCAGGGCTGCTCGCAGGTTGTCCACTGCGCGGCTGGCCATGGCGTCGCGGGTTTCGGCGGTGGCCGAGCCGATGTGCGGCAGGGTCAGGGCATTGGGCAGCTGGAACAGCGGCGACTCGCGCAGCGGCTCTTTCTCGTACACATCGAGGCCCGCGCCACGGATGGTGCCGCTGCGCAGGGCTTCGACCAGCGCGGCCTCATCCACCACTGGTCCGCGGGCGATATTGATCAGGAATGCGCTGGGCTTCATCAACTGCAGTTCGCGGGTGCTGATCAGCTTGCGGGTAGCTGCGCTGAGCGGCACCACGATGACCACGAAATCGGCTTCGGCCAGCAACTGGTCGAGGCTGCGGAACTGGGCGCCGAGCTCTTGCTCAAGCTGGGGCTTGCGGCTGTTGCCGCTGTAGACCACTGGCATGTTGAAACCGAAGCGGCCGCGGCGGGCGATGGCCGCGCCGATGTTGCCAAGGCCAACGATGCCCAGGGTCTTGCCATGCACGTCGCTGCCGAAATGGCCGGGGGCGATGGTCGCCTGCCAGTTGCCGGCCTTGGTCCATGCATCCAGCTCGGCGACGCGCCGGGCGCTGCCCATGACCAGCGAGAAGGCAAGGTCAGCAGTACTCTCGGTCAGTACGTCTGGGGTGTTGGTCAACGCGATGCCGCGTTCGTTGAAGTAGGCCAGGTCATAGTTGTCGTAGCCGACCGAGATGCTCGACACCACTTCCAGCTTGCCCGCGCCTTCGAGCTGGTCTCGGCCCAGTTTGCGGCCGACGCCGATCAGGCCGTGGGCCTCCGGCAGGGCTTCGTTGAACTGCGCGGCGATATCGCCCTGCTTGGGATTGGGGACGATAACGTTGAAATCCTGCTGCAAGCGTTCGACGGTGGCCGGGGTGACGCGGCTGAAAGCGAGGACGTTCTTTTTCATCGGCAAGTTCTCTGCTGGGCGAGGTAAATGAATAGCAACCTACCATTGTCCCGCGCCCCGATGCAGCAGCTTTTTCAGTTGGCGATCAGCAACTCATGGGTTTTCAGGTCTGCCTCATGGGCCGCCAGGATCTCCGGCAGCGAGTTGCGCAGGTACTCGACCCAGGTCTTGATCTTCGCGTCCAGGTACTGACGTGAAGGGTAGATGGCGTACAGGTTCAGCTCCTGCAACCGGTACTCGGGCATCACCCGCACCAGGCTGCCATCGCGCAGGCCGTCGATGGCCGAGTAGATCGGCAGCACGCCGACGCCCATGCCGCTGCGGATCGCGGTCTTCATGGCATCGGCCGAGTTCACCTGGAAGGGCGACGATGTGATGGCGACCAGCTCCTGCCCCTCGGGGCCGTTGAACATCCACTTCTCCAGCGGGATCACCGGACTGACCATGCGCAGACAGGCATGCCCCAGCAGGTCGGCAGGCTTGCGCGCGATGCCGTTGCGCGCCACGTACTCCGGGGAGGCACACACGATGCTGTAGGTAATGCCCAGGCGCTGGGACACGAACCCCGAATCCGGCAGCTCGCTGGCGAGCACGATGGACACGTCGTAGCCCTCGTCGAGCAGGTCCGGCACGCGGTTGGCCATGGTCAGGTCGAAGGTCACGTCCGGGTGGGTCTCGCGGTAGCGGGCGATCGCGTCGATCACGAAGTGCTGGCCGACGCCGGTCATCGAATGCACTTTCAGTTGCCCCGCCGGGCGGGCGTGGGCGTCGCTGGCCTCGGCTTCGGCCTCTTCGACGTAGGTAAGGATCTGCTCGCAGCGCATCAGGTAGCGCTTGCCGGCCTCGGTCAGCGCGATGCGGCGGGTGGTACGGTTGAGCAGGCGGGTTTGCAGATGGGCTTCCAGATTGGAAACCGCCCGCGAGACGTTCGCGGTGGTTGTATCCAGTTGCGCGGCGGCGGCAGTGAAACTGCCCACCTGGGCGACGCAGCTAAAAGCACGCATGTTTTGCAGGGTGTCCATGGGTCGCTCTCAAAGTAGACGCCAAATTGTGACACGAAGTGACCAGGACGGTCTTTCGACCAAAGCCGGATTATCGCTGTTTTCGTAACAAAGATTCGCAGGAATACCCGCTTATCGCCAGTCGGACAGCCCCCTAGAATTGCGTTCTCCAAGCGTCCTTCATTTCTTTCTCGGGAATTTGCAGCTGTGCCGCGTCGCATCAACAGAGCGCTCAATGCGTTCAGTGCCTGTGCCCTTAGCCTCACCTTGAGCGGCTGTATCGGGACCTGGGGCATCGCCCCGCAAAGCAAGACGCTGCAACCCGATTCCCTGACCACCGACGCGGCAATCGCCGAAGCCGCCCAGGATGCCCATTGGCCCCGGCAGCAGTGGTGGCACGCCTATGGCGATGCCCAGCTCGACCGCTGGGTGCAACTGGCCCTGGCTGGCAGCCCCACCCTGGCGCTGGCCGCGGCCCGCGTGCGTGAGGCCAAGGCGATGGCCGGAGTGGTCGAGTCGGCTGAAAAACTGCAAGGGACAGGCGACGCCAGCCTCAAGCGCCACAACTGGCCCGAAGACCAGTTCTATGGCCCGGGCGCGCTGTCGGGCGCCAACACCTGGGACAACAACGCCTCACTGGGCCTGAGCTACAACCTTGACCTCTGGGGCCGCGAGCGCAATGCCAGCGAGCAGGCCGTCGACCGGGCGCACATGAGCGCGGCGCTGGCCCGCCAGGCCCAGCTCGAACTGCAGAACAACGTGGTCAAGGTGTACATCCAGCTGGCGCTGCAGTTTGCCCGGCGCGACATCGTCCAGGCCGAACTGGCGCAGCAGGAGCAGATCGTAGCCTTGGCCGAGCGGCGCCTGGCCGGCGGTATCGGTACCCATCTTGAAGTGAGCCAGGCCCAGGCACCGTTGCCCGAGACCCACCGCCAGCTCGACGCCCTCAACGAAGAGATCGCCCTGGCACGCAACCAGCTGGCCGCGTTGGCGGGCCAGGGGCCCGGGGAGGGCGCCAGCCTCCAGCGTCCGCGACTGGCCCTCGGCGCGCCACTGAAACTGCCCTCCGCGTTGCCCGCCGAACTGGTCGGCCAACGCCCCGACGTGGTCGCCAGCCGCTGGCAGGTCGCGGCCCAGGCCCGTGGCATCGACGTCGCCCATGCCGGCTTCTTCCCCAACGTCAACCTGGTCGGCGGCCTGGGCTTCATGGCCACTGGCGGCGGCCCGCTGGAATTTCTCACCGGGCGCAAGTTCAACTACAACGCGGGACCGGCCATCAGCCTGCCGATTTTCGACGGCGGGCGGCTGCGCTCGCAGCTCGGCGTTGCCTCGGCCGGATACGACGTCGCCGTGGCGCAGTACAACCAGACCGTCATCGAAGCGCTCAAGGGCATCAGCGACCAGCTGATTCGCCGGGAGTCGATGCAGGAGCAGGCGCACTTCGCCGAAGCGTCCGTGGCCGCCGCGCAGAAGACCTACGACATCGCCACCGTTGCCTACCAGCGCGGGCTGACGGACTTCCTCAACGTGCTCAATGCGCAGACGCTGCTGTTTCGCCAGCAGCACGTCCAGCAGCAGGTCCAGGCCGCGCGCCTGACCGCCCATGCCGAGCTGGTCACCGCCCTTGGCGGCGGACTGCAAGCGGGCAGCGATGCGCCCACCGACGAGCGGCAACGCGCGCCCGATACCCCGGCCACGCTGGCGATCTTCGACACGCCAGGCCAGCGGCCATGACCGCGCTGGGCCTGACCGGGCGCTGGCTGGCCCGCCTTGAGTGGCGCCGGGGGTTTTTCGCCTGGGCGCGCACCGACGGAGTCACCTGGGTCTACATCTTCAAGGTGCTGGTGGCGGCCTTCGTCACGCTGTGGCTGGCCATGCGCCTGGAGCTGCCGCAACCGCGCACGGCGATGATCACCGTGTTCATCGTCATGCAGCCCCAGAGCGGCCACGTCTTCGCCAAGAGCTTCTACCGAGTGCTTGGTACCCTGGCGGGCTCCTCGATGATGGTCGCGCTGATCGCACTGTTTCCACAGAACACCGAACTGTTCCTGCCCAGCCTGGCGCTGTGGGTCGGCCTGTGCTCGGCCGGCGCGATGCGCTACCGCACTTTTCGCGCCTATGGCTTCGTGCTCGCGGGCTACACGGCGGCGATGATCGGCCTGCCGGTGCTGGAGCATCCGCAGGAAGCCTTCATGGCAGCGGTCTGGCGGGGGCTGGAGATTTCCCTCGGGATCCTGGTCTCGACCCTGGTCAGCGCGGCGATCCTGCCCCAGTCGGCCAGCGCCGCGATGCGCAACGCCTTGTACCAGCGTTTCGGGGTGTTCGCAGGCTTTGTCGTCGAGGCCCTGCGGGGCGACAGCCAGCGCGACCGTTTCGAGACCAGCAACGTGCGCTTCATCGCCGAGGCCGTCGGCCTTGAAAGCCTGCGCAACGTCACCGCCTTCGAAGACCCGCACATGCGTCGGCGCAATCGCCGCCTGGCGCGCATGAACAGTGAGTTCATGGCCGTCACCACGCGCTTCAACGCCCTGCACCAGCTGCTGGAGCGTTTGCGCCTGCGCGGCCCGCTGCAGATCGTCAGTGCCATCGAACCGGGCCTCAGGACGCTGGATGAACTGCTCGAGCCGTACGTCGGCCGCGCCCTTACCGAGCGCGACGCACTGCGCCTGACGCTTGAGCTTGCTGCCTACAAGGACGGCCTGCCAGCGCAGATCCGCGGCCTGCGCGCGGCCTTTGTCGAGACTGGACCGCGTGAGTCAGACCTGCTGGATTTCCACACCGCCTACGAACTGCTCTACCGCTTCGTCGACGACCTCCACAACTACGCCCAGACCCACGCCTCGCTGTCGGCGCACAAGCATGAGCGCGAACAGTGGGACGAGCCCTATGTGGCGCAGACCAGCTGGCTGGTGTCGCTGGCGGCGGGCATGCGCGCGTCGGTGGTGCTGTTGTTGCTGGGCAGCTTCTGGATCCTCAGCGATTGGCCGAGCGGGGCGATGATGACCCTTATCGCGACGGTCACGGTCGGCCTCTCGGCGGCTTCGCCCAATCCCAAGCGCATGTCGTTCCAGATGGCCTGCGGCACCTTGCTCGGCGCCTTCATCGGCTTCTTCGAGACCTTCTTCGTGTTTCCGTGGATCGATGGATTCCCACTGCTGTGCATGGTGCTCGCGCCTGTGTTCGTGCTTGGCGCGTTCCTTTCCTCGCGCCCGGCCTACGCGGGCTACGGCGTGGGGCTGCTGGTGTTCTTTGCCATCGGTTCGGTACCGAACAACCTCACCGTGTTCGATCCCTACAGCTTCATCAACGACTACATCGGCATGGTCCTGGGCATGCTGGTATGCGCCGCAGCGGGGGCGATCATCCTGCCGCCCAACAGCCGCTGGCTCTGGAGCCGCCTGGAGCAGGACCTGCGCGAGCAGGTGCTGTTCGCCATCAGTGGCCGGCTGCGCGGGTTGGGCTCGGCCTTCGAGAGCCGCACCCGCGATTTGCTGCACCAGGCCTACGGCCTGGCCGCGGGACAGCCGCGGGTGCAGAGCACGCTGCTGCGCTGGATGTTCGTGGTGCTGGAAGTCGGCCATGCGGTCATCGAGTTGCGCAAGGAGCAGGCCGTGCTTCCCGTGCATCCGTGCTACGCCGAGTCGCAGCCCTGGCGCCAGGCGATCCGCGTGATGGGCCGGGCCCTGGCGCGGCTGTTCCTGCAGCCCAGCGCCAGTAACCACGAGCGCGCCCTGATCGCAGTGGACCACGCTATCAGCCGCGTGCAGGCCACGGACGAGCCTTTCGCCCGGCATTTCGACACCTCGGCCCTGCGCCGGGTGCAGAGCTACCTGCACTTCATCCGCACATCCCTGCTCGACCCACAGTCGCCGCTGGCCTCCCAGGCCCCGGCGCAAGGACTGCCACATGCCCCGTGAGATCGCCTTCCATGGCGTGTACATGCCGACCATGACACTGCTGTTCCTGCTCGCCGCAGGGCTCGCCTGGGGCCTGGACCGCTTCATCGCCAGCCACGACGGCTACCGCTTCTTCTGGCACCCGGCGCTGTTGCGCCTGAGCCTGTTCATCTGCCTCTTTGGCGCCATGGCGCTGTTTGTCTACCGGTGAGTCCCACGTCGATGAAAAAGTTTTTCAGCCTGATCGCCACCCTGCTCGTACTGGCCGCTGCCGTGGTGATCGGCCGGCAGTTGTGGCTGCACTACATGACCACCCCCTGGACCCGCGACGGCCGAGTGCGTGCCGACATCATCAACGTCGCCGCCGACGTGCCGGGCTACGTGGTCGACGTGCCGGTGCGCGATAACCAGCGCGTGAAGAAAGGCGACCTGCTGATCCAGATCGACCCCGAGCACTATCGGATCGCCGTCCGCCAGGCACAGGCGCTGGCCGCCTCGCGCAAGGCCACCTGGGAGATGCGCAAGGTCAACGCCAGCCGCCGCGCGGACCTGGACAACCTGGTCATCTCCCGCGAAAGCCGCGAAGACGCCAGCAACATCGCCAGCTCCGCCCTGGCCGATTACCAGCAGGCCCAGGCCCAGCTCGCCGCGGCCGAGCTCGACCTCGCGCGCACCCGGATCCTGGCCACGGTCGACGGCTACGTGACCAACCTCAATGTGCACAAGGGTGACTATGCCCGCATGGGGGAGGCGAAGATGGCCGTGGTCGACGAGCATTCGTTCTGGGTGTATGGCTTCTTCGAAGAAACCAAGCTGCCCCACGTGAACGTGGGTGATCCTGCGGAACTGCAGATGATGAGCGGCGAGCGCCTCCAGGGCCACGTCGAAAGCATTGCCCGCGGCATCTACGACCGCGACAACCCGCAAAGCCGCGAGCTGATCGCCGACGTCAACCCGACGTTCAACTGGGTCCGCCTCGCCCAGCGCGTTCCGGTACGAATTCATATCGACCAGGTGCCCGAGGGTTACCTGCTGGCGGCGGGCACGACGTGCACGGTGGTGGTGAAACCCACGCTGTCGCGCTAGAGACCTGTCAGGGCTCCGCCTTGCTGGAAATCGAAACCCTCATCCTGGACTGCCCCCAAAGGGTTGGATTTTTTGACCAACTTCTTGGGGGCAGTCCATCCTGTGGGAGCGGGCTTGTCCCGCGATCGGCGGCGAAGCCGTCGTAAGACCTGTACAGGTACTTACCTGGCTCATCGCAGGTGCATGTTTTGCGACGGCTTCGCCGCCGATCGCGGGACAAGCCCGCTCCCACGGATTCGCCGCCGATCGCGGGACAAGCCC
>NZ_JBWGIF010000020.1:0-42944 GCF_056312565.1 Pseudomonas sp. JE3303
GAACAGGTGCAGACCCCCACGGGCGCCAGCGAGCACCTGCACTACAACGACGGCGGCCACGTGTTCCCGACGGCCAGCGGCCGTGCCGCGCTGCCCCGGGTGACCCGGCACCTGACCTACCCAGGCCTTGGCCAGCCCGTCATGGACGTACGCTACACCTACCCGGATGCCAGAAACTTCCTGGGCAATACGTTGCCGATCCAGTGGGACGATGACGGCCTGGACAACCTGTACAAGTACATTGGCGACTATGGCTACGGCTCGGTGGAAAGCCTGTGGGTCACCGAACGCATCGACGGTACGGACAAGGAACGCGAGGTGCGCCGCATCGAGCGAAGCTTCAACCAGTTCCACCTGCTGACCGAGGAAAAGACCACCCAGGGCAATAACGTCCAGACCATCACCACCGGCTATCACCTCACCCCGGCCGTGCCCTTCGAGCAGCAGGTCAGCTACTGCCAACTGCCCGCCACGGTCACCACCCGCTGGGCGTTGCTCGACGATGCCACCCAGAGCCGGGTCGAAACCGTTGCCAGCACCTACGACACCCACGGCAACCTGCTGACCCAGACCCAGGCCAACGGTGTGGCCGAAACCAGCACCTGGTACCCGGCCAGCGGTGCCGACGGCTGCCCGCCCGACCCGGAAGGCTTTGTCCGCCACCTCAAGGACAAGACCGTCACGCCATCGCCGGCGGGCAAGGGCGCCGCGCCTGTCCTCGTCCAGCGCTATCGCTACGTCAGCCTGCCTGCGCTCGACGGTTCCAGCCTGAACCCCTGGCATTCGGTAGACAGCGAGACCCTGGTGGAAGTCATTCCAGCGCCTCTGCAGCTCGGACATCCGACCCGCGCCACAGAAGAGGAGCGCCAGTGCACCTTGTTCTGCTATGTCAACAACCCGGACGACGCGCTTGCACACGGCCGCTTGGCCAGCCGCTGCGTGACACTCAACGGCCTGCAGACCCGCGTGGGCTTCAGCTATCTCAAGCTCGACGAGGGCAAATACACCACCGAGCCCGCGCTCAGGATTACCGAAGACACGACCGGTTACACCGGAGACACCCGCTCGCGGCTGCAGGAGCGCTCGCTGCTGAGCGGCTTGTCACTGCTCACGCGCGATGAGAATGACGTGGAGATCGCCTACTCCTACGATCGATTGCAACGCGTGGTCACCGAGACGGTCTCGCCGGATACCCGCCACTCGGCCGTACGCCAGTACGAGTACAGCCTGTGCGCCGAGCCCCAGGACCAAGCCAGCCAGACAGTGACCAGTGCCAGCCAGGTCGTCACCCAGACCACCCTGGACGGCCTGGGACGTACCATTGCCGAGCAACGCAACCATGTTCTGCAAGAGTACCCGCAACGCTTCTGCCAGATCCTGGAAAACAGTTACAACGCCTTGGGTCAGCATGTCGAGGAAACTACCCTGGATTGGCTGCAAGACCTCGACCCAGTGCGCCTTACGCACACTCTCCAATACGATGACTGGGGCCAGCAGTGCTGCACCGTCGGGCCCGATGGGGTCGAGCAACACCAGTGGCTGGACCCGCTAGGCACCCCTGAGCATCGCGGTCCTGTTCGGCGCAGCTGGCAGCAGAGCCCAGGCACTGCGCCGCAGGTCAGCGCCATGATGGAAATCTGGCTCAACCTGTTCGAAAAACCTGATCAGGTTCGCCGTCTGAGAGCCGACCGCTCGCTCAAGGCTAGCCGGAGTTTCGAGTATGACGGTTTGGGACGCTGCCTGAGCGAGACAGATGAGCGGCGCAATATCACCCGCTTCACCTACGATGCGTGGGGACGAATGCTCAGCAGTCGCCTGCCCGATGACACGCTGGTCGAGCGCAGTTACGCCACGCACAGCAGCACCGAGTTGCCCGTCAGCCTCACCGTGACGCCTTACAACCAGGCGCAGCCTCAGCGGGTAGTGGGCACCCAGGTGTTCGATGGCCTGGACCGCCTGATCGAGGTGCGCACCGGTAACCGCCTCGAAACCTATCGCTACGATGGTGGCCAGACCCGCCCAGACCAGAAGATCACGCCAGCTCGCGACGTCATCGATTACCACTACCAGCTCTCGCTCTCCGATCAACCGACCTCGAGCCTGGCTGCAGACGACCAGGCGACTTTCGACTACGATCCGGTAACCGCCAATCTCACCCAGACGGCCAATGCCAAGGGTACGCGCAACTATGACTACAACGCTGCCAATCAACTGACCGCGGAACACTGGCGCGAGCCGAGCGGCGCATCCCGCACCACCTTGCATGTGAGTTCGCAGCAGGACCGGCCGCTCAGCCGCACGGATGACGCTGGCAATGTCACTGCCTATGGATACGACAAGCAGGGTCGCCTGGCATGCACCACGCAGGGCCAGGTGAAGATCACGCACGAGTACGATTCGCTGGGCCGTCCGTCGTGCACCACCACCCACGACCTGACCGCCGACAGTACGCTGGTGACGGCGCTTACGTATGACGAGCATGACCAGGAAACTGAACGTACGCTGCGCTTGAACAGCCAGCCCGAGCGCACCCTCAACCAGACGTGGGACAACGACGGTCTGCTGCAGAGCCGCTGCCTGAGCGAAGCCGGCGTTACCCTGCTCGATGAATCCTTCACCTACGACAAGCGAGGGCGCCTGTTCACCCATGCCTGCTCGGGCCCGCAACTGCCCAAGGACGCGCTCGGCCGCGCCATCACCTACCAGCGTTTCTCTTTCGACGCCTATGACAACATCACCCGCACCATCACCCAGTTCGCCGATCATCCCAACGAGGTGGCGAGCTTCACCTACGCTGGGGCAGACGATCCGTGCCAGTTGCGCAGCATCGCCTACAACCCGGCCAGGACCACGGCCAACCCGGCATTCACCTACGACGCCAACGGCAACCTGCTCAACGATGAACATGGCCGCCGCCTGCGCTATGACAGCCAGGGCCGCTTGCTTCGGGTCGAGGACAGTTCAGGGCAGACGACAGGCCAGTATCAGTATGATGGCCATGGCCAGCTGTTTGGTGCGCGCCAGGGGACAGAAGACGAGACCCTGATGTTCTACGACGGTGACCGCTTGAGCCTGGCCATCCGCGGTACGCTGCGTACCCAGTATCTGTACGATGGTGACCAGCCCACCGCCCAGCAACAAACAGGCGACAAGAGCTTTGCTTTGCTGTTACAAGCCAATGCCAGCCGTAGCGTGATCGCCGAGAGCAAGCAAGGCGTGCTGCGCGACGTGAGCTACTGCGCCTTCGGCGAGCGCGCAGCTGATTCGATGCTGAGCAGTGGACTAGGGCTCAACGGCGAAGTCATCGATCCTGCCAGCGGCTGGTACCTGCTTGGCCGTGGCTACCGTGCCTATAACCCGGCGCTCATGCGTTTTCACAGCCCCGATTCGCTCAGCCCATTCGGCAACGGTGGCGTAAACTGCTACGGCTACTGCCTGGGCAACCCGATTACCTTCCGCGACCCGACCGGGCACAGCGCCATTGGTTGGAGCGGGCGGCTGCGCCGACCGGATGAGGACCTGACCGCCGGGCTCGGCAAAGGGGGAGGATCCGGGGCTATGCCATGGATCTATCTTGGCATTGGTGTGGTGTTCGCGCTCGGCGCGATCTTCACCGCAGGAGCGGCAATCGGCGCACTGGTGGGTGCCACTGTCGCAACCACGGCGCTTGTGGCCAAGGTTGCGGTATCGACCACGGTCGCCATGCTGTCGGTGAGCGCCACGGTTGCCCAAGGGGTGGCGGTGTTACGCGGTGACGAAACAGCGGGCAAGGTAGCGGAGTATCTAGGCTACGCCACTGCGGCGATTTCGATGACGGCGGTTGCCCACACGGGAGTCAAGTGGGTGCATTCGGTGGCGAAAAGAAGCTTCAGGCCCAAGGGCGTTATCGCAGCTGCGGCCGCCCAGGCAACATCTCAGGCAGGCATAACATCGAGAATCAGCGATTCAGCGGTGGAGCTATCAGCACCGGCTGCAGCTCGCCCCACCCTGCCACCGCCGCCGGTCCCTCTGAAAACTTGGGGGCCCAGTGTGATGTACAAAAATTTCACCGAAAACATCAAGACTGCAAGGACAGTTGCGCAGGTGAATAGAGGCCAGCAAGAGCGCTATGCCGCGAGCCTCGCCACCATCAGACGTTGAAACCCGCTATGAGATATGGCCTGCCTGAACAGCATCAGCGGCAGGCAGTATCTTGATCAGGCGGCCCCCGAGCATCCAAAAAAAAACGCCACTCAAAGAGTGACGTTTTTCATGTTTGGAGCGGGAAACGAGACTCGAACTCGCGACCCCGACCTTGGCAAGGTCGTGCTCTACCAACTGAGCTATTCCCGCAATTTAAAGCTTTACTGCTAACCGGCGTGAAGCACCTTTACGATCTTCACCACCACTGTATCGCATGAACGCCACAGTATTAAAACTGGAGCGGGAAACGAGACTCGAACTCGCGACCCCGACCTTGGCAAGGTCGTGCTCTACCAACTGAGCTATTCCCGCAAATGGCGTCCCCTAGGGGACTCGAACCCCTGTTACCGCCGTGAAAGGGCGGTGTCCTAGGCCACTAGACGAAGGGGACATAGCCGACGCTTTTCAGCGTACCAGGAGCGAAGCCTTGCGGCTGGACCTGGATTTTCTTTACAAGCCTCGCCCTGGAGCGTTGCCTTTGTAAACTGGAGCGGGAAACGAGACTCGAACTCGCGACCCCGACCTTGGCAAGGTCGTGCTCTACCAACTGAGCTATTCCCGCAATGGCGTCCCCTAGGGGACTCGAACCCCTGTTACCGCCGTGAAAGGGCGGTGTCCTAGGCCACTAGACGAAGGGGACACACTACAACTTCACTTCCTGCAACGTTTCGCTGTGTGCTTTACGCTGCAAGTGGCGCGCATTCTAGGGATGCCAGTAAAAGCCGTCAACACTTTTCTATAAATTTATTGAAATCAATGACTTCCTGTCCGGCACCGGGCCATGGGAGTAAGCGTGACGGACTTCGCGTTCCGCCGGACAGCCCTATCGGCTGCAGGGCGAACCCACTACACTCAATGGGATAACTACATAATGAGGCACTACCGGTGACCCCACTCCTGATCACCCTGCTCGTCGTCGCAGGCATCGCATTGCTGATCGTGATCGGCTACCTCAACAATCTAGTCGAGCGCGGCAAACTGGAGCGCGCCCGGCTGAAGATGGAGCTCAGCGACCGTCTGCGCCGCTGTGGCGAAATCACCGAGACGTTCCCGGGCCAGTTCATGACCCCGGCGCTCAAGTTGCTGCTGACCCGTCTTGAACTGAACATCAATCAGCGCCAGCTGCTGCTCGACAAGAACAACGCCCAGATAAAGGCACGCATCGCCGAGCTCGAGGGGCTGATTGGCCAGGGTGAAGGGATCCCGGTCAACAACCCGCCGAACCCGATCCAGACCGAGGTCAAGGCCAAGGACGTGCGTTTTCTGCTGGAGGCCCTGCATCACCAGATCGTCCGGGCGACCCAGGAGGGTTTCCTGCAGAACAACGAAAGCAAGCAGTGGGTGAAGGAGATACGCCACATCCTTGTGCTGCTGCATATCGAGTTCTTCAACAACCTCGGGCAACAGGCGTTGCAGCAAGGCGAGCCCGGGCAGGCCCGCCTGGCTTTCGAGCGCGGCGCGCAGTACTTGCGCAAGCAGCCTGAGCCTGCGGTGTACCAGGAGCAGCTGGCGTATATGGAGAAGCTGCTCGCCCGGGCCAATGCCCAGGTGCTGGACCAGCTGGAGCCGGCTGCGGATGAGCAGAATGAGTTGACCGAAGGGCTCAAGACGGACGAGAACGAGACCTGGAAGAAGAAAGTGATCTACGACTGATGGACGCCCGACACACCCACGCCCCCCTGTAGGAGCGGCGTCCCGGCACAAGGCCGTTCCTACAGGGGCAGGCATATCGAGGCGGCAGGAGCGGCGCGTCGGGGTCAGGGGAGATGGGTCAGCTCGAGGAAGATCGCTGCCAGCTTCTCCAGCCCTGCCTGGTCCGCCTCGCTGAAACGCCCTACCTTCGGACTGTCCAGGTCCAGTACGCCAATCAGCCGGCCCTCCTTTACCAGCGGGATCACCAGCTCGCTGTTCGATGCGCTGTCACAGGCAATATGCCCGGGAAACGCATGCACGTCCTCGACCCGCTGGGTCTGCCGGGTGGCCGCCGCTGCGCCGCACACGCCGCGGCCGAAGGGAATGCGCACGCAGGCTACCTGGCCCTGGAACGGGCCGAGCACCAGCTCTTCATTGCGGTTCAGGTAAAACCCCGCCCAGTTCAGGTCATCGACCTGATGGTAGATAAAGGCCGAGAACTGCGCGGCGTTGGCAATGAAGTCGCGCTCCTCTGCGAACAGCGACTGCACTTGCGCGGCCAGCAGGTCGTAGCCATCGAGGCCGGCACCACTGGCGTTAAGATCGATCATCGTTTTTGCTCCAGCAATTGCAGTCCGACCCAGTAGCGGGCGAACTGGTAGGCACAACGGCCATTTCGGTTGCCACGGCCGGTTGCCCAGCGCACGGCGAGTGTGTCGAGCGCTTCGTCACGCTGCCAGGCAAGCCCGGCATCATCGGCAAGCTGGCCGATCCAGTGCTCGACCACATCCAGGAAATGCTCCTGGGAGAACGGGTAGAACGACAGCCACAAGCCAAAGCGGTCCGACAGGGCGATCTTGTCTTCCACCGCCTCGTTGGGGTGCAGCTCGCCGTCGACCATCTTCCAGTTCTCGTTGTCGCTCTGCTTTTCAGGCACCAGGTGGCGACGGTTGGAGGTGGCGTACAGCAACACGTTGTCCGGCGCCTGCTCCAGCGAGCCGTCAAGCACGCTCTTGAGCACCCGGTAGTCGCCCTCCCCGGCCTCGAACGACAGGTCGTCGCAAAACAGCACGAAGCGCTGCTCGTGCTTCGACAGTTGCTCGACCACGCGCGGCAGGTCAGCCAGGTGATCACGCTCGATCTCGATCAGGCGCAGGCCGGCACCGGCGTGCTCGGCCAGCAGGGCGCGCACCAGTGACGACTTGCCGGTGCCGCGCGAACCCCACAGCAAGGCGTGGTTGGCAGGCATGCCGTCGATGAACTGCGCGGTGTTGCGTCCCAGCTGGTCACGCTGCTGGTCGACACCAATCAGGTCTGAAAGACGAATGTCCAGGCTCACTTCAAGCGGCATCAGGTAGCCGCTGCGCCCGTCACGCTGCCAGCGCGCGGCCAGGCATTGCTGCCAGTCGATGGCCTGGCGTGTCGCAGGCAACAGGGGTTCAAGGCGAGCGAGCACGGATTCCGCGCGCTCCAGGAAAGCAGTCAAACGAGCGTCCACGACAACTCCTCAAACAAATACAAGGGCAAGGCTGAACAGATGACAGGACGTGCCAGCAGCCGAGGTCGATCAGCTATGCTTGCGCAGCGCACGGAACGTGAAACTGGCTCGGGACTCATGGATATCAAGTTCACCAATCGCCTGTCCTACAAGCAAGCCCGGTTGACGGTGCTGGTCGGCTTCATCCTGGGGACCTTGCTCAGTTTTATCCAGATCGGGATGGATTATGCCAGCGAAAACGCCTCCATCAACCGCGAAGTGCGGGCCCTGCTGCAAATCAGCCATAACCCGGCCTCGCGCATCGCCTACAACATCGACGCCGAACTCGCCCAGGAACTCACCGGCGGGCTGTTGCGCTCGCCCGCGATCATCCACGCGCGGCTGATCGACAACAACAAGACCGTCCTGGCCAACGTCTGGCGCCCGCGCCAGGAGACCCGCTGGCGGGTGTTCAGCGACTTTCTGTTCGGTGAGGAGCGCCACTTCCAGGACCGCCTGTACCTTGGGCACCTGCCGGACCAGTACCTCGGCACACTGTACCTGGACGTCGACACCTACGCCTTCGGTGGGCGTTTCATCGAGCGCGCGGGCATCACCCTGCTCTCCGGCTTCGCCCGCAGCCTGGTGCTGACCGGGATCCTGCTGGCGCTGTTCTACATGATGCTGACCAAGCCCCTGGTCACGGTGATCCGTGCACTGAGCAAGACCAATCCCCGTGAACCGGGGCAGACCCGGCTCTCGTTTCCCAAGGGTCACGAGCAGGACGAGATCGGCGTGCTGGTGAAGGTCGCCAACCAGCAGTTCGTCAGCATGGCCGCCGAGATCCATCAGCGGCGCACTGCGGAGGACCGGCTCAATGAATATCTCAGCGAGCTGGAGAACATTGTCTCGTCGCGCACCGAGGAGCTCAAGGCGAGCAACAGCAGCCTGAGCCAGTCCAACCTGGAACTGGAACAAGCGCGCCGCCGTGCGCTGGACATGGCCCAGGCACGCGCAGCGTTCCTGGCCAACATGAGCCACGAGATCCGTACGCCGCTCAACGGATTGCTGGGCATGATCGCCCTTTCGCTGGATGGCCCCCTGAGCGCCGAGCAACGCCAGCAGCTGTCGATCGCCCATGACTCGGGCAAGGTGCTGGTGGAGCTGCTCAACGATGTGCTGGACCTGTCCAAGTTCGACGCCGGGCAGCTCCAGCTCGAGCGCATCCCCTTCGACATGGGCGCGCTGGTCGAGAACACCGCCAACCTGTTGTCGCAGAACGTGGCACCCAGTGCCGAGCTGACCTGCCTGATCGGGCCGGACTTTCCCAGCATGCTGCTGGGAGATCCGACCCGGGTGCGGCAGATTGTCAGCAACCTGTTGTCGAACGCGCTCAAGTTCACCCGCTTTGGCCGGGTCGATGTACGGCTGGACATGTACAACGGCGGCGTGCGCCTTGAGGTCCGGGACAGCGGCATCGGCATTGCGCAAGAGGCCCAGGCACGGATCTTCCAGCCCTTTACCCAGGCCGGCGCGGGTATCACCCGTCAATATGGCGGTACCGGCCTGGGCCTGGCACTGGCCAACAACCTGTGCAAAGCCATGCACGGGGAGCTGCACATCAGCTCGCAAGCCGGCTTCGGCAGCTGCTTCACCGCCGAATTGCCCCTCAACGTGCATACCCCAGCGGTGGCGGCGCCCCCCTTGCAAGGCCGGGTAGCGATGCTGGGCAGCACCGGCAGCGGGCTCTGTGAGCTGCTGCAGATGCTGTTGCCGGAATGGGGCCTGGACTACTCGCGCGTCGACCGTGCAGACATGCTGACCGGCACGCAGCCTGACCTGTTGATCATCGACGACCTGGATTACCTCAAGGACCTGCGTCCGGCCTTCACCGCGCCGATTCTGCTGGTGACCGCCTACGGCAGGTTCCTCCCGGTCGACCAGGCCACGCTGCTGGCGCCGCTCCAGCAACTGGCCCGTCCGCTGGCTCGCAGTTCCTTCTACCAGATGCTGCGCCGCACCCTGCAGGGCGCCGAGTCGGCCACACCGTTGCCCCACGAGGGTTCGGCGGGCAGCCTGAGCCGGGCACGCGTACTGCTGGTGGAGGACAACCCGGTCAACCAGATGGTGGCCAAGGGCATGCTGGCCAAGCTGGGCTGCGAGGTCGAAATCGCCGTGCAAGGCGCCGAAGCCTTGTCCCTGCTGGAGGGGCAAGCCTTCGACCTGGTGCTGATGGACTGCAACATGCCGGTGATGGATGGCTACGAGGCCAGCCGGCGCATCCGCAGGGATGGCCGCTGGCTGGAATTGCCCATCGTCGCGCTCACTGCCAACGCCATGCCCGAAGAGCGCGAGCGCTGCCGCGCGGCCGGCATGGACGACTACCTGGCCAAGCCGTTCCGCCGCGAAGAGCTGCTGGCGCTGCTTGATCACTGGGCACCGCCGGTCAGCGGCTGAGCAACTGCTCGATCGAGTCGACCAACGCCTGCGGCTTGGTGCTGGGGGCATAGCGGTGGACCTGGCCGCTGGCCGGGTCGATCAGGAACTTGGTGAAGTTCCACTTGACCCGTTCGGTACCAAACAGCCCGGGCGCACGCTTCTTCAACTCGTTGAACAGCGGATGGGCCAGTGAGCCATTCACTTCGATCTTGCGAAACATCGGGAAACTGACCCCGAAATTGGCTTCGCAGAACTGCGCGATCTCGCGCGCGTCGCCCGGTTCCTGTTTGCCAAACTGGTTGCAGGGAAAGCCCAGGACCACCAGCCCGCGCTCGCGGTAGCGCTGCCACAACTGCTCGAGGCCCTTGTATTGCGGGGTGAAACCACACTGGCTGGCGGTATTGACCACCAGCAGTGCCTTGCCCGGGAAATCGCCCAGTACCTTGTGCTCACCGCCCAGGGTGACACAGGGAATGTTCAGCAATGCATCGGCCATCAAAGCTCTCCAGGTCAGTCGCGCGGCTGGAAGTCCAGGCACACCGAGTTGATGCAGTAGCGCAGGCCGGTAGGCGGCGGTCCGTCGGGAAATACATGGCCCAGGTGCGCGTCACAGCGGGCGCAGGTCACCTCGGTACGGATCATGCCGTGGGAAATGTCGCGTATCTCGACCATCGCGCGCTCCTCGATCGGCGCATAGAAGCTGGGCCAGCCGCAACCCGAGTCGAACTTGGTGCTCGAATCGAACAGCGGCTCGGTGCAACAGATGCAGGTGTACACGCCCTCACGGCGCTCGCTGTTGTACTTGCCGCTGAACGGCCGTTCGGTGCCCTTGAGGCGGCACACCTGGTACTGGGCGGGATCGAGCATCTCGCGCCATTCTTCCAGGGTTTTTTCGAGCTTTTCCATGACTGTACCTCGGCAGGCTAAAAACCCCGCGCTCTGGCTTTTGTCTAGCGCGGGCGGCACGTATATTATTGCGCCTCTATCTCAGACATCAGTCTGGCACCCGCGCCCCACGTTTTTCAAACCCTTTGACAGCAACGCGCGGCGACTTCTCCAACCGGGATCACATCATGCAGTTCAGCAAATCGAACAAGCTCGCCAATGTCTGCTACGACATTCGTGGCCCAGTGCTCAAGCACGCCAAGCGTCTGGAAGAGGAAGGCCACCGCATCCTCAAGCTGAACATCGGCAACCCGGCGCCGTTTGGCTTCGAGGCGCCGGAGGAAATCCTCCAGGACGTGATCCGCAACCTGCCGACCGCCCAGGGCTACAGCGACTCCAAGGGCCTGTTCAGCGCGCGCAAGGCGGTTATGCAGTACTGCCAGCAAAAGCAGATCGAAGGTGTCAGCATCGAGGACATCTACCTGGGCAACGGCGTGTCCGAACTGATCGTGATGTCGATGCAGGCCCTGCTCAACAATGGCGACGAAGTGCTGATCCCGGCACCCGATTATCCTCTGTGGACCGCTGCGGTGAGCCTGGCGGGCGGCAAGCCGGTGCACTACCTGTGCGACGAGCAGGCCGACTGGTTCCCTGACCTGGACGACATCAAGTCCAAGATCACCTCCAGCACCAAAGCCCTGGTGATCATCAACCCCAACAACCCCACCGGCGCCGTGTACTCACGCGAGCTGCTGCTGGGCATGCTGGAGCTGGCCCGCCAGCACAACCTGGTGGTGTTCTCGGACGAGATCTACGACAAGATCCTCTATGACGAAGCCGTGCACATCAGCACCGCCGCCCTGGCCCCCGACCTGCTCTGCCTGACCTTCAACGGCCTGTCCAAGTCGTACCGCGTGGCGGGCTTCCGTTCGGGCTGGCTGATCATCTCCGGGCCCAAGCAACATGCCCAGAGCTACATCGAAGGCATCGACATGCTGGCCAACATGCGCCTGTGCGCCAACGTGCCGGCCCAGCATGCCATCCAGACCGCCCTGGGCGGCTACCAGAGCATCAACGACCTGGTGCTGCCGCCTGGCCGCCTGCTGGAGCAGCGCAACCGCACCTGGGAGCTGCTCAACGACATCCCCGGGGTGAGCTGCGTCAAGCCGATGGGCGCACTGTATGCGTTTCCGAAGATCGACCCCAAGGTCTGCCCGATCCACAACGACGAGAAGTTCGTGCTCGACCTGCTGCTGTCCGAGCGGTTGCTGGTAGTGCAAGGCACGGCGTTCAACTGGCCTTGGCCGGATCACTTCCGCGTGGTGACGTTGCCGCGGGTGGATGACCTGGAGCAGGCGATCGGGCGGATCGGGAGTTTCCTGCGGACTTACCAGCAGTAACAGCGGGTTGCTGCGCGGCCCTGCCCCGGTACACCTTCTTACATCCTGCAATGCTCTATCCCACGGACCGGTTCCGATCCTCTGTCATACTCCGCGGTACACAGTTTGAAATAGTCGGCCGGTTGAATCAGCAACTGGCCCGCCTTATATACCCGGCACTACGCAACAATTTCATCCGTCAGGAGAACGTAACAACCATGATGCGCATCTTACTGTTCGTCGCCACCAACCTGGCGGTCGTGCTGATTGCCAGCATCACCCTGAGCCTGTTTGGCTTCAACGGGTTCATGGCGGCCAACGGGGTCGACCTCGACCTCGGTCAACTGCTGGTCTTCTGCGCTGTGTTCGGTTTCGCAGGCTCGTTGATTTCGCTGTTCATCTCTAAGTGGATGGCGAAGATGAGCACCGGCACGCAGGTCATCACCCAACCTCGCACCCGCCACGAGCAGTGGCTGCTGCAGACCGTGGAAGAGCTGTCCCGCGAAGCCGGCATCAAGATGCCCGAAGTGGGTATCTTCCCGGCCTACGAGGCCAACGCCTTCGCCACCGGCTGGAACCGTAACGACGCGCTGGTCGCGGTCAGCCAAGGCCTGCTCGAGCGCTTCTCGCCCGATGAAGTCCGTGCAGTGCTGGCCCACGAGATCGGCCACGTGGCCAACGGCGACATGGTCACCCTGGCGCTGGTGCAGGGCGTGGTGAACACCTTCGTGATGTTCTTCGCCCGCATCATCGGCAACTTCGTCGACAAGGTGATCTTCAAGAACGAAGAAGGCCGCGGCATCGCCTTCTTCGTCGCCACCATCGTCGCCGAGCTGGTGCTGGGCATCCTCGCCAGCGTGATCGTCATGTGGTTCTCGCGCCGTCGTGAATACCGCGCCGACGAAGCGGGTGCCCGCCTGGCCGGTACCAACGCGATGATCGGGGCCCTGCAGCGCCTGCGCTCGGAGCAGGGCCTGCCGGTGCACATGCCCGATACCATGAAGGCCTTCGGCATCAATGGCGGTCTCAAGCAGGGCCTCGCCGGCCTGCTGATGAGCCACCCGCCGCTCGAAGATCGAATCGACGCACTGCGCCGCCGCGGCTGATCCAGGCCATGCATGAAAAAGGGCGACTTCGGTCGCCCTTTTTCATGCGCCCTGCAGGAGCGGGCTCAGCGCTGGATGCGGTACACCCGCTCGAACAGGCTGGGCACGCCCGCCTGGACGAACTTGGGACTGTCCTCAAGGATATCGCAGGCCTGCACCTGCCCTACCCGCCAACCCTCGAACAGTCGCTGCACCTCGTCATCGGTCACCGCGAACGGCGGGCCGTCGAGATGCACCTGGTCGTAATCCAGGGTCACCAGAAGCAGATCGCAGGCTGCCGGCAGGATCTGGCCGAGATGCTGCACGTAGCGCTCGCGCATGGGCGGTGGCAAGGCGATCAGGGCTGCCCTGTCATAGACGGCGACGCAATCGGCGACGTCCTCGGCCCGAAGCTCGAAGAAATCCCCCTGCCATACCTCGATCTCGGCGGTGCGCCACCGGGTGAAACCACCCTGCTCGAGCACGTCGGCCTCCAGGCCTTGCTCGTGGAAGAAATCCAGCACGGCCTTTTCGGAAATCTCCACCCCCAGGACGCGGTACCCCTGCGCCGCAAGCCACAGCATGTCCAGGCTCTTGCCACACAACGGCACCAGCACCCGGCTGCCCGGCGCCAGGCCCAATGACGGCCAGTGATTGTGCAGATAGGCGTTCACCTGGGGTTGGTGAAAACCGATCTGGTTGTCTTCCCACCGTTTGTACCAGAATGCTGGCTCCATGGATCGCTCCTGAAAATTCGATTGAAAGGCTGCAAGATTTATATTGGATCTCGATGCTGCACCTGCTTGAAGATAGTTTCATCTTAACCCTCAGGACACTGCCATGCTGCCCAGCCTGTTCATTTCCCATGGTTCCCCCATGCTTGCCCTTCAGCCCGGGGCGAGTGGGCCTGCGCTAGCGGCGCTGGCCCAGTCATTGGCGCGGCCCAAGGCTATCGTGGTGGTGTCCGCACACTGGGAAAGCCGGGACCTGCTGGTGACCAGCCACCCCCAGCCTGAAACCTGGCACGACTTCGGCGGATTTCCTGCGGCGCTCTATGCGGTGCAGTACCCCGCCCCCGGCGAGCCCGAGTTGGCGATACGGGTTCGCGATCTGCTGACGGCTGCAGGCCTGCCGGCACGGCTGGACTCCCAGCGGCCTTTCGACCATGGCAGCTGGGTACCGTTGTCGCTGATGTATCCCCAGGCGGATATCCCGGTGATCCAGGTATCGATGCCCAGCCAGCTAGGGCCGGCTCTACAGGTGCGGGTTGGCGAGGCGCTGGCCCGGTTGTGCGGGGAAGACATCCTGCTGATAGGGTCTGGCAGCATTACCCACAACCTTGGCGAGCTGGACTGGCATGCCGGCCCGGAGACCATCGAGCCGTGGGCGCTGGCGTTTCGGGATTGGATAGTGGACAGGCTGAAGGCTGGTGATCGCAGCGCCCTGCTCGACTATCGCCGGCAGGCGCCGTTCGCGGCGCGCAACCATCCCAGCGACGAGCACCTGTTGCCGCTGTTCTTCGCGCTGGGCGCGGGGGAACGATTCGGCATCGTGCACCAAGGTTTCACCCTGGGCGCCTTGGGCATGGACATCTACAGGTTCGATCCCCTGTAGGAGCGGCCTCGTGCCGGGACGCCGGACCGCGCGAAAGGGCCGCAAAGCGGCCCCAGGATCGCAAGACCAACACAGCAATCACAGGCTCGACACCGCGCCCCCTCCGCAACCGCACAACCCGGAATACCCGCGTACGGCGAGGGCTTCGCCCTCGTTTCGCGACACGAGGCCGCTCCTACAAGAACCGCGCGGGGGATTGGACCGGGCGCCCGGCGCAGCGGGCCCCCTCTAGGTCCGGCGTCCCGGCACGAGGCCGATCCCACAAAGGTCCAACCGCAAACCAAAAAAAATCCCCGAACATGTCGGGGATTTTTTCATTCAGCGAGGATCAGTCCTCGCGATACCGGCGCAGCTTGAGCTGCTTGCCTGCAACGCGGGTGTCCTTGAGCTTGGTCAGCAGACGCTCGAGGCCGTCTTCTGGCAGCTCGATCAGGCTGAAGCTGTCACGCACCTGGATGCGGCCGATGGCTTCGCGGGCCAGGCCACCTTCGTTGAGGATCGCGCCCAGAAGGTTCTTGGCGGCGATACCGTCACGGGCACCCAGGGCAGTACGGCAACGCGCACGGCCTTCGCCCAGCGGCATTGGCGCACGACGCTCGCGCTCGCCACGGTCACCACGGTCGCTGCGCTCACCAGTACCGGTAGCGGTACGCTCACGCGGCGAGTGGGTCGGAACCAGTGGCTGCTCGCCTTCGACGGCTGCCAGGCTGAGCGCCTGACCGTTGGTGGCCTTGCGCAGCAGGGCCGAGGCCAGGGCGCGTGGGCTGCAGCCCAGGTCAGCGGTCAGACGGTCGAGCAGGTCGCCATGGCTGGCTTCGGCATCGGCCACCAGCGGCGCGAGGCTCGAGGTCAGCTTCTTGATGCGGGCATCCAGTACGGCCTGGGCGTTCGGCAGACGGGCTTCGGCAACCTTCTGACCGGTTACACGCTCGATGACCTGCAGCATGCGGCGCTCACGCGGGGTGACCAGCAGCAGCGCGCGGCCTTCGCGACCGGCACGGCCAGTACGGCCGATACGGTGCACGTAGGACTCCGGGTCGTACGGCATGTCAACGTTGAACACGTGAGTGATGCGCGGTACGTCCAGGCCACGGGCAGCGACGTCGGTAGCGACGACGATGTCCAGGCGGCCATCCTTGAGCGACTCGATAACGCGCTCACGCTGGTTCTGGGCGATGTCGCCGTTCAGCGCGGCAGCCTTGTAGCCCTTGGCTTCCAGCGCGCTGGCGAGGTCCAGGGTGGCTTGCTTGGTACGCACGAAGGCGATCAGCGCGTCGAACTCTTCGACTTCCAGCAGGCGCAGCACGGCCGGGATCTTCTGGTCGGCGTGGACCATCAGGTGAGCCTGGTCGATCGCGGTCACGGTCTGGGTCTTGGTCTGGATCTTGACATGCTTCGGGTCACGCAGGTGACGTTCGGCGATGCTGCGGATCGAAGACGGCAGAGTGGCCGAGAACAGCACGGTCTGGCGGGTTTCCGGGATGGCCTTGAAGATGACTTCGAGGTCGTCCATGAAGCCCAGCTTGAGCATTTCGTCGGCTTCGTCGAGCACCAGGTGCTTGATGGTCGACAGGACTTTCTCGTCACGACGCAGGTGGTCGCAGAGACGGCCTGGAGTGGCCACGACGATTTGCGCGCCGTTGCGGATTGCTTTGAGTTGTGGGCCCATCGGGGCACCACCATACACGGCCACCACGTTAACGCCCGGCATCTGCTTGGCGTAGGTTTCGAAAGCGGTGGCTACTTGCAGCGCCAACTCACGGGTTGGCGCAAGGATCAGGGCTTGCGGTTCGCGCTTGCTCGTGTCGATACGGCTGAGGATCGGCAGTGCGAAGGCAGCGGTTTTACCGGTGCCAGTCTGCGCCTGGCCGATCATGTCATGACCGGCGAGGATGATCGGGATCGACTGATGCTGAATGGCCGATGGCTCTTCGTAGCCAGTTGCTACTACAGCGGCAACAATGCTCGGATGGAGATCGAGAGCGGCGAATCCGCCGGTTTCCTGGGTCATGGGTCTGCCTCTAGGTGCATCCGCAAAGACCCATGCTCCAAAACTGCACATGCCTTGAAAGACCCGAAGGTCACCCAGGCAGCTTTGGCGGCGGGGATTTGCGAAAACGATTGAAAATGGGAACGTCTTGGGACGGTCCGCCTAGCGGACGCGCAGCCGAGGCTGATCAGAGGATTTGCACCACCTGAATTGAAGGTCCGCTAAAAGACCGGCGCGTACTATATCCGAAATTGGAGCGAACGGTTAGAAATATTTCGGCTGGCTGAAACGGTTTACTTCGAGACCGGCGGTGTCCGCTCAGGTCGCCGCCCGGACCTCACTGATCAGGGATTCCAGCGAATACCCCAACCTGGCCGCCAGTGCCCCGGCCCTGCCCCGCAGCCCCTCCAGGTCCAGCCCCTGCTCCAGGTCGGCCGGCACGATCACGATCACGTTGCCCTCCTTCACCGGCAGCTCCCAGTAATGACGGTGATACAGCCCGCGCAACAACGCAGCGCCCAGCGGCTTGCCGTCTTCTCCCGCCCACTGGTTGATCACCAGCCAACCGCCGGGATTGAGCTTGCGCTGGCAGTCTTCCAGGAACCCCCAGGCCAGATGACCCACGCCCGGCCCGTGGTCGGTATAAAGGTCGACGAAGATCAGGTCGGCGGTCTCGGCGCTGGGTAGCAGCTCAAGGGCATCGCCGACACGGATGTACAGCCTGGGGTCGTCATCGAGCCCCAGGTACTCCATGGCCAGGCGCGGCACGTCGGGACGCAGCTCGATGGCCTCGACGTCATCGAGCGGCAGGAACTTCAGGCAGGCCTGGGTCAGGGTACCGGCGCCCAAGCCCAGGAACAGCGCGCTCTCAGGCTGCTCGTGGCACAGTGCGCCGACCAGCATGGCGCGGGTATAGTCGTACTCCAGCCAGCTCGGGTCGGCGGTGAATACACAGCTCTGCTCGATCGCCTCGCCAAACTCGAGAAACCGGTAGTCCTCGACCTCCAGCACACTGATGGTGCCCCACGCATCCTGCACCTGGGCCAGCAGCCGCTCTTCCCGTTCACCCGCCATATGTTCCAAGCCCCTGCCGTCCAGGCAAAGACGCGTATTGTCCGCCAAGCCCGCCGGTGCAACAAGCGCGCTGGCAGCTGTTAACATGGCTTCACGCCCCATTCCTACAAGACCGAGCCTGTGATGAACCAACCCTGGACTCCTGACAGCTGGCGCGCCCTGCCGATCCAGCAGCAACCGACCTACCCAGACGCCGCGCATCTGCTCAAGGTGGAGCAGACCCTGGCGGGCTACCCGCCGCTGGTGTTCGCAGGTGAAGCCCGCGAGCTGCGCCGCCAGTTTTCCGAGGTCACCCAGGGCCGGGCGTTCCTGCTGCAGGGTGGGGACTGCGCGGAGAGCTTCGCCGAGTTCTCCGCCGCGAAGATCCGCGACACCTTCAAGGTGCTGCTGCAGATGGCGATTGTCATGACCTTCGCCGCGGGCTGCCCGGTGGTCAAGGTCGGCCGCATGGCCGGACAGTTCGCTAAGCCGCGCTCGGCAAACGACGAAACGCTCGATGGCGTGACCCTGCCGGCCTACCGTGGCGATATCGTCAACGGCATCGGCTTCGACGAAAAGAGCCGCGTGCCCGACCCCGAGCGCCTGCTGCAGGCCTACCACCAGGCCACCGCCAGCCTCAACCTGCTGCGCGCATTCGCCCAAGGCGGGTTTGCCGACCTGCACCAGGTACACAAGTGGAACCTGGACTTCATCGCCAACTCGGCCCTGGCCGACAAGTACCATCAGCTGGCCGACCGTATCGATGAGACCCTGGCGTTCATGCGCGCCTGCGGCATGGACAGCTCGCCGCAACTGCGCGAGACCAGCTTCTTCACCGCCCATGAAGCATTGCTGCTCAACTATGAAGAAGCCTTCGTGCGCAGTGACAGCCTGACCGGCGACTACTATGACTGCTCGGCGCACATGCTGTGGATCGGTGACCGTACCCGCCAGCTCGACGGCGCGCATGTCGAGTTCCTGCGGGGCGTGCACAATCCGATCGGCCTCAAGGTCGGTCCAAGCATGAACCCCGAGGAGCTGATCCGCCTGATCGATCGCCTCAACCCGGACAACGACCCAGGCCGCCTCAACCTGATCGTGCGCATGGGCGCGGGCAAGGTCGGCGATCACCTGCCGGGATTGATCCGCACGGTCGAACGTGAGGGACGCCAGGTGCTGTGGAGCTCCGACCCGATGCACGGCAACACCATCAAGGCCAGCAGCGGATACAAGACCCGGGATTTCGCGCAGATCCTCAGCGAAGTGAAGCAGTTCTTCCAGGTGCACCAGGCCGAAGGCAGCTATGCCGGCGGCATCCATATCGAGATGACCGGGCAGAACGTCACCGAATGCATCGGCGGAGCCCGGCCGATCACCGAGGATGCCCTGTCGGACCGGTACCACACCCATTGCGACCCGCGCATGAACGCCGACCAGTCCCTGGAGCTGGCGTTCATGATCGCCGAGACGTTGAAGCAGGTACGCCGGTAGGGTGATTCCAGCAGGACCGGCCTCTTCGCTGGCAAGCCAGCGAAGAGGCCGGTTCGAACACAGCAGGAGCCAAGCCGCTTTGCGCAGCATCAGCAGCGACTACCTCGCCAGCGGGTCATCCCAGAACGGGCGCTCCACCTCTTGCAGGGTGTCCGCCCGGCTCAATCCGAGATCCGCGAGCGCCGCGTCACTCAGGCTCGCCAGCTGACGGCGCTGGCGATACAACTCGACCCAGCGTGCCGGCCGTTTCAGATACACACTCAAGCTGCTATTACCTTTCATCTTGAAGCCCTCCGTAGTGGATGGCGTCAGTGTCCCGCCGGGCTTAAGATCAATCCAACGAATGTTTCTTATGCCTTGCATCTAGGAGATTGATGCAATGTCTCAGTCCCAGAGCCTCGATTCAGATGTGCTGCGCACCTTTGTGGCGATCGCCGAGCAAGGCGGCTTCACCCGCGCCGGGGAGGTCGTCAACCGTACGCAGTCGGCCGTGAGCATGCAGATGAAGCGGCTGGAGGAGGATATCCTGCAGCGCCAGCTGTTCGAGCGAGAGGGCCGGCAGATGCGGTTGACCGCCGAGGGCCAGGTGCTGCTCGGCTACGCGCGGCGCATCCTCAAGCTGCAAGGCGAGGTGTTCAACACCTTGCGCATGCCGCACATGGTGGGCCTGGTGCGCATCGGCACGCCCGACGACTATGCCATGCGCTTCCTGCCGGGCATCCTGTCCAGCTTCGCCCAGGCTTACCCGCTGATCCAGGTGGAGGTGCATTGCGAACCGTCCAAGCAACTGCTGATGCGCCAGGACCTGGACCTGACCATCGTCACCCGCGAGCCCGGCTCCGAGCTGGGCCAGCTGCTGCGCCAGGAGCGCCTGGTGTGGGCCGCCGCCCAGGGCTTCTGCCCGCAGGACCAGCGCCCCATGCCACTGGCGATGTTCAACACCGATTGTTTTTGCCGTAGCTGGGCGTGCAACGCACTGGAGACCCACGACGTCGAGTACCGCCTGGCCTATACCAGCCCCAGCCTGGCGGCGATCTTCGCGATCGTCAGCGCAGGCCTTGCGGTGACGGCTCAACTGCAGAGCCTGATCGGCGGCAACCTGCGCGTGATAGGTGACCACGAAGGCCTGCCGCAGCTGCCGCTGGCCAACGTGATGCTGCTGCGCAACCCGCACACCCAGTCGCCGATCACCGACTGCATGGCGGACTACATCATCGAGGGGTTCGCAACCTAGAGCTCGCAGGCCAGCATGATCGCGCAGATGACCAGGAACCCGCAGAACAGAGTGCGCAGCACTTTCTCGGGCAGCGCATGGGCCATCTTCACGCCCCAGCTGATGCTCAGCAGGCCACCGACCGCGAGTGGCACTCCCATGTGCCAGTCCACCGTATGGTGCCAGCCATAGGTCAGCAACGTGACCGTGGTGCTTGGCGCGGCCAGGGCCAGGGACAATCCTTGCGCCACCACTTGCGTAGTGCCGAACACGCTGGTCAGCACCGGTGTGGCGACCACTGCGCCGCCCACCCCGAACAACCCGCCCAACGACCCCGAGACGCTCCCGAGCAGGGCCAGCCATGGCCATCCATGACGCAGCTCGGGGCTGGCCGCAGTATGGCGCATGAACATGCGCGCCACGTTCCACAGGGCGAGCGCCACCAGGAAGGCCACGAACCCCATGCGCATCGCATGCGCATCGAGACCCACCGCCCAGATCGAGCCGAACCAGGCAAATACAAAACTGCACAGCGCCAACGGCAGCGCATGGCGCAGCTCGATGCGGTTGCGCTGGTGATAGCGCCACAGCGCCAGCAACACGTTCGGAACCACCATGACCAGCGCGGTGCCCTGGGCCAGCTGCTGGTCGAGCCCGAACAGCACGCCAAGCGCCGGAATCGCGATCAATCCACCACCAATACCAAACAGGCCGCCCACCGTGCCCAGCACAGCGCCCAACCCGATATACATCAACCACTCGATCATCCGTGCCTCATCTGCTCATTCAATGCGCGCATGCTACTGGCATCCACGTGCCACGTCTTGAACTTGAAACGAACTCTCGCGGCCGATTGCTGCTCGAATTCCTCAAGAGCGGTTTCAGATCTTCCTCCATCCAGATTCCAAGGACCTGCATGAACGCCGACACCCGAGCCCCTAGTGACGAGCTGCTGCTGGACAATCAGGTCTGCTTTGCCCTGCACTCCACCTCACTGCTGATGACCAAGGTCTACAAGCCGCTGCTGCAAGCCCTTGGCCTGACCTACCCGCAGTACCTGGCCATGCTGGTGCTGTGGGAACAGGACGGCCTCACCGTGGGCGAGATCAGCCACCGGCTGCTCACCGATCCCGGCTCCCTGACGCCGCTGCTCAAGCGCCTTGAGGCCGAAGGCCTGCTCAACCGCACCCGCAGCCGTGAGGATGAGCGCGTGGTGCTGGTTGAACTGACGGAACAAGGGCGCGCGTTGCAGGAAGAGGCCCGGCGGGTTCCGCCCTGCATCCAGGCCGCGAGCGGGCGCAGCCTCGAGCGGCTGCAGCAGTTGCAGACCGAATTGCTGGAGCTGCGCGAGCAACTGCAAAAGAACCTGTAGGGTTTTGCGCTCAAAAAAAACCCGGCCTAGGCCGGGTTTTTCGCGTCTACCAGGAAGTCTTACTTCTTGGAACGGCCCTTGAAGGTGCCATCGCGAGTGTCGATGTCGATCATCTCGTCGATTTCGATGAAGTCGGCAACCTGGATCTCGGTACCGTTGCTCAGCTTGGCTGGCTTCATGACCTTGCCCGAAGTGTCGCCACGAGCGGAGTTCTCGGTGTAGACGACTTTACGGCTGATGGTGGTCGGCAGTTCGACCGAAACCAGGCGCTCTTCGAAGAACACGGCTTCGCAGACGTCGGTCATGCCTTCTTCGATGTACGGCAGAACGGCCTCGATGTCTTCGGCGTTCAGCTCGTACATGGTGTAGTCGGTGGTGTCCATGAAGGTGTACGTGTCACCGCTGATGAACGACAGGGTCGCTTCTTTGCGATCCAGGATCACGTCGTCCATCTTGTCGTCCGCACCGTAGACGGTTTCGGTCTTGTAGCCGGTCAGCAGGTTCTTCAGCTTGGTCTTCATGATCGCGCTGTTACGGCCCGACTTGGTGAATTCAGCTTTCTGAACCAGCCACGGGTCGTTGTCGATCCGCAGGACGGTACCGGGTTTGAGTTCTTTACCAGTTTTCATTGCGAAGTATCCGAATCGGGATGGATTTATAAAAATCGAGGCCGCGTATCATATCCAATTTCGGTAAAAGTGTACTAGCGCCATGGCAAGGTCCGGCTGAGTGGCCTGCTGCGCGCACCATTGGCGGGCATGCCTCTGCAGCTCGTCCCAATGCGCCAGCGCATCGCGCCAGGCCTGCCCCATGTCGCGGTCCATGTTCCAGGCACGCCAGAGTTCGACCAGTGCCGCCTCGGCCGAGTCTGACAACCCGTGTCGATAATGCGACAGGAATGCGTCGAGTTTTTCCCAGTGGGCGTTGTCTTCCTGGATGTAGATATGCCACAGCATCGGCCTGGCGGCCCACTGTGCGCGCACGAAGGAATCCTCGCCACGCACGGCATTGAAGTCGCAGCACCAGAGCAAGCGGTCATAGTCGTCCTGGCTCACGAACGGCAGTATCTGCAGGGTCAGCGCCCCACGCTGGCGCACATCGCCGACCGCCAGTCGCGGCTCGCCCAGCCAGGCACAGACATCACCCAGGATCCGCCCCTCGGGCACCAGCACATGGCTCGGCTGGTCATCGGCCGCCAGCGCGTCGAGCCAGTTGCCCAGTTGCGGGTTCTCGTAGGCGAACAGCGAGACCAGCCGCGCACCGGGCCGCGGATTCACGCCAAGGCCTTGCAGGAACACCGCGCGCGCCTGCGGATCGTTTTCAAACGCCTCGCGGCGCGCCAGCAATGACGCCTCACGCAGCAGCCCGCCGGTTTTCCCGGTGAACCCCGGAAAGAAAAACACCTTGCGCAGGCCATTGGGCTGCGGCGACGGCAACCCGTGGCATCCTTCGACCCAGTCCTCGGCGCTGAGATACTCCAGGTTCAGCCACAGCGGCGGCGCCGGGCGTGCGCGCATGGCCGCGATGTATTCGGCAGGCAACTGGCAGGCGAAGGCGCCGATCACCACATCCGCCGGGGCGCACGCCGTCCAGGTGCCGGGCCACCGGCGTATTTCCACGCCCTGCTGCCACTGTTGATCGGCCCCGGCATCAGCCTGGGGGCACAGGCGCACGAACGGCGCGAGGTCATCCACCCACAGGCGCACGGCCACGCCGTGCTCGGCCACCAGTTGCCGGGCCAGGCGCCAGGTCACGCCGATATCGCCATAGTTGTCGACGACCGAGCAGAAGATGTCCCAGGTGGTTTTCATGCCGAGTCCTCGCCGGGCGGAAAAACCGCCGATTCTGCGGATAAATTCTCAGGGACGAAAGCGCCGCGGCCGAAAAAATCCGCGCAGGCCGTGCGACAATGCCCTCCTGCCCTGCCAGGAGGCCCGCCATGCCCCATCAACGCTCACTGAAGATCGACCTCAAGCCTGCCCAGCTGATTGTCTGCGTAGCCCTTGGCCTGTGGCTCGGCGCCGTGGCCATCGCCCTGAGCCTGTGGCTGGCATGGCACCTGTGGCCGGAGCAGGTTCGGCCGGTGGCCCAGGCCGTCGTGCCCGCCTTGAGCGCACCGGCGCCTGCCCCCGATGCCCAGGCGCAGATGTTCGAACGCTACAAGGCCATCCTGCAGCAGCAGGAACAGCAGCAGGCCAGGGATACAACCCAGGGCAGGCCGCGCAACCTGAACAACCCCACGTGCCAGTTCTGGCTGCAACAAGACCGCACCGCGCCCAGCGAGAAGAGCCAGGCCAACGTCATGGAACATTGCTACCGACCATGAACAAGGCCGACCTGCTGCACCGAATCGTCCAGGCCCTGGAGCACGACATGCTCCTGCTCCAGCGTGCCGCCCAGACGGCGTATGAAGCTGCCACGGCGCAGGAAAACATCGCCGAGAACAAGTACGACACCCTCGGGCTCGAAGCCTCCTACCTAGCCACCGGCCAGGCCCGCCGCGCCGCCGAGATCCGCCAGGCGCTGCTCGCCTACCAGCAACTGGCGCCCCGCAGCTACGATCCGGCGCGAGGCATCCAGATCAGTAACCTGGTCACCCTGGAAGACGAGCAAGGACGCCAGCGCCTGCTGTTCCTGGGGCCTGAGGCTGCGGGGCTGAAAATCGGCGAAGGCAGTGACCTGGTCACCGTGATCACGCCTCGCGCCCCATTGGGCCAGGCGCTGCTCGGCAAGCGGGTGGACGACGAGATCAGCCTGGTGCTGGCGGGCGTCACCCAAGTGCAGCTTGTGATTGCAGCCGAATGACCTTTTATCCTTTACCGCAACGAGACTGTCCATGACGCATCAGCCACTGAGCCGCGCCCTGATCCTGCTGATGGCGACCGCCACCGGCCTGGCCGTGGCCAGCAACTACTACGCCCAACCCTTGCTGCACAGCATCGCCGAATATTTCGGCTTGAGCACTGCCAGCGCCGGCAGCATCGTCATCGCCGCGCAGTTGAGCTACGGCGCCGGCCTGCTGTTGCTGGCGCCGCTCGGTGACATGTTCGAGCAGCGGCGGCTGATCGTCAGCATGATCGTGATCTCGACGCTGGGCCTGTTGATCAGCGCGTTTTCGCCCAGCCTGCCTTGGCTGATCCTGGGCACGGTCCTCACCGGATTGTTCTCGGTGGTGGCGCAGATACTGGTGCCAATGGCCGCCGCGCTCAGCGCTCCGGAGCAGCGGGGCCGCACCGTGGGCACGCTGATGAGCGGGTTGCTGCTGGGCATCCTGCTGGCGCGCACTGCAGCGGGCTTCATGACCGAACTGGGCGGCTGGCGCAGTATCTACCTGCTGGCGGCCGGCCTGATGGCCATCTGCGCCATCGCCCTGTACCGCAACCTGCCCGAACACCACCAGAACGCCGGGCTCAAGTACCCGGCCCTGATCGCTTCGGTGTTCCGCCTGTTTGTCGACGAGCCGGTACTGCGCCTGCGTTCGTTGCTGGGGTTGTTGTCGTTTTGCCTGTTCGCGCTGTTCTGGACACCGCTGGCATTTCTGCTGGCCCGTGAGCCCTACCAGTATTCGGATGCGGTGATCGGCCTGTTCGGCCTCGCGGGTGCCGCCGGAGCCCTGTCGGCCAACTGGGCCGGGCGCCTGGCCGACCGCGGCAAGGGCTCGCTTGGCACCACCGTGGGCCTGGTGATACTGCTGCTCTCCTGGGTGCCACTGGGCTTCGCCCAGCACTCCCTGTTGGCGCTGCTGGTCGGCGTACTGCTGCTCGACCTGGCGGTGCAGCTGGTGCATGTCAGCAACCAGAACGCCGTGATCGCCTTGAAGCCCGAGGCACGCACACGGCTCAATGCGGGGTATATCACCTGTTATTTCATTGGTGGCGCGATCGGGTCGTTGCTGGGGACGCAGTTGTTCCAGCGGTATGGCTGGATGGGCATAGTCGTGGCAGGGCTGGTAATTGGCGCGGTCGCGCTGGGGGTGTGGGGGATAGCGCTGGGGCGGCAGAGTGGTCGATTGGGGGCTCGCAGGGCGGTGTGAATTTTGGCTGCATCGAGGTGCATGTCTTGGGGCTTTCAGCGGCCTTGAGATCGAGCGCCGTGCGCTTGGGGGTTGTGGTGCCCGTGTGAGGTGTGCGCTTGGGGCCTTGTGGCGTTGCGCAAATCGAGCGCCGCCCGCGCGGCGCATCGCGGGACAAGCCCGCTCCCACATTTGTTGCAACGTACCATGGCCTGTGGGGTTTGGGTTGTTAGCCTTGGTGCATGGCGGAAGACTGTGGAGGGCCGGTGTGCTCACCCCAAGACCTTCGTCGTACAAACAAGGCTAAGACTCCAATCTGTCAGGCCATGGCACGTTGCAACAAATGTGGGAGCGGGCTTGTCCCGCGATGCGCCGCGCGGGCGGCGCTCGATTTGCGCAACGCCACAAGGCCCCAAGCGCACACCTCGCACGAGCATCACAACCCCCAAACCGCACACCCCGCGAAGCGCCACGCCGCCACCTCCCCCCACCACCCTCCGTCGCCTCGCGGTTGACTTGCCCGCCCCGCCGTTGCTCATTAGGCGCTGTCACTGGGCACACTGACAGGACGGAACGATGACAAGACTCACGGTTCAATCCGGCGATTTCTTGCAAGGCGAAGCGGAATATCGCAATGGAGCACTGACCCTCAAGACCACGCGCAGCCCCTCGCCCGGGGAGCGCATCTCATTGGCTCGCATCAGCGATCTCAAGATGGCCAACCAGGAGTCGAGCCGCAGCATCGGCACCGCTCTGGGCTGGGGTGTCGCCGGGGCGCTGGTCGCGGGTCCCGTAGGGCTGCTGGCCGGCCTCTTGCTAGGCGGCAAGGAAGAAGAAGTCACCTTCCTGGCGACCTTCCACGATGGTCGCAAGCTGCTGGCGGTCACTGACGGCAAGACCTGGTCGAAAATCGACAACACCTGGCGCAGGCGCCAGCTGCCTCCCCCCGCCAACTGAAATTCTCGCCCCCGCCGTTCGTTTGTCCTCTACAGCAGAGCAAACAACGGCGGCGGCACCCGCTCGCCTGTTAACATGCCGCCCCTTTGCCCTGCCCGGCCGTCAAGGAGCCTTCGCATGACCCTGTCCCGCCCCCGCCTGCCGTTGAGCCTGCTCAGCCTGAGCCTGGCCTTGCCCAGCGCCGCGAGCCTTGCCGAGGACAGCATCACCCTTGATCCGCTGCAGGTGTCGGAGGTGTATGGCGATGAGGGCTACCAGGTTCGCCAGGCCAGTGTGACGGGTCTGCAGCCCGCCCCGTTGCTCGACACGCCGGCCTCGGTCAGCGTCTTCAGCGGCCAGCTGTTGCAGGATCGCCAGGTGCGCAAGCTAAGCGAAGTGCTGCAAAGCGACGCGTCGGTGGGCGACAGCTATGCGCCGATCGGTTACTACGAGAACGTCAACGTGCGCGGCTTCGAGCTGAGCGCGGCCAACAGCTACAAGATCAATGGCCAGACGATCGCGGGCGAGCAGAACGTGGCGCTGGAGAACAAGCAGCAGGTGGAGCTGCTCAAGGGTTTGTCCGGCCTGCAAAGCGGCGTGGCCGAACCCGGCGGGATGGTCAACTACGTGACCAAGCGTCCGGAGGATGTGCGCAGCGTCACCGTGTCGAGCAATGAGCAGGGCGAGCGCTATATCGCCACCGACCTGGGCGGCTGGTTTGGCGGCGAGCGCCAGTTCGGCCTGCGCGCCAACCTGGCCCATGAAGACATCCGCTCCTATGTCGACCACGCCGACGGCAAGCGCGACTTCGCCTCGCTGGCCTTCGACTGGCAGATCAACCCAGACGCCACGCTGCAACTCGACGCCGAGTATCAGCAGCGCGAGCAGCGTTCGGTGCCCGGCTACCAGCTGCTGGGCGGCAGCGCCCTGCCCCATGGTGTCAACCCCGAGCACCGGCTGGCCTATCAGCCGTGGGCGAAGCCTGTGAAGATCGACTCGCTCAACCTTGGCGGGCGCTTCGAGTACCGCTTCACCGATGCCTGGACCGGCACCTTGAGCGCCTCGCGCAGCAAGGTGGTGATCGACGACTACAGCTCTTTTGCCTGGGGCAGCGAGGATGGCTGGGTGTCGCATTTCAGCCCCGAGGGCGACTATGACATCTATGACTACCGCAGCCCGGACGACACTCGCCGCACCGATGAAACCCAAGCCACGCTCACTGGCCGCTTCGACGCCTTCGGGCTCGGTCATGACCTCACCGTAGGTGCCAGCGCCCAGCGCCGCACGATTGATCAACGGCCCTACTACAACCAGCTGGTGGGCAGCGGCAACATCGGCGCCGACGCGCCCGCCGCCGACCCGTCCGAGCTGCCCGTGGGCGCCAGCACCCGCCGGCTGGACAGCCGCCAGTACGGCCTGTTCATCAGCGATCGCATCACCTTCAACGACCAATGGCAGACCGTGATCGGCGCCCGCGGAGTGCGCCTGGACGAGAAGACCTGGGATGAAACCGGGGCTGCCGGCCGCCACACCCGCGACTACCAGCTGCTGCCCAATGCAGCGCTGATCTACAAGCCGCGACCGGACACGACCGTGTATGCCAGCTACAGCAAAGGCCTGTCGGCGGGCGGAACGGCACCCTGGTTTGCCAGCAATGCCGCCGAGATCCTCGCCCCGACCCTGTCGCGCCAGCTGGAGCTGGGCATCAAGCGTGACTGGCAGGGCCTGAGCCTCAATGCAGCGCTGTTCCAGATCCGCCAGGCGTACCAGTATGCGCGGCCGGACGGTGACGGCACGTTCACCTACGTGCAGCAGGGGCAGCAGAAGAACACCGGACTGGAGCTGGGTGCCAGCGGCCGTATCACCTCGCGCCTGCAAGTCCATGCCAGCGCCGCGGCCATTCGCGCGCGGGTCAAGGGCAGCGGTTCCGAAGCCTACGAAGGCCATCAGGCGCTCAACGTGCCGAATCTGCGTGCGGCCGTGCAGGCCGATTATCAGTTGCCGGTCCCCGGGCTGGCGCTGCTTGCGGGTGCGCGCTACAGCGCCAGCAAGTATGCCGACCAGGCTGGCAGCGTGCAGGCGGGTGGGTATACCGTCTTTGATGTCGGCAGCCGCTATAGCACACGGATCGCCGGGTATGACACGGTGCTCAGGCTGACGGTGGACAACGTGACGGACAAGCGTTATTGGCGGGATGTGGGAGAGTACCTGGGGGATAACTACCTGTTCCAGGGCGCGCCCAGAACCGCGCGAGTGTCGGCGCAGGTGAGTTTCTGATTTGTGCGTCCGGGAACGATCTGGCTTATGAAGATCCAGGTACACCGCGACCGGTGTAGGAACGCGCCTTGTGCCGCAATCAGTGTGGGAGCGTGCCTTGTGCCGCGATCGGGCCCGCAGGGGCCGTAAACCCTGCAATCTTGTTTCGTCAGGCGCACTGCGGATACAGGTCTTACGGCCCCTGCGGGCCCGATCGCGGCACAAGGCGCGCTCCCACAAGACAAGACAAGACCACACCACACCACACCACACCAACGGTACAGCAGGATGATGAAAAAAACTCGGACAACAAAAAAGCCCCCGCACCTTTCGGTACGGGGGCTTTCGAATATGGCGGTGAAGAAGGGATTCGAACCCTTGATACAGTTTCCTGTATACACACTTTCCAGGCGTGCTCCTTCAGCCACTCGGACACTTCACCGTTTCTCTTCAAGCTATTCAGCCTGTCGAGGCGCGCTAATGTAGTCGAAAGCATCTCGGATGGCAAAGCTTTTTTTCAGAATTTTCATGCGCTTAAGCCAACGTGGCAATGCTGCCAATCTATCAAGCGCTTCTGCTTCATGCTTTACCTGGCGCCAATGGCTCAGTAACGTCGGCCCACGCCCTCCCAAGCACGCCACTCAAAGGACCCTGTCATGAGCGAGCTCATCACCTACCACGCCGAAGACGGCATCGCCACCCTGACCCTGAACAATGGCAAGGTCAACGCCATCTCGCCCGAGGTCATCACCGCGTTCAATGCCGCACTGGACCGCGCCGTGCAAGAGCGCGCCGTGGTGATCATCACCGGCCAGCCGGGCATCCTGTCCGGCGGCTATGACCTGAAGGTGATGACTTCAGGACCCAAGGAAGCGGTCGCGCTGGTTACCGCCGGCTCTACCCTGGCCCGCAGGATGCTGTCGCACCCCTTCCCCATCGTGATCGCCTGCCCGGGCAACGCGGTCGCCAAGGGTGCCTTCCTGCTGCTGTCGGCCGACTACCGTATCGGCGTCGAGGGCCCCTACAAGATCTGCCTCAACGAAGTCCAGATCGGCATGACCATGCACCATGCCGGCATCGAGCTTGCCCGCGACCGCCTGCGCCGCTCGGCCTTCCACCGTTCGGTGATCAACGCGGAAGTCTTCGATCCGCATGGCGCGGTGGACGCGGGCTTTCTCGACAAGGTGGTGCCCGCCGAGCAACTGCAGGAGGCCGCGCTGTCCGCAGCCCGCGAGCTGAAGAAGATCAACATGCTGGCGCACAAGAACACCAAGCTCAAGGTGCGCAAGGCGCTGCTGGAAAGCCTGGGGAACGCGATCGAGCTGGACCAGCAGGCACTGGGCTAGACGGTTGCTCTCTGGCGCGACACCGACCAAGCTGTAGACGGGATCAACCGAGGAAGTACCAGCCCATGGGTCGAGTCGTCGCAGCGGCGGTGTACAGCGCCGGCAGAAAAGTCACCAACATCAGCATCGACGAGGGCAGCGAATGGGCCCGCAAGCCTGGGCACTTCGTCTGGATCGGCCTTGAGGAACCCAATGCCGAGGAACTGGCCACGCTGCAGCGCCAGTTCAACCTGCACGAACTGGCAATCGAGGACGCGCTCGAAAAACACAGCCGGCCCAAGCTCGAGACCTTTGGCGATGCGCTGTTCATCGTCACCTACTCACCGGTGCGCCAGGACGGCCGCCTGGAGTTCATCGAGACCCACATCTTTGCCGGCAACGGCTATGTGATCACCTGCCGCAATGGCCACTCCAAATCCTACGCCCTTGTGCGCCAACGCTGCGAGGCACGCCCGCTGCTGCTCGAGCATGGCGAGGATTTCGTGCTGTACGCCCTGCTCGACTTTGTCACCGAGAACTACCAGCCCGTCAGCGAAGCCATCCACGGCGAGATCGAGGAACTGGAACAGAGCGTGCTCAGTGCCTCGCTCAGGGAAGAGGACATACAGCGCCTGCACAGCTTGCGCCGCGACATCCTGCGCCTGCGCCGGCACGTGGCGCCGATGGTCGAGATCAGTGAAGAATTGCAGCGCCTGAGCTTCCCGTTCATCGACAAGAACATGCGCCCGTACTTTCGGGACGTGCAGATTCATGTCACGCGTCAGATGGAAGACCTGTCGAGCATCCGCGATATCGCCAGCCAGACCATCGAGATCGGCATGCTGCTGGAGTCTTCACGCCAGAGCATCCTGCAGCGCAAGTTTGCCGCATGGGCGGCGATCCTGGCGTTTCCCACGGCGGTGGCCGGGATCTACGGGATGAACTTCGAGAACATGCCGGAGCTGACCTGGCACTACGGGTATTTCGCGGTGCTGGGCTTGATTGCTACCGGGTGCACCGCGCTGTTCGCGAGTTTCAAGCGTTCGGGGTGGTTATAGGCCCTTCCCCGGGTGCCCTACGAACCGCAACATCCACTCGCCTACCAGGTCACCCTGGTGACTCTCGGACAGGCTTGCCAACGCCCGCTGGTACACCTCATCGCCCAGATGCTGCTGCCGTGCGTCAAGCAGCGCCCGCGAATAGTCGTGCACGAACTCCGGATGGCCCTGGAAGCACAGCACCTGATCGCGGATGTGGTACGCCGCGAACGGGCAGAAATCACTGGAGGCGATCACGGTGGCTTCTTCAGGCAGCGAGGTGACCTGGTCCTGGTGGCTGATGAGCATCGTCAGCTCGGCTACCTGCGGGTCCATCCAGGGCGCATGGGCCGCCAGCTGATAGCGATGGATGCCTACGCCCCAGCCCTGGGTGGCGCGCTCGGCCTTGCCGCCCAGCAGCAGAGCCAGCAGCTGGTGGCCGAAGCACACGCCCAGCAGTTTGTCGCCGCGCGCGTAGCGCTCGAGCAAATACGTCTTCAGGGTTTCGATCCAGGGATCCGAACCGAACGAATCCGCCTTGCTGCCAGTCACTAGATAGGCATCGAAGACTTCGTGCGCCTCGGGGTACTCGCCGTTCATCACGTTGTAGACGCGGAACTCTGCGGCGATCGGCTGACGCGAAAAAAGCTGCTCGAACATCCTTCCGTAGCCCTGGTACTGCTCGACCAGCTCGGGTCGCAGGACATCGGTTTCCAGGATGCAAATGCGTAACGACATAGGGATAGTCCTGAACGACATTGACGGGATGACCGTGCGAAGCCTGCCGCGAATGCGCGTTACAAGCAAGTAGGATGCACTGACGAACGGTGGCCTTGCAGCAGTTTGGCAGGAGCAACGGCTGCGGCTCTCTAGTCAGGGGATACCCAGCCAAGGCGGTCCATGCTCATAGCTGAAAACAACAGTATCGATGACGTATATAACAAATGGTTCTCAAGGATGGGTAACGTCGGCCGGCCGAGTGGTTTATATCCACAGATGAGGCAAGCAGTCATGGGCGTCAGGGGGCGCAGACTGCTATCGACCCGCTCCGACAAGGAAGCTATCAGGCATTCAGGAATAACAACAAATAGGCGGTTTGCCATGTTCAGACAACCAAAATTTCGCCAGGCCGGACTCATTCTGTTCGCCACTACATTGCTGCTCATCCTGCCGAACTTGACGCGGCTATTTGGCTGACGCGCTTGTGGCGTTGCCGCGCCGCACACAGGTAATCTGCCGGCCCTGATGGTTGGAGATTGCCCATGCGCCGCTGCCTTGCCCTGCTGCTGATGTTTGCCTGCGCGCCTGCCCTGGCGGCGCAGTTGATGCTCGATCTCGGCGATACCACTCGCCAGTGGCAGACCGAGGCTTTACTCGTGCACCCGCAGGCCCAGGACATCAGCGTTGTGCACGACGTCACTTACAAGCGGCCGATGCACTATCGCGCCGTGCCCCTGTCGGCGCTGCTCGAAGGCGTAAGCGACAGCGAGCACCTGCAGGCCGTGGCGCTGGACGGCTTTGCCGCCGAGATGCCGGCTGCCCCGTTGCTGCAGACGGGCCCTGCCCGCGCCTGGCTGGCCATCGAAGACCCCGCCCACCCCTGGCCCGCATTGGGCAAAGGCAAGCCGAGTGCCGGGCCTTTCTACCTGGTCTGGACCGATCCACAGGCCAGCGGCATACGGCCGGAGCAGTGGCCGTTCCAGGTGGCGAGCATTCGTCGGCTGGCGGCGGTGGCGGAGCGCTTCCCTGCGCTGCTGCCGGCACCTGGGTTGGCGAAGGATGATCCGATTCGCCAGGGATTTGCGCTGTTCCAGCAGAACTGCCTGGCGTGCCACCGGCTCAATGGTGCGGGGGATGCCCAGTTCGGGCCGGACCTGAATGTGCCGCACAACCCGACCGAGTATTTCCAGCCGGGGTATCTGCGTGGGTTTATCCGGGACCCGCAGAGCCTGCGGCGGTGGCCACAGGCGAGGATGCCGGGGTTTGGGGAGGATGTGCTGAGTGATGCGGAGCTGGATGCGTTGATTGCCTATCTGGGGCATATGGTGGGGCGGCGGCCTTGAGGACGGTGGTGGCCCTGTTCGCTGGCTTGTCAGAGCGCCGAACCGCAGCGAACAGGGTCACCACCGATACAGGCTCAAGCCACCGGCCTTTCCTGCTTCACCCCCCACCCTTCTACCTCTCCACCCAGCGGCCCGATCACCGACTCGAAGTCCTGCTCGAACTCTCCAATGCCGCCATAGGTAGCGAACATCAGCTTGCTCAACTCAAGGTGCCACCCGCCATCGTCAAGTTCCCAGACCTGGGCCTTGAGCGATTCGCCGCGGAACTTGCCCGCGGCTCGGCGCGCCCGGTCCTCGTCCGGGAACACGGCATAGAACTCGATCGGATGGATGCGGCTGAAATCAAACCCGCCAGCTTTCATCTGGCGAAGAACATTGCTGCTGATGTCGTCGTTCTGGCTGCTCATGCTTCGTCCTCCGGCAATACGATGGATAGACTTGTGGTGCACTGGGCACCTGCCTGGCACGGTTGAAAGGGCCAGACAGTCGAGCTGATGCGAGACGCGATGGAAAAAGCGCGGCCTGCTGAAATGACCCGCGCAGGGTGGAGACTAGCGTCAGCCCGCACCCTGCGCCAGCACGTGCATATTCAAGGTCGCGGCGAGATAGAGCTGATGGACACGCCGTTCTGCTCCTTGAGCCAGCGTGCTGTCGGGGAATGGGCTCGATCCTGGAAGTCGTTCAGGTCCAGTTCAACCAGCAGCGGAAACAGCTGCGAGCGGATGGCCCGTGCGGCCTCCTCCTCACTGGGTTGCTGCTCCGAGGAAATCATTAACGAGGTCGGCTCGCCTTTCTGGTTGGCGAAGATGACTTCCCACTCTTTCATTGAATAGCCCTCAATCAAAGAACATCAGGTGAATGCAGCTGGTTTTAAGCTTGACCCCCGGCCCATGTGAATGTTCAGCGCGCCTGCACAGGCGGACAAAAAAAGGCCCGCCGGTTACCCGGCGGGCCTTCTCTGGGCCAGCAAGCTTACTCAGGCATGCCGTGGACCACACCAGCGGTGTTGTCCAGCAGGCTCTTGGTCGCCGTCTGGATGTAGGCCTCGAGCTTCTTCAGCATCTCGGGCTGGTCCGGGCTTTCGATCAGTTCGGCCTTGAACTCGCGGCCCAGCTGGTAGCGATACATCCGCGGGGTCATGTCCTTGGACTCGATCAGGATGCGGTCACCCTGCACCAGGCCGACGATCTGCTCGCTGCCCGAAGGCTTGATCATGCCAACGCCTTCATCGCCAGCCGGCAGGTTGAGCAAGTCGCGGCCCCAGCACTGGTGACGGGTCTCACCGCCCAGGCGGCCCATGATGGTCGGGACGATATCGACCTGGGTGCCAACGGTATGGTCGACCCCGCCGAACTTGCCCTGGATCCCTGGGGCGATCAGCAGCAGCGGCACGTTGAAGCGGCCGAGGTCGAGTTCGGTGACCTGCTGGTGGTTGCCAAAGCCGTGGTCGCCGACGATGACGAACAGGGTCTCGTTGAAGTACGGCTCCTTGCGCGCCTTCTCGAAGAACTGCCCCAGCGCCCAGTCCGAGTAGCGCATGGCGGTCAGGTGTTCATCCAGGCGGCCCTGGCCGGTCACCGGTTCGACCGGCAAGTCCTTGGGCAGTGCGTACGGAGTGTGGTTGGAGAGCGTCTGCAGCAGCGCGTAGAACGGTTTCTTGCCGTAGTTGGCGGACAGCTCCTGGGCGGCGCGGTCGAACATGTCCTGGTCGGACACGCCCCAGGTCGGATCGGAGAACACCGGATTGACGAAGTCGTTACGGCCGATGAAGGTGGTCATGCCCTGGTTGCCGAAGAAACCGGACTGGTTGTCCCAGGCAAAATCACCGTTGTAGACATACACGTCGTCATAGTCACGGGCACTGAGCAGCGCCGGCAGGCCGGACAGCTTGTGGCCGCCCTCCGGCGTCTGCATCAGGTACTCGAAGCCCGGCAGGTTGGGGAAGCACGCCATGGTGGCGAACATGCCCTGGTGGGTATGGGTGCCGTTGGAGAAGAAGCGGTCGAACAGCAGCCCCTCCTTGGCCAGCTTGTCGAAGTACGGCGTGATGTTGTTCTGGCTCCCCAGGGCCCCGACCGAGTGACCGGCGAAGCTCTCCATGAGGATCACCACCACGTTCTTGATCGGCAGGGTGCGGTCGGCGGGCGGCGTGAAGTCGCGGCGGACAGCGGCGCTGTCGGCATCGACCAGGCGGTCGTCGGGGGTCAGCAGCAGGTCACGCACGCTTTGCTGGGCGACCTGGGTGTCCAGGGTCGACTTCCAGACATTGGCGCGGTCTTCGCCGAAGCGGCTCTTGGCGGCATCGATCAGCGTCAGGGTGCCGTTCAGGCCCAGCTGGTTGACGAAGTTCGAGTCGGTGGTGAAGGCGTCGCCCCAGCGCATCGGCGGGCCCTGGCGCAGGGTGCCACGGGCCGCGACCACGGCCACCAGCAGGATGACCATGAAGACGGCCAGGCGGTTGTACCACGGGGCCACGGGGGCGTTGTCACCACGGGTCAGGCGGTCGATACCCTTGAACAGCAGGCTCAGCAGCCAGGTGCCCAAGACCCAGGCCAGCAGGTAGCGCACCACCGGGAAGCCGTACCAGAGCATGCTCATGACGGTCTTCGGGTCTTCCTTGATGTACTGGAAGACCAGCCCGTTGAGGCGCTGGTGGAACTCACGGTAGAAGTCCATCTCGACCAGGCCGAGGAACATCACCAGGCTGGCGGTGAGGGTCAGCCACAGGCGGAAGAAGCCGCGCCTGGCCATTGCCCAGGGTGACAACGTCGCCAGCAGCAGCGGGATGCTCAGGTAGACCACAACGCGCAGGTCGAAGCGCAGGCCGTTGAGGAAGCCCTCGGCAACGGTGGCGTAGGGTGTATCGCCGATCATGTCGCTGTTGTACATCAGCAGGCCCAGGCGAACCAGGCTGAGCATGATCATGATCACCAGGGCGCACAGCAGCGTGTAGGCCAGGTGAGATTTGAGCGTCGGCGAGAACGGGCGCGGCACGCCCCGTTGCTTCAAGGCATCCGTGTTGGCCATGAATGGTTGTTCCTGGAATTCGATTTTCGAGAGGGGCGTAATGTGCCTGAACCGGCGTGTCTTGGCACGTCAATTGGGCTAACGCAGCATTGCGCGGCGCGGATTGTCCGTAACAAGGTGTGAAAATTGTGTCGAGGAAGCCCGAATCAGGGCCGCACCATGCCCCGCGGCCCGGCGATCGCCCAGATGATCAACCCCAGTACCGGGAGCAGCAAGATGAGCAGGATCCACAGGATCTTTGCCCCCATGCTCACGCTGCTCTTGACCACATTGAGAATCGCCCAGATATCCAGAGCAAGGATGATCAGGCCTACCACGCCATTGAATGTGGAACCCATGCCGCCGCCTCCATCGAGTACGTCTGTTGCTCAGCATAGCGCGCTATCGATCCGATAGAGGGAATCCTTGGCAGCCTGGCGCAGTCGATGCTTAAACTGCATCTATCAGATACGAACGAGGTTCGCATGCCCCCAGCCCATGTCCATAGCAGCGTCGCTCCTTCCAGTTTCTGGAGTATGTGGCGCGAGCACGCCCGCAGCACTCCGTGGGTTACCGCGGGCCTGGGCCTGAGCCTGCTGGCGATTGTCGTGCTGCTGATCGCCAGCATGTGGAACGCGTTCAAGGGTGATCACTCGCAGAATCTGCACCTGGCCGTGCTCGGCGGGCTGTCGGGCTTTGGCGCTACAGCCCTGGGCGCCGTGCTGGCGGTAGTGATGCGCGATGTCAGTGCGCGCAGCCAGGATGTGATGCTGGGTTTCGCGGCGGGGATGATGCTTGCCGCCAGTTCGTTCTCGCTCATCTTGCCGGGGCTCGATGCCGCGCGGGAAGTGACGGGCAATGGCCCGGCCGCCGCCCTGACGGTGGTGATCGGGATGGGACTCGGCGTGCTGCTGATGCTGGGCCTCGAGCGCGTGACCCCGCACGAGCATGAGAGCACCGGGCCACTGGGGCCGAATGCGGCGCGGATCAATCGGGTCTGGCTGTTCGTGCTGGCGATTACCCTGCACAACCTGCCCGAGGGCATGGCCATCGGCGTGAGCTTCACCAATGGCGACATGAGCATTGGCCTGCCGCTGACCAGCGCCATCGCCATCCAGGACATTCCCGAAGGCCTCGCGGTCGCCCTGGCCTTGCGCGCCACGGGCCTGTCGAACATGAGGGCGGCACTGGTGGCTATCGGCTCCGGCCTGATGGAGCCCCTGGGCGCAGTGATCGGCCTGGGCATCTCCGCCGGCTTTGCCCTCGCCTACCCGATCAGCATGGGCTTGGCCGCAGGGGCGATGATCTTTGTGGTGTCACACGAGGTGATTCCCGAAACTCACCGCAACGGTCACCAGACCTCCGCCACCATCGGCCTGATGGGTGGCTTCGCGGTCATGATGTTCCTCGACACTGCCCTGGGCTGAACGCGAAGGGGCTAGACGTGCACGGCGACCCGTAGTGCCTCGAGTGAAGGCGCTGCGGCAATCCCGACTTCGGCGCACAGCTCCAGCACCCGTGCCAGGTCGTCCTGGCCGACCATCACCACCTGCAGCTCGTCATCGAGCAACTGGCTGAAGTTGACCAGCACATACCCGCCCGCCTCCTTGTTCAAGGCGCTCATCTGCACCTGGATACGGTTGAGCCCGGTCAGCGGATCGGTCTTGGCCAGTTGCTTGGGGTTGAGGGTGAAGGGAATGCTCTTGTCGAACGAGCCCTTGATCTGCGCGAACAGGTCCTGGTAGCTGTCAGCCTGGAACAGCACGGTGTCCGGCAGGCTGCCGACCACAATCCACTCGCCCAGCGGGATGGGGAAGCTCTCGTCGTAGTTGATATCGGGATTGGCGGCGAGGAAAGCGGCAGGGTCGGCGTAGGCCTGGGCGGCCTCATCTGCAATGCGCTCGATGTCTTCCGGGCGCATGCAGCCGGCGCCGATGAGGCTGATGAGTTCGAGCAAAGGGGTAGTCATGAGGGGGCCCTGCGGCGTTGAAAAGGCGCCAAGGATAGCCGCAAAAGCCCCGGTCGGGTTAGGCCAGCGACTCCAGTTTGTGGGCGGCGTCGGTGGCACCCATGGTCCTGGCCGCATCCAGCGCCGACGCGCCGCGTGCGTCGCGGTGTCCGGCATTGGCACCCTGGGCCAGCAGGTAGTCCAGAATCTCCAGGCGGTTGAACATCGCTGCGAGCATCAACGCCGTGCGCCCGTCACCGGCGGCCGCATCGACCTCGACACCGTTTTCCACCAGCAGGCGGATCATCTCGAGGTCGCCCTTGAACGCCGCGCCGGCGATCGGCAGCTGGTTGTTGTCGTTGGCGATCAACGGATCGGCGCCATGGGCGAGCAACACGCGCACAGCGTCGTGGTGACCGTGGTAGCTGGCGAGCATCAGCAGGGTATCGCCCTTATGGTTGCGCAGGTTGGGCGCGAGGCCGCTGGCCAACAGACGCTCGAGCATCTGCGCATCACCTCGCCGGGCGCGGTCGAAGACTTCCTCGGCGAAGGCAGCAGCTTCATCGTCGGTCATGGTGGCGGGTTGACGTTGGTCGGACATTCGGAACCTCCTGGCAGATGGGTGAGCCCAAGTCTTTGTCAGGCACGTGCTGGGGTCAAAGGTTCAGAATCAATGGGCCTGACAGAGCGTGGCTATCGACATCCGGCATCACCATGCAAAATGCACTGTGCAAAATGCACGACCATGCACAATGCACGGGGCAGCATTCTCAAAGTTAAGGTAAGTTACTGTTTTATAAGGTTTTTTTCAGCTCGCAAAAGCTGGCACGGTCACTGCAAACATCCTTGCATGTCTGCAAACCAACTTGTCAGGAGCTGTCATGGACCTCATTCAGGAAAAATTCTCGTCGGTATTCGCTGCTTACCAAGTTGCTACCCAACCGCGTCCTGACGGCGGCATCCTGCTGTCCCTGCGTGGGGCTGACGGTAAAGTGACCCGCCGTGTGCTGTCCTACTCGCAGATGCACAGCGCCGAACAGCTGTCCTGGGCCATCAGCGCCATCCGCCGCGACCTGGCCGAGCAGGCCAGCGAGCTGCCAACGATTTCGATGTTGCAGAGCCAGCAACGGTTTGCGCTGCCGACGTATCGCTGATTGCCACCTGCAAGGACGGGCTTGTCCAGTACCTGTGGGAGCGGGCTTGTCCCCATCCTGTGGGAGCGGGCTTGTCCCGCGATCGACCGCGAAGCGGTCGCAGAATCTGAGCTCGCGGTAGATCAGATTGATCGCATGCTTGGGTTTTACGACCGCTTCGCGGTCGATCGCGGGACAAGCCCGCTCCCACAGGACAAACCCGCTCCCGCAGAGGTTCGGGCATTGCTTCAGGCTGGCCTAATCATCCAATCCCGCAAACCGCTCCGCAATACCGTCGCCGGTATAACCCATCAACGCCTCGGCACCAAACATCCGTATCGCGACACACCGCGGATGCTCTCCCAGATCCACCCAGCGCCGCGTACCTGAAGGTATGACCACCAGATCGTGCTTTTCGCACACTATCGAATACACATAATCTTCAATGTGCAGGTTCACCTGCCCGCGCCCGGCCACGAACCAGCACAGTTCCTCGACCTCCAGGGCAAACTCTTCCCCCAGCCCCTGATATTCGTCTTCGTGACTGAGCACCGTGTGGTTCACGTACCCCTGCCCAGTCATCAGGCTGTCGACCTGCTCACGATGCGCCGCGACCGCATCCCCCTCGAATACGCTGGCCTGCCGCCGCTCGAAGCGCACGCCGTGCTCGGCCAAGGTGCTGGCAATGTCGTCGTGATGGGTCAGTACCTTGTTCGGCACGTCGGGACTGGAGTGGGGATAAACGCTGAGGATGCTCATCAGGGGTTCCTGGGTTCTTTCATGCGGGAAGCAATGATAACGGCTGCGAGCAGCGCCGCGACGCTGGCCATACCAAAGGTGAAGTTGGGCCCCAGCAGCTTCCAGCTGTAGCCCGAGTACAACGCGCCCAGGGCACCACCGGTGCCCGCAAGCGCCGCGTACAGCGCCTGCCCCTGCCCTTGCTGGCGAGCGCCGAAGCTCGATTGCACGAAGGCAATGGCGGCGGCGTGGAAGCTGCCGAAGGTGGCGGCGTGAAGGATCTGCGCGAACAACAGTACGGCAGGCAGCTCGGCAAAACTGCCAAGCAGTATCCAGCGCAGCGCCGCCAACAGGAAGCTCGCCAGAAGCACGCGGCGGATCGAGACCCGCGCAAACACCCGGCTCATGACCAGGAACACCAGTACTTCGGCGACCACGCCCAGCGCCCACAGCATCCCAATGGTGCCGCGGGCATAGCCCAGTTGTTCCAGGTGCAGGGTCAGGAAGGTGTAGTACGGCCCGTGGCTGAGCTGCATCAGCGCCACGCACGCGTAGAACGCGGCCACGCCGGGCATCGCCAGCTGCTTCAGGAAACCACCCCGGTCGCCCCGCTCGGCCTGCTCAGGCGGGTGCGCGTTGGGCACCCAGAGGCTGGCGACGACAATCCCCGCCATGATCACCACCAGCGCCACCGGGTAGATATCCAGGCTCAGCCATTCGAACAGCCGCCCCAGACCGACCACGGTAAGGATGAAGCCGATCGAGCCCCACAGGCGCACCTGGCTGTAGCGCGAGGTCTGCCCGTGCAGGTGCGCAAGGGTGATGACCTCGAACTGGGGCAGCACCGCGTGCCAGAAGAACGCATGCAAGGCCATCACCAGCGCCAGCCAGGCATAGCTCTTGCCAACGAAGATCAGCGAAAAGGTAGCCAGCGTCGCCAGTGCGCCGACCCGCACGATCAGCAGGCGCTGACCACTGCGGTCGCCGAGCCAGCCCCACAGGTTTGGCGCGACGCAGCGCATGAGCATGGGAATGGCCACCAGCTCGCCAATGCGCGCTGGTGAAAATCCGAGATGGTCGAAGTACAGCGCCAGGAACGGCGCCGTGGCGCCGAGCAGAGCGAAATAGAAAAGGTAGAAGCTGGACAGACGCCAGTAGGGAATCGGCGCCACGGCTCAGAAAGCCGTGGCCGGGATGCCCATGTAGAGTGTCAAAGCTGGCCCAGCACGGGCGTTGCGACCCGCACATCAGCGTTTTGCGCGCGATGGCGCAGCAGGTGGTCCATCAGCACGATGGCCATCATCGCCTCGGCGATCGGCGTGGCGCGAATGCCTACGCACGGATCGTGCCGGCCCTTGGTGATGACGTCGACCGGATTGCCATCGACATCGATCGAACGACCCGGCACGGTGATGCTGGAGGTCGGCTTCAGCGCCAGGTGGGCAACGATGGGCTGGCCGGACGAAATCCCGCCCAGGATGCCGCCGGCGTTGTTGCTGGCGAAGCCCTCGGGGGTCAGCTCGTCGCGGTGCTCGGTGCCGCGCTGGGCGACGCTGGCAAAGCCCGCACCGATCTCGACGCCCTTGACGGCGTTGATACTCATCAGGGCATGGGCCAGTTCGGCGTCCAGGCGATCGAAGATCGGCTCGCCCAGGCCAGGCATCACGCCTTCGGCGACCACGGTGATCTTCGCACCGACCGAATCCTGGTCACGGCGCAGCTGGTCCATGTAGGCCTCCAGCTCCGGCACCTTGCCTGGGTCGGGGCTGAAGAAGGCGTTTTCCTCGACCGAGTCCCACGTCTTGAACGGGATCTCGATCGGGCCCAGCTGGCTCATGTAGCCGCGCACCACGATGCCCTGCGTAGCCAGGAACTTCTTGGCGATGGCGCCAGCGGCCACGCGCATGGCGGTCTCGCGCGCCGAGCTGCGGCCGCCGCCACGGTAGTCCCGGGTGCCGTACTTGTGGTGGTAGGTGTAGTCGGCGTGGGCTGGACGGAAGATGTCCTTGATCGCCGAGTAGTCCTTGGATTTCTGGTCGGTGTTGCGGATCAGCAGGCCGATCGGGCAGCCTGTGGTGCGGCCTTCGAACACCCCGGAGAGAATTTCCACCTCATCCGCTTCCTGGCGCTGTGTGGTGTGCCGGCTGGTGCCGGGCTTGCGCCGGTCGAGGTCGAGCTGCAGGTCGGCCAGCGAGATCTCGAGGCCTGGAGGGCACCCATCGACAATGGCGACCAACGCCGGGCCATGGCTTTCGCCAGCGGTGGTGACAGTGAACAGCTTGCCGTAGGTATTGCCGGACATGCAGGACGCTCCGCGAATCAGCCTGATTTGAAGAAGGTGGGGAGTATACGCGGAGTTGGTAATTGTGGCGCGGTGCGCTTGGGGCCTTGTGGCGCCCTTGAGATCGAGCGCCGTGCGGTTGGGGCCTTGTGGCGCCCGTATGAGGTGTGCGCTTGGGGCCTTGTGGCGTTGCGCAAATCGAGCGCCGCCCGCGCGGCGCATCGCGGGACAAGCCCGCTCCCACATTTGTTGCAACGTACCATGGCCTGTGGGGTTTGGGTTGTTAGCCTTGGTGCATGGCGGAAGACTGTGGAGGGCCGGTGTGCTCACCCCAAGACCTTCGTCGTACAAACAAGGCTAAGACTCCAATCTGTCAGGCCATGGCACGTTGCAACAA
>NZ_JBWGIF010000021.1:0-33082 GCF_056312565.1 Pseudomonas sp. JE3303
GTTCTTGGTACCGATGAACTTGCCCGTCTTGTCGACGCCGCGCGGGTTGGTGAGGATGACCGACTGGCCTTTGGTGAAACCGCTCATGGGATGTTCCTTTTGCTGGTTGATTTCCCGTCTGGCCCTCGCGAGAAGGACTGCCAGTGAAATCGCGCTCTGCCGCCGATGGCATCGCGCTGCGCTTGTTCGGCCTTGAGCTTCCCTGGTCACGGCGCCTAGATCGGCTTCGGCTCCGTGGTCATCGGGTCAGGTGTTCGCTACACGACTGCCAGCTGCAGCTCGGCGGCCCAGTGAATGGGGCAGCTCGTCGTGGGTTGCCGGTCCGTGTTCCGGCTGGGCTTGCTACTTCATGGGCTGTTTCCTCCTGTGGTGTTTGTTCCGCTCCATGCGTTGTGCCGGATTCGTATCTCTGGCCGGCGTCACACATTTCGTGAACGGTGTTCTTCGCCGGCTGGCTTGCATGGTTTGGCGTCCTCCCATGAGGGGAGTCCGGCAGCTATCCAGAGGCTGCGTGGTCGACGGTTTAGCTTGGTTGCCACCGGCGGCTGCCGGTACGTCGAGGGGTCACGTCGGATTGTGTAAAGAGCGATTGGACCTTGGTCCGATCGAGTCGGCGGCGCGTCTCGATGGGTGAAATATGCACCAGTGCAACTATGGTGTCAATGCACTAGTGCATAAATCCCTTCGTTTGTGCATGGCTTTTTTCCTCACGAAGGAGGGTTAACTTTTCTGAATGTCTCCGATATCCTCGCGTACAACTGGATGGATATACAGCTAAGAGGAGGTGGCATGGCAAAGCAACAGAATTCAGTGCAGGAGCGCCAGGTGATTACCGGTCTTGAGCGACTGGGGCTAAGGGTGTCCTCGATGATCAATCACCCGGTTGCGCAGCTGCAGCGCTGGGTCACAATCCACCGGCTGGACACGGACGGCGATGCGGAGTGGGGAGAGGTGATGGGCCTACTGGCCGAAACGCCGGAGCTGGATCTCACCTTCAGCGACGACGGCAGCGTCACCGTGAGGTGGGAGAAGCAGGAGGTGGAAGGATGGCTGACCGAAACGAATATCGAGCCAGAGGGGGAGGGTGCTCCTTTCTGACGCACATGAAAAAGCCCGCACATGGCGGGCTGGACTGTTCTCTCTTGGCAGCTATTGGGCGGCTTCCAATTCGGCTCTAGCCGATTCGCTCAAGAAGTCCTTGGGAATGTACGGCACCTTGGATACAACACCGTCCTTGGTCTCAAAAGAGACGGACTTGGCGCCGCTGAATGCGGTCGCGTGGGTGTACACCCACTGCTGGGAATCCTCCTTGGAAACCCTCATGTAAGGGTTACCCATGATCTCGTAGAGCTGGTCCTCGGTCATGCCAACCTTCACTCGACTGGCCTCGCTGAACGTGAATGACGTACCTGCGCATCCTGCCAAGACGACCACGGCTACAGCGAGTAACAGTCGGTGAATAAAGCGCGGCATAGGTTTACCTCCTTGTGAATTGAGGAGCCATGCTACCACTCTGGCCAGTCGCCATCACATGCCCACAAAAAAGCCCGCTCAATGGCGGGCTATCGGTTAGCTCCCTTGGGCTAGATCCTAGGAACGCCCATCTTCATAGCGGAGCTCGCCAAAGATTGAGTGCTGTGTTCTGAGGTGACGGAGCACGTCAACCGCCTCTACCTTCAGTTCAAAGGGGCCTAGGACGACCACGCTTCCATCTGGTGCGTCGAGGAGAAGTCCGTCCTTCCTCGCGAGCTCGGCAGTCGCTTCGAACTCTTCGCCAGAACGGCAGGGAATGCGTACTGCCCACCCAGAAGCAGGGGCCTGGCACTCGATCGCTTGAACATCGGCCCCGCAATGCTTGCACTTGATGGCGGCATGCTTAATTAATTCGGCGCAGAAAGGGCAGGGCCGAGAGTCTTTAGATTCCATGATGCTAGTAATCTGCTGGCTGGTCAGTTGCTTCTTCCCGCCGAAGATGATCATGAGCAGGCCTGCCAGAGCGACCAGCGCACCAATGATCAGGTAGTTCTGCTGCTGAGCCATGAGACCGATGTTGTTAACCCGCCGGCCCATCCCCGTGGAAACAGACACATCCATAGCCATCGCGCCGATAGCGCCGATCAGGCCGACGACTAGCGCGATAATTCCAAATCCCCGCATGGGCATACTCCTTGTAAGTTGAGTCGCCATCCTACCATTCTGGCCCTGAGCCAGCATTCAACAGCTAAAGCCCGCTCAGTGGCGGGCTCGGAGACGGGAAGGGTAGATGCTAAAAGCCTGAAGCGGGGCTCGGCTGCCATTCAGGAAGATGAGCGCTTGAGTTGAAACGTAATCACGTTCGACGCAGAATGATCAGCAGGCCTGAAATATTCCTCAGGTTTTCCAGACATCTCAGCCAGTCGAGAGACGGGCAGTGGAAGCAACGATGTGATCTCATCCGCCGTGACTCGGTCATGCTTCACCAAAAAGTCGATCATCTCGCTAACAAGCTTGCTCGACTCCTTTGGAGTTTCCTTATCAAGCGGCTCCAATTTTCTGCCCCCAGGAGCGCCAGCCAGTTGCTTGAAAATGTAAATACTCTGATTCTCTGAAATAAGCCCCAAGGCACGAGCTCGTACAGTAATAGCAGCAATCGAGATACCCCAGCGCCTCTTAAGAGAGATTAGCGCATCCATGGAGCACGACGTAAATTCTTGAAGGAATGCAGTTTTCGGAAAGATAAACGCGCTGGCAAAATAATTTGCCTGGTCCTCCTTAATGTTAACAAGCTCGTCATCCTCATGATCCGCATCAGAAACCGAGGTATGCATGACAAGATGGCCGAGCTCATGAGCAAGGTTGAATCTATGCCTAGCGTTACTGTTACCCCGCTCTGTAACTATATAAGCAAGATCACCGCGCCAGTTTGAAAAGGCTTGCGTGGTTCTGTCCAATGAAAGCTGAGCGACGAGAATGCCATTATTTTCAAGAAGGCGAGTGAGATTGCTGAGCGGCCCAGCGCCCAGACCCCAGTACCGTCGAGCGCTCATAGCTATTTCCTCAATATCCTCGTTACTCAAGAGACTGAAGTCGAGCGAATTCGACTGGTAAACCTTAGCTCCAGGGTAGTTGATCTTTGACAGAAGGTATTGGGAAAACTCCGCAAACCATGCCTCTTGAATTACGGCCTTCGTTCGAAATTTCTTGGCTGCTGTCTTGAAACTTCTAAAGTGTGATGGAGTGGTTATTTGCTTTATCTTGCGGCTTGGAGTAAAGAAGAAAGCGATATCTACATCCAAGGTGCGTGCAATCTTTTCAAGGTTTTCGTGAGTTGGGGACTTTGCGCCTTTCTCAAAAATGGATACCGCCTGCCTGCTGACACCTATGCGTTCAGAAAGGGAAGCCATTGTCATTCCGCAGGCGAGTCTTGCCTCCGAAAGTCGCAGTGGGTTAAATTTCATTATGGCCATTTTGTTGCTTGAATATTTCTTCAGAGATGCTGTTGAAAAGCTCGCCAATACTATCTTCGATTTTTTCTTCTTTGATCTCTTCGATTGACGGCAGCGGTATTGCCCTGGTGTACAGAGCTACATTGCAACTGGGATCAGGGACTACGAGACTGATGAATTCCAGGTGGGCTTTCGAGCCGTGTAGGAGCTGGCAGCATAGCGTCGAATCAGCATGCTCTGAGGGACTATCCGAAAAAAGATCATAGTTAGGGCTAGATAACACTCTGTTGTAAAGAGAGCTTTTAATCATCTTCGCTCTGCTACTTTGGACGTGATGTGCGGTGAGTATTGTGCGATCAGAGCGAAGCACAATATGCCTAGACGAGCCGGTCCGATTACTCTCGATTCGAGCAGAGATTCCTGAGCCTGGAAGCGCGCGAGGGATGGCAGCTAAAAAATGATCAACGCACGATCGTTTGATGTGCCCAGATGATGCCATTGGGTTTGTTCCGAGCACCGGATTGGCGCGCAGAATGGCTGCTGAGGCTTTGTACCCCAGAGCGATGGCTTTGGAGATTTCGGCCATCTTGGTAAATGGCAGATCCGTATCAATAATCTCACGAATGGTCGGCATGGCTAATCCGGTTGACAGTATTCATGTCAACCATTTTGCCTAAAAACCTGATTTTGTCAACCGGCCGCTCTTCCCTGGTCCCCCAATCCCTTCTGAAGTCTGCCTACAAGACGCCGCGCTGCCAGATCTCTTGACCGATGATCCGAGGCTCGTTCTCGCAGCTCAGACCAGATGAGCATTCCATACCAATAGCACCCTGGCCTGGATGTATGTGTCATCCACGCGTATGTCCTCGGCCGGATGATTGGTGTTGTCCGAGATCATCTTGAAGTGATCGCGCCCCTTCTTCTGCAGACGCTTGATGTAGAGCATCTCGTCGTGCGAGAACAGGTATATCCCATCCCCCACGAACTCCCGAACGCTGACGTCGACAAGCAGCGGATCCCGATGCTTGATCGTCGGCGCCATTGACTGGCCCCAACCGGTCACGAGCTTCAGGTGGAAATGCTCAGCGAATTCAACTCCGATCTCGCGTAGATGCTTAGGGCTCACCCGGACATCCTGAAGCATTTCAGGGTAATCGTGCGCGACCTGGCCGCCGCCCATGGCGGCACGCACGTCATAGTGAGCAATCCAAACCTCATCGCCGACCAAGCCTGGCCTGGAGATGTCGGCGCTGATGACGGTCGCAGCGGAGCTGGCGGGGTTTTGTGCTACCTGAAGAATTTTTCGCTTGAGCTCGTCCGGCACCCTGGTCGCTCTTGCAAGCATGTCCCGCACGGCATCAAGGGAAGAGGGTACGACCTCGGATCGGTCTTCCAAGTCGATCTCTAGAGGAGAGTATCCGCGCAGCTGATCGGTGCTTATGCGGAAAAACTCTGCCAGCGGCCGCACCTGCTTGTCGCTTGGGTCCTTGATCCCCTTCGGGCCACCAGGCTTAAGAATGCGCGAAATGGTCGGCTGGCCAACATTAGCCAGGCGCGAGAGCTCTGCCTGATTGAGGCCGTTTCGGCTCATAAGATCGGCGAGAATTTTGTCGATAGTTTTATGCATGAGTGCAATCGTCGCCTTAGCCAGTGCATACATCAAGGGAGTCGCTCATTGACAGCTATGCACTGGTGCATGATCATGTGCATATCTACACAGGAGGCAGCCATGAGTGCTACCGATCTTCCAAAGAAACTCGACGCGCTTTTGGGGTCCGGGCTGACCTACAAGGCCATTGCCGAGCGTGCCAAATGCGACATCTCCACAGTTTTCCGCATCCGCAATGGCCAGATCAGCAACCCGAGCTACAACTCCGGAACGGCGATCGATCAGATGCATCAGGAGCTTTCCCGAAACGGTAAGCAGGCCTCAAAAAAAACTGCCGCTTAGCTCGCCGTGAAGCGGTCGCGCACATCCGTGCAGCCCATTGTGCAGCCTGACCGGCTGGCGCGTCTTCAGACACTTCCGAAGTAGCTGAGCAGGCGGCAAGGCGTAATTGAATTTTGCACGAGCTAGCCCAGCGCTAGTAGTGAGGTCGTCCCGCTGTTTATTCATCCAGTACCCAAATCGCAGGCATAAAAAAACCGGGCGGCTACCCGGTTTCTTCACAACGTCAACGAGGTCGATTATGCACATAGCGTTCGATTCAAGCAATAGCGGGGTTGGCGCGTCAGCTCTGGCCGAATCACCAATCCTGACGAGTCAGGTCATGTCCTCCCGCGAGATCGCGCTGCTCACCGGCAGCACGCACGACAACGTGCTGAAGACCGTGCGGTTGCTCATCAAAAAGGGTGTCGTTTCATCGAACGAGACCCCCTACACCCACCCCCAGAACGGGCAGGCCTATATCGAGTTTCTGCTCAGCTACCGCGACACCATGGTGGTCGTGTCCGGCTATAGCGTTGAACTGCGAGCCAAGATCATCGATCGCTGGCAAGAGCTGGAAGCCAAGGTCGTCGGTCAATTCCAGATCCCTGCGACCTTCGCCGAGGCGCTGAAGCTTGCCGCTGCCCAGGCAGAACAAAACCAGCAACTGCAGCAAGCTCTGGAGCACCAGGCGCCCAAAGTGGCAGCCATCCAGCGACTGGCGGCTGCGGGTGGCGCGATCTGCATCACCGATGCGGCAAAGCACCTGCAAGTCCCACCTTCGAAACTGTTCGATTGGCTCGAGCAGAACCGCTGGATCTTCCGCCGGAGAGGGTCGCGCCGGTGGATTGCGTACCAGCCGCGCATTTCCGCCGGCCTGATGAAGCACAAGGTGACCTCGCTCAAGCCTGACCCAGAGACCGGCGTAGAGCGCGCGGCCTATGACCCTCTTGTCACGCCCAAGGGACTGGCACGTCTGGCCGAGCTGCGCGCAGGGAGTACGCTGTGAGTGTTCAAGCCATGACATGGGCTCTCGCTATCCCAAAGTCCGAGCTCGAGAATCCCGCAGCCAGGCACGTGCTGTTGTGCCTGGCGAACTATGCCGGTAGCGATGGCCGCGGTGCCTTCCCGTCGGCTGCCACGCTATCCGAGGATACCGGCCTGTCCGAGCGCACCATCCGCCTAAAGCTCGACGAGCTGGAAGCAGCTGGCTGGATCGTCGCTGGGAACCAGGCGATCGCGGCTGCTTACATAGATCGCCGTGATCGCCGCCCAGTCGTGTACGACCTCCAGTTGAAACGGGGTGCATCTGCTGCACCTCGCAAGGAACGGGGTGCAGCAAACCGCACGGGGTGCACCTCACAGCAGAACGGGGTGCAGGAAAACGCAGAACGGGGTGCAGCAGCTGCACCCAATCCGTCAGTTAACCAATCTACTCACTCTCTGCGCGAGCCATTCGAAATGTTCCTGGAGTGGGTGCCTGATCAGGACCTGCTCAAGGCGTATGCACTCCGTTCGGGGCTCACCCTGGACAACTTCGGCTCCAAGGCAATCGCCGGATTCGTGCTGCACCACGACGCGAAGGGCTTGGCGCAGACCGAAAAGCAATGGCTCGCCGCCCTGGTCAACTGGGTGAAATCGGACCTGGCCCGGGCAGCTCGATCCGCTACCGGCAAACCGAGCGCCCAGCAATCCAGCTCTTTCGATGACGACGACACCTCATGGCTCAACGGGGGGAGTGACCAATGAACCAGGTAGCCACCATCGCCCATGGCCTTTGGGCCAAAGTTCAAACCGGCCAGTACATCCCTGCTGGGGACACGCTTCCCGCCGAGATCAAGGCCGAGCTCGACCGCAAAACCGCTGCGGTGATCAACCGGCTGTTCCGTGACCTGCGGACCATCTTCAGCGCCTGGAAGCAGGCCTGGCCGGACATGAACACGTACAAGGCCGCCAAGCAGCAGTGGCTGACGGCGTTCCTTGAGGCGGGGATCAACACTCCAGAGCAGTTGCAGTTCGGGCTGATGCGCTGCCGCCAGTCGGGCCGCGAGTTCATCCCGGCACCGGGCAAATTCATCGAGTGGTGCCAGCCATCGCCGGAGATGCTCGGCCTACCAGCGCTGAAATCGGCGTTCCAAGAAGCGTGCCGCAATGCCCACCCGTCGATGGCCGGGGCAGGAAAGTGGTCGCATGACGCGGTGTGGCACGCGGCCAAGGAGTGCGGGTTTGAAAACCTGAACCGACTCGCCGCGGACCTCAGCTTGAAGCTGTTCGAGCGCAACTACGCCATCGCCGTGCGCCGCCTGATGGCGGGTGAGCCACTCCAGGCAATGCCGCTGGCGCTCCCCGCGAAGGCCCAGCCTCGCCGTACTCCTGAGGTTGGCCGCAATGCCCTGGCCGCGCTGCGCGCCTCGAGGAGAAGCGCATGAGCGACCCGGTGTTGCTGGCGCCTGACCCTGCTGACTACCGCTACGCGCTGTACTGCTGCAGCCAGGCCCTTGGCCTCAGCCACCAGCCCCAGCCGCCCGTTGCCCTGTACCGCGACGAGCAATCAGCCCGGCTGCACGGCGTGCGCATGTGGCCATCCGCATTCGAAGTTATCGATCTTCAAGGAGAGCACCGCCCATGAGGCAATTCAAGCTGACCAAGGCCGCGCGCGGCCGGGAGTGCCAGGTGCGCATCCCGGGCGTCTGCAACGGCAACCCGGAAACAACCGTCCTGGCGCATTACCGCATGGCCGGCACCTGCGGTGTGGGCTTCAAGCCGAACGACCTGCAGGGCGCCTGGTCTTGCAGCGCCTGCCATGATGTTTGCGACGGGCGCAGCAAGGAAATCAGTCGCGCCGAGGCCCGCCAGTACCACGCCGAGGGCGTCATGCGCACTCAGGCCCAGCTGATCAGCGAGGGCGTCATCGGCGCCAAAGGAGTTGCGGCATGACTTGGGATCTCATTGTGGGCCCGCTGCTGGCCTCCATGCTGCTTTGCTCGACCTTGTGCCTGGTGATGGGCGTAGGCCGAGCGATCAATCGCAAGCGCGCCGGGGAGTAACGCATGAGGCCGGCCGCCACTCGCGCCTACTCACCAAAAGCGGTCCCCCGCAAGCGGGTCGACCGCGAAGGCCTGGAGCAGGCCGCGCTGCTCAAGGAAATCGAGCTGCGCTACCCGGAGGCCTACGATCTGATCTTCCACGTCCCAAACGGCGGGTACCGCACCAAGGCCACGGCCGCGAAGCTCAAGGCCCAAGGCGTGAAGGCTGGGATTCCCGACCTGGTGCTGCCGATGGCCCGGGGCGGCTTCTTCGGCCTGTACATCGAATTCAAGGCGACCGTAGACCCGGCCGCCGTCTCCCCAAGCCAGCACGCTTGCATTCGTCGACTGAACGAGCAGGGCTACCTTGCCATCGTGGGTCGCGGTCATCGCGATGTGATCGAGGCGCTGCGGGCCTACCTGATGCTACCGAAAACGGAGGTTGCAGCATGACCAACACCGCCGCTGTGAAAATCAGCGATGCAGAGATTCGCCGGCAGTCCTCCGGCCAGGTGCGTGACCTACGCGCCCTGGGCAGTCACGGCCTGTATTTCAGGTTTCATCGCTCCCGCGAGCGCGGGTCCTGGTTCCTAGTGCACAAGGGCACGTGGCACCGGATCGGTTCATACCCTGAGCTGAGCGCTACCAAGGTCGCCGCCGCGCTGCCCGATATTCGCCTGCGCCTCGAGGCCGGTGAGAGCTCGAGCCTTTCGAGCTGGGTGCTGGCCGGCGAGCTGCTGGAGTGGTTCGCCGAGCGCATGGCCCGTGACCGCAACCTTTCGGCGAAGCGCAAGAGCACGGCGGCGTCGGCAATCAAGCTGCACCTGATTCCGCGCCTGGGTGACACGCCGTTGGCCCAGATCGACAAGGCGTTGCTGGACCGCGTGCTCATGTGGCCGCTGCAAGAGACGCTGTCGATCGACTACGTGCGCCTGGTCTTCCAGCTCCTGGCCCTGGCTTTCAAACAGGCGCACAAGCTCGGGCTGATCAGCTCAAACCCGATGGCAGGCATCCGGTTTGGCGACTTCTCCAAGGCGAAGGTCACGGTCAAGCCATCACGGCTGCGCGGCGTGCATCTGGAGGATCTACTGGCCCGCATGCTGGGCACGATAGCCAACAACCCGCAGAGCGGCGTACTGGCCCTGATGATGCTGTGCCACGGCACACGCCTGGGCGAAACCCGGCAGGCGCGCTGGAGCCACATCAGCCTGGCGGAGCGGGAGTGGTTCATTCCGGCAGAGCACACCAAGACCGGCGTGCAGCATCGCCTTCCGCTGACTGACCAAGTACGCAAGCTGCTGCTCGCCTACCGCGAGATCCAGCGGAATCAGCGCTATGACGGGCAGTTCCTGTTCCCCGGCCGCAGTGGCAAACCGATGGGTGAGGCGAAGGCCAGCGCCGTGTTCACCCAGATGGGGCAGGGCGAGTGGACCAGCCACGACCTGCGCAAGCTGGCTCGCACCGGCTGGGCAGACTTGGGTGTTGACCATCTGGTCGGTGAGCTGCTGATCAACCACGCCATGAATCACAACGTGAAGGTTTACATCCAGTCCGACGTCATGGCCCGCAAGCGTGACGCATTGGAGAAGTGGCATGCACACCTTGATCAGAAGGGTTTCACCCTGATCCACGGGTTGACCGGTGATAGATCCATGGATTCATGGATTCTGACAAAGGCCGCAGAGCGCGCGGGCTGCGGCGCCATTTCGGTATCCACCAGAAGCGAGGATTTGAAATGACTATTTCCGAGCACGGAGCCTTCGCCTTTTCGATGGCTGCAGCTGGATTTCAGCAGCCAAAGCCTGTCTTCGACCGGTCGAAGGTCCTCATGATCTGCGTCCAGAACTACGAGGATTTCCGGCGGCTCAGCGTGACCATGATCGGCGGCGCCCGGTTCGAGGTTGATAGCCGGAGATTCCCCTACGACATCGACATGGCTGCCGACTGGCTGGCAGGTGGTGAATGAGGAAGAGCCACGGTCCTTCGCTCCGGAAGGAAAGGATCGTCCTGACGCAGTGCTACGACTGCCGCGGGAAGGCGGTCATCAAGGGCGTCTTCTATGAGCTGCCCTGTGGCCGTTGCAATGCGTCGGGCTGGGTGTCGGCCATCACCGGCGAGGCGCTGCCGGTGGAAGAGTTGGTTACCCAGCTGAGTCTCCGCCTTCAGGAGGTCGAGCGACACCTCGAGCAGCTCAAGACGCGCCAGGGTGTTGGCCCTAGTGCGCAATACGAACAGAACAACCGCCGCGGCGCCGGCGGCACGAACTACACCGGGGATTAAGGGGAAGAACATGATTTACAGCAGCGTATCGGGTGCAGTGGTTGCGGCTCTGGCGGCAGGCGAGAAGGGATCGGCGAAGGCCCAGGCCTGGCAAAAGCTCTACAAGTCAGCAGAGGAAGAGGGCGGCTGCCTCGCGTCCCTGGGTGGTCGTTCGGATGGCATTGACCGCACCCAAGTGGACTACTGGCTGTCTGCTCGTCTACATCACATGCTGAAGGACCGCCACTGGAATGCGCTGGTCGCCAAATACAGCACCAGCAAGGCGAAGAAGGTCCAGGCCATCACTTTAGTGCGGCCGCTCATCGCGAGCCCAGCATCCACCCTGTTCGTCTACAAGGCTGTAACGGCCTGGGCCATACCGAAGCTCAAGGGTGCGCGCCGGAAAGCGCCGCGTCCTGTTTCGGTCGAGATCCCGCTGGACGCATCGGCTTGGCGTGTAGCGGCCACCGTGATTGCTGCGGTGGCTGCTGGGAAGTCAGCCAAGAAGCGCGTCGAAGCGCTCGAAGAGGACGTGATCATCCTGCCGGACAGCTTCTACGACATGAACACCTGGGACCTTGCTGCCACGCCGGAGTCGACCCGCCGCCGCTGGAGATTAGAGATCAATGAGAAACTCGACGGTCTGACTGATGACGCTCTGGCGGAGGTTAGGGTAATTCTGGAGGCAGAAGGACTGCTGATGAGAGAGGCCGCGTGATTGCCTGTTGACATCAGTGAGCGACTGAGCGAAATTATCCCCATCCTGTCATTCCTGCGCGTGTTGAGGACTGACTTAAAAAGCCCGGCGAATGTGCTGGGCTTTTTTGTTGAACAGGCTTTTGGTTTGTGTGATCGTCGTCTTTCCGCCATTTCGAAGGTGCAAAGGAATGTCAAAGTTCGACGAACTACGAGGCTCTTATATCGCTCAAGAACAGGCCAGTCGTGATTACTGGGAAAGCCTGCAAAGGAAGGCTGCTCAGATTACGAGCGGATTTACTGACTATCTTGGGATAGAGCCTGCCAAGTATAAAGACATGTCTGGCAAGCAAGTGAGGTACGTCCAGCTTCGCAAGCATGGGAGTGAAGAGGAGACTCATTTCTTTCAGCTTGACGGGGAAGAGGGCGCGATTAGCTTCGATGTTGTTATCACACTTGACTCCGAGCCAGGCGCATTTCCAAAAACATTAGTGCGAATTTCTCTTAGGATCGGCAAGTCTGAGGGTTATTTCGTGGTGTGGAGCGATTCTGCCGACATTGCTTCGCGAATTGAGCTCAACTCTACCGATCACGGCGAACTGTACGGCCAAATGTTTGAGCAACTGCAGCGCTTTCTAAGCGCGCGACCGACCCTCAAGCTTCCCTTCTGAACGTTTAATTTTAATATTCAGCCCGCTCCTTTAGCGGGCTTTATTTCGTCTCTGGAGAACTCGATGGACCCGACCGACCTCGGCCCAGGCACAGCCACCTGGCTGGGCGGTACGGGCACCGTATTGCTGGGCGGCTTCCTCTGGCTGCGCAAGTTCCTGTCCAAAGACGCTGTCGACAGAGCCATGGACAATGCCGACATCGGCACAGTCCGCCGCCTGAACGAGATGCTCGACTCGGAGCGCGAGGCTCGCAAAGCCGCGGAAGCCCGAGCTGACCAGTTCGCGCAAGAGCGCAATGAACTGACCCGCTCCATGGGGAAGCTGGAAGGCAACATTCTGGCGCTGACCCGGCAGGTCGAGCAACTGACCGAGAAGGTCACCAGCCAAAGCGAAGAGATCTCGCGCCTGCGCGCCCAACTCGGAGGTGCTTGATGATGGACAGATGCGCATGGGAGTTCATGGCTCGTCGCTGGTGGCGCCGCATCGAGGTGTGGGTAATCGCGTTGCTGCTGGTTATCGGCGGCGGTTTCGGCGGTTACCAGCTCGCCCAGTGGGCGCTGGCCAAGACCTACTTGGAGCAGGTCGCCGAGATCCGCCAGGCCTACGACGAGGCCACCAAGCAGCGTGACCATCGTCTGGATGAGCTGACCAAGAAGGCAGGCACTGCGGCCGACAAGGCTACCAAGGCTGCTGCTACCGCAACCCAGGCTGCAGACAAGGCTGATGAGGCCCTCAATCGGGTATCGCCGTAGCCGCGCCACATTCCCTGAAGGCGCCTTTTCTTGGCGCGACCACCTGAGGATCACCCATGGAAAACCAGCACAAGAAGATCACCGGCTACCGCGATCTCACCCAGAGCGAGATCGACGGCATGAACTCGATCAAGGCCCTGGAGAAGGATGCAGGTGAGCTGTTCAAGCAGATCGGCCAGATCGAGGGCGTCGACCCGCGATTGTTGGCTCTGGCCAAGACAAATCTGCAGCAAGGCTTCATGTGGTTCGTTCGCTCGATCGCCAAACCTACTGACCCGTTCTCCTAATGGGCAGGCTCAGCACGCTTCGCCCCCGGATGCAGGATGCCGGAAGCCGCAAGTTTGCATCCCCAGTCGTGGACGAGAAGCAAAGCGGCTGGGGATCCGGACGAGGCGGCAGGCCCTGGCGCCGCAAGCGCGAGGCGATCTTGGTTCGAGACATGTACACCTGCCAGTCGTGCGGCTTGGTGACTTCGGAGCTGGAGGTTGACCACATCATCAACGTGGCTCGCGGCGGGAGCGACGACGACGCGAACCTCCAGGCCCTGTGCGTGCCCTGCCACCAGAGAAAGACGGCCGCAGAGGCGGCGCAGGGTGGAGGCTGGTAGCCCCGGCCCGTCACAGCCCGGCCCACAGGCAGCCCATGCACCGATCTGGTGCGGCACGTCACTGCCCCTGGGGGCGGGTCGAAACCGCCCGACCCTCGGCCGAGGACACCGCCCCCGACCGCACGGACAGATTTTTTCCCCCTCACAGGTTTTTGTTAAACATGGCACTCACCTCTAAAAAGCGCGCTTTCATCGTCGCGGTGAGGGAAGGTGCGTCCAACAAAGATGCGGCGATTGCCGCTGGGTGCTCTCCGAAGACCGCGTCCGCCGCTGGCTCCAGGCTGGCGAAGGATCCCGACGTCGTCAGCGAGCTCCACAAGCTGAACGCACTTTTCCCTGTCGGCGCGGATGTTAAAGCCGATGTTAAAACGGATGTTAAACCGTCCCGGCCCAAGGCCGCCGCGCGGGCACCGAGGCAGGCAAGCGAGCTCATCGAGGGTGCACTGAAACCGTCCCCGTTACCGGAATCTGAGTTGGCGGAGGAGCCAGGTGTCGGTCGTGTCTACAGCGACCCGAAAGACTATCTGCTCGACGACATGAACGACCCGAAGCTGGACCGCAAAGACCGTCGTGACGCCGCCAAGGCGCTCATGCCTTTCCTGCACGCACGCAAAGGCGAGGGCGGCAAGAAGGAAGAGAGGCAGGACGCGGCGAAGAAAGCAGGCGCTGGCAAGTTCAGCGCGGCACCACCACCTCCATCCCACCTACGTTCGGTGAAGTGAATGACGACTTCAAAGGATGAACAGCATCTGCAGCAGGTCTACGGCGACCCCAAGGACTTCCTGCTCGCAGTCATGAATGACCAGGCGTTGTCGATCGACATTCGAATCGAGGCCGCCGCAGCGCTGATGCCCTATTTCCATGCGGAGCTGGGCGAAGACCAGAGCCAGTAACTGACACTGGCCAATTACGATTGGTGATGTATGAACGAACCCACCTGGGACACAGCGTGCCCCGACTGGGAGTCGCGCATCGTAAATCGCCAGTCGCTGGTCCCGTTTCCACCTCTGTTTCCAGATGAGGCCGAAGCCAGCCTGCAGGTATTGAACGACCTGCGGATTGTAGATGCACCGGGTAGCCCGCTGATCGGTGAGTCCTGCGCGCCGTGGATCACCGATCTGGCCGGTGCCATATTCGGCGCTTACAACGCCAATACAGGCGAGCGGCTGATCCAGGAGTTCTTTCTCCTGATCAGCAAGAAGAACGCGAAGAGCACCATCGCTGCGGCGATCATGCTCACCGTGCTGATCCGCAACTGGCGGCAGTCTGCCGAGTTCATCATTCTTGCGCCGACCATTGAGGTGGCGAACAACGCCTATGCGCCGGCCAGGGACATGGTCAAGCATGACGAGGAGCTGTCGGCGCTGCTCCACGTCCAGGACCATGTCCGCACCATTACGCACCGGGAATCGGGCGCGACCTTGAAGGTGGTCGCTGCCGACCAGAACACCGTTGGCGGCAAGAAGGCCGCGGTGGTTCTGGTTGATGAGCTTCACCTGTTCGGCAAGAACCCCCATGCAGCGAACATGCTGCGGGAGGCTACCGGCGGCTTGGCCTCGCGGCCGGAAGGGTTTGTGATTTACCTGACCACGCAATCGGACCAGCCGCCGGCAGGGGTGTTTCGCGAGAAGCTGCAGTACGCCAGGGGCGTTCGGGACGGCACGATTGTCGATCCCAACTTCTTGCCGGTGATCTACGAGTTTCCGGAGCGGATCCTCAAGGCCAGCGAGCACAGGAATCCCGAGAACTTCTACATCACCAACCCGAACATGGGGTACTCAGTTAGCGAGAAATTCCTGATCCGGGAGATGAAGAAGGCCGAGGAGGCGGGGGAGGCAGAGGTGCTGGGCTTCATGTCCAAGCATCTCAATGTCGAGATCGGCCTCGCTCTGCGCTCGGACAGGTGGGCGGGCGCCGATTTCTGGGTCGGTGCCGCCGTACCGGTACTGACACTCGACATGCTGATCGCCAGGTCGGAGGTCATAGATGTCGGCATCGACGGCGGCGGCCTGGATGACTTGCTGGGCTTTGCCGCTGTCGGCCGTGACAAGCGCACCCGGGAGTGGCTGGTATGGACTCATGCCTGGGCGCACCCTTCAGTGCTCGAGCGTCGTAAGGCGGAAGCGCCGCGCTTTCATGACTTCGAGAAGGACGGCGACCTGACGCTCTCTACCCGCATCGGTGATGACGTGAATGACGTCGCTGACCTGGTTGATCAGATTGAGGCGTCTGGCCTGCTGGACAAGGTCGGCGTCGACCCCGTCGGCATCGGCGCTATCTACGACGCGATGATCGAGCGGGAGATTCCAGCCGAAAAAATCGTGGCAATCAGCCAGGGCTGGAAGCTTGGCGGTGCGATCAAGACGACGGAGCGCAAGCTTGCCGAAGGTGGCTTGAAGCACGGCGGCCAGCCACTGATGGCCTGGTGCGTTGGCAACGCCAAGGTCGAGCCGCGCGCGAACTCGATCCTCATTACCAAGCAAGCCAGCGGTTCGGCAAAGATTGACCCCCTGATGGCCCTATTCAACGCAGTGACCTTGATATCTCTGAACCCGGAAAGCCGGGGGAACGACGATTTCATGGCCGCCATACGGAACCCGATCATCATATGAACCCACTGCATCTTTTCATTTTCTGTGCGCTCTGCGGGTTCGCCCTGGCTGTCGGTGGTGTCTACGTCCTGTTCGGCCTGGGCTGGGCATTACTGGCCGGCGGCGGCGCACTGCTCCTTATTGCGGGATTCGTCCGCAAGGGGCTAACCGGTGACTAAATCCATCTCCGCTGTGCTGGGCCGCGCTGCCCGCAAGCCCGGCGCCTCCTTGGGCGAGTGGTTCGGTAAGTCCATCAAGCTGAGCGATGGTGGTTTCTGGAGCCAGTTTCTCGGAGGTCAGTCCAGCTCGGGTAAGCGAGTGACTGTCGACAACGCCATGCAGCTATCGGCGGTGTGGTCCTGCGTGCGCATCATCTCCACCTCTGTGGCGGGATTGCCGATGGGTGTGTATCGGCGAGAGGCGGACGGCGGGCGAAAAGATGCCCGCGACACTCTTCTCTACGACATCGTGCACACCAGCCCGAACGAGGACATGACTGCCTTCCAATTCTGGCAGGCGATGGTCGCGGCGATGCTCCTGCGTGGTAATGCGTTCGCAGAGATCATGCGGATTGGCGGCCGGATCATTGCTCTGGATTTCCTGCTGCCCAGCCGGGTCGACATGGACCTGGATGACGATGGCCGGATCACCTACTGGTACCGACCGCGCAAGGGCCCTCGCCGCCAGATCGAGCGACAGGACATGCTGCACATCCCGGCCTTCAGCCTGGACGGCCGAGTAGGGCTGTCAGCAATCCGCTACGGCGCCGACGTCTTCGGCGCGGCAATGTCGGCAGATGATGCGGCAAACGGCACGTTCAAGAACGGCTTGCTGCCGACGGTCGCCTTCAAGGTGGACCGGGTACTGAACCCCGATCAGCGTGATGAATTTCGCGACTACGTGAAGCAAGTGTCTGGAGCGCTTAACTCGGGCCGATCTCCCGTGCTGGAGAAAGGCATCACCCCAGAATCTATCGGCATCAACCCGGTCGACGCTCAACTGCTGGAATCGCGAGGCTACAGCGTAGAGGAGGTCTGCCGGTGGTTCGGTGTCCCTCCTTGGATGGTTGGCAAGACCGACTCGGGCAGTAACTGGGGCACCGGCCTGGAACAGCAGATGATCGCGTTCCTCACCTTCAGCATCAGCTCCATCACCAACCAGATTCAGCAGTGCGTGAACAAGCGTCTGCTGACTCCGGTCGAGCGCCGGTCCTATTACGCCGAGTTCTCACTCGAAGCCTTTCTCAAGGCGGACAGCGCCGGTCGCTCGGCCTGGTACAGCCAGATGACCCAGAACGGGATCATGACGCGCGATGAATGCCGCGTTAAAGAAAACCTGCCGCGTCATGGCGGCAATGCTGGCGTGCTTACCGTCCAGACCAACTTGACCCCCATCGACAAGCTGGGGGAATCCACCGATGGCCAGGCCGCGCAGGCCGCTTTGAAAAACTGGCTCGGCCAGCAGGAGTAACCATGCAGCTAAACGTGAAGGCACGCAGCTTCAACTGCGAGCTGAGCCCGCGCGCGCTCGATCTCTGGAATCCAGACCTGCGGGCAGCGCTCGAAGCAGGCACCGACACCATCACCATGTACGGCATCATCGGTGAGGACTGGTACGGCGAAGGCGTCACCCTCAAGCGAGTGGATGCCGCGCTTCGCGCAATCGGCGACAAGCCGGTGACCGTCTACATCAACTCGCCCGGTGGCGACATGTTCGAAGGGATCGCGATCTACAACCGCCTCCTCGAGCATTCGCAGGAAGTGACCGTGAAGGTGCTCGGCCTAGCCGCCTCCGCAGCGTCCGTGATCGCCATGGCTGGTGCCAAGCGCGAGGTGGCCAAGACAGCCTTCCTCATGATCCACAACTGCTGGACCTACTTTGCTGGCAACCGACACGCCATCCGCGAGCTCGCCGACACGATGGAAGAGTTCGACCGCGCCATGATCAGCCTGTATGCGGATACCAGCGGCCAGGACGAAGCGGCAGTGGAAAAGATGCTCGACGCCGAGACCTACATGAACGGCTCGAATGCTGTCGAGAAAGGGTTTGCAACCGGCCTGATCTCCTCATCTGAGGTGGAGCAGGCGCCAAGCGAAGAGGGCGCCCAGGCGCATTCAGCCCGCAAGCTGGACGCTGCCCTGGCGAAGTCCGGCATGCCCCGCAGCGAGCGCCGCAAGCTCATTTCCGAAATCAAGACCGGCACGTCTAGCGCTGCCGGCGGCGATACGCTTCGCGCTGTCGTGCCGGGCATGCCTCGCGCTGCCCTTGATGTATCTGCGTTTGAAGAAACCGCAAGCCAGGCGTCAGCGCTTCGGGGCCTTCTCCCGATTCGCTGAACGACTGATGCGCAACCGTTTACAAGCCGCCTGCTGGCGGTTTTTTCATTTCTGAAAGGACATAACCATGCCCGTTGATCTTTCCCAAATCGAAGCTTCCCAGAAGCAGACCCAAGCCGATCTGAAAGCCGTAGGCGACCAGATCAAGACCTATGCCGAGCGTACCGAGAAGGAGATCAAGGCCTCCGGTGAAATGCAGACCGAGACCCGCGCCAAGGTCGACGAACTGCTGTTGAAGCAAGGCGAACTGCAAGCGCGGATGCAGGATGCCGAGCAGAAGCTGGTCAATGCTGGCAAGCGGCATGAACCTGAGGTCCAGCAGTCGGCTGGCCACCTTGTGGCTGCGAAAATGGCTGAAGAAGGGGTGACCAGCTCGTTCCGTGGCTCCCGGCGAGTAGAAGTGCCGCGCGCAGCGATCACTTCGGTTCCGACCTCTGGTGGCCCCTTGGTGCAGACTGATCGGGTCGGCGTTGTCCTCGCTCCGCAGCGTCGACTCACCATCCGTGACTTGGTTGCGCCAGGAACCACTGACAGCAACGCAGTGGAGTATGTCCGCGAGACCGGCTTCACCAACAATGCCGCGATCGTTGGTGAAGGGTTGGCGAAGCCTTACAGCGAACTGACCTTCGGCTTGGAAAACGCGAACGTCCGTACCATCGCGCACCTGTTCAAGGGTAGCCGTCAGATCCTGGACGACGCCTCCGCACTGCAAAGCTACATCGACGCTCGTGCCCGCTATGGCCTGCTGCTGGCTGAGGAGGCGCAGCTGCTCTATGGCAACGGTACGGGCAACAACCTGAAAGGCATCATCCCTCAGGCTCAGGCTTACGCTACCCCTAGCGGCATCATCGTTGAGGCAGAGCAGCGTATCGACCGGATCCGCCTGGCCCTTCTGCAGGCCATGTTGGCTGAGTTCCCGTCGACCGGGATCGTGTTGAACCCGATCGACTGGGCTGCCATCGAGCTGCTGAAGGATGGCGAAGGCCGTTACATCATCGGCAAGCCTCAGGAGGGCACTTCACCGCGTCTCTGGAATCTTCCGGTTGTTGAGACTCAAGCCATTGTGCAGGACCAGTTCCTGGTCGGTGCTTTCAACCTGGCTGCCCAGATCTTCGATCGCATGGGTATCGAAGTGCTGGTCTCGACGGAGAACGCCGACGATTTCGAGAAAAACATGGTGACCATCCGCGCCGAAGAGCGCTTGGCGTTCGCCGTGTATCGCCCGGAAGCCTTCGTTACTGGTCCGCTGACCGGCGCGTAATTCTTTCCTTCTGAGCGCCGCCTGCGGGCGGCCTCCTCGCTGCTCCAGGAGATACTGACATGGCACGTACCACTGCAACCCCTGCTGCAAAAGCTCCCGAGACCGGTCAGGCCAACGATCCTGGGGCCTCCACCGTCGTTTCCGATGGTGCAGGAGCGGCTTCACCCAATGAATCCGACACAGGCAGTGAAACCTCCACCACTGCCCTAGGCGGTTCCGAAGCTGGCCAGGGACAGCCAGCAGGTTCCGACACTGCTGGCGGCGCTACGATCACCATGCAAGAAAGTCATTCGGCCGAGCCTCTGCTCGAGGTCAACGCTGACGACAAAGGCGAGGTAACTATCTACCCCCTGCGCAGCTACCTGGACGGAAAGGAAATTCGGCGTGCAGGTGGCAAAGGCTACAAGTCGCCGAAGCATGATGCGGTTTCGCTGATTGCCGCCGGCCTGGCCACTGACAAGAAGCCGAAGGCCTGACATGAACGTCATTCCGACGGATGAGGCCATGCAGCATGTGCGTGCGGAGGACGATGACCGTGCGCACGTTGAGTTGCTCCTCGCGGCGGCGGAAGACAGCGCTGCACGGTTCCTGAATCGCCGCTTCTTCAGCGATGCCGACACCCTGTCTGCGGCCGTACTGTCTGGGGAGGCGGGGAAGGATCCTGTCTTGATCAACCCCTCAATCCGTGCGGCCTGCCTGTTGATCCTGGGCAGCCTCTACGCCAATCGTGAGGATGTGGTGGTTGGAACCATTGCGAGCGAGCTGCCGATGGGCTCTCGCACGCTGCTGACGCCGTACCGCGTCGGCTGGGGGGTGTGATGCGCGCCGGGCCATTACGTCATCGCTGCATCCTGGCGGTATCTCAAATGGTGCGAAACAGCTCGGGCGGAGCCACCCAAGTATGGGTCGACGTCGGCAAAGTCTGGGCCGAGATCACCATGCCAACCGGGCGCGTGTCCGCCGTGGCAGAGCAGCTGCAAGCGGTCATCACTGCAGAGATACGCATCAGGCCTCGCGCTGATATCGCTGCCGGATGGCGCCTGACCTCGCAAGGGGTGACCTATGAGGTCCGCGCTCCCTTGATAGACAACGAACGGACCATGATGCGCCTGCTGTGCTCAACAGTCCCCAATCCATGAGGTGAGATATGAAAATTCGTGCACTTGGCCCGCTCTCCGGCGCCGTCGGCGAACGGGAAAAAGGCGAGACTTTCGAAGTGACTGCAGATGTAGGAAAAGGCCTCATTGCTCGCGGCTATGCCGAGGAAGTCACCGAGAAGGCCGAGAAGCCTGCGAAGGCTGAACAGGCAAAGGAGTAGGCCATGGCGCGTCGCTCCAGGATCAAGGGGGATTTCAAGCTACGTCGACTGCTGCGCAACATTCATACAAACATGGATAACGAGATCAAGCCGTCCATGGTGCAGGCTGCAGCGCGGGTACTGAAAACCATGCAGGAACTCGTGCCCAAGGACACCGGTGCGGCGGCGGCTGCCCTCACTGCATTTGTCTCGGCCAGCGGCCTTGATGCTCAAATCGGCATCCGTGGGAAGAAAGATAATCGACGGTTCTATTACCTGAAATTTCTCGAGTACGGCACGAAGGGTTATGTCGGCGGCAAGCGGGCGGGTAACCGAAATCGTCGGGCGACCAACAAAACCGATGGCACGCACTTCTTTGGCAAAAATCCGGACATCCCGGCTAGGCCTGCGCACCCTTGGCTCCGTCCGGCGATACAGGTCAACCGTGACTTTGTACTGGCCGACATCGAGGCCGCAGTGCAGCGCACGCTTCGCAAGGCCATTCAGGGGGTGGGCAATGCCTGATCCGTCTGTTGCCCTGCAGGTAGCCATGTTTGCCAGGCTCCAGGCGGAGGTCAGTTGCCCGGTATATGACGGCGCACCGATGAATGCGTCGATGCCCTATGTTTCGATCGACCGAGAGATATCAACGAACACTCGGCCAATCGCCGGGCGCAAGCGAGAGCAGCGGTTGATTTACCTCTCGGTCTGGTCCGATGCAATCGGCCAGGCCGAGGTAAAGCGCATCAACGGCGAAATTGTTGCTGCGCTCGATGAAAGGCGGCTTCCGCTGGAGGTCGGCCGGGCCGTATCGGTCCGTGTCCTGCAGGCCGACGCCCAGCGCGATGCCGACGGCGTTACCTACCAGGGTGCAATCACGGTCCGCGTGATCACCACTCACTGAATCACCCACCGGCCGCGCCGCGGCTTCAATCCAATGAGCCTTTGGAGGAATCCCCATGGCCGAAGACAATCTCAACACAGCCGCCGGCTGCCGCCTCGCCATCGGCGGCAAGACCGGGGCTGATACCGAAACCGAGTACAAGGCCGACACCTATGTAGATGTTGGTGAGATCGAAGATCTGGGCGAATTCGGTGACACGTTCAACCCGGTGAACTTCACCTCCCTGTCCAATGGTCGGGTGCGCAAGTACAAGGGCACTGCTGATGCAGGGAACATGACGATGACGGTGGGTCTGGATAACGGCGATGCTGGCCAGAAGGCTGTGGCAGTTGCTCACAAGGATCGCTCCAAGGGCAACTACAACATCAAGGTCACCCTCAACGACGGCGACCCGGATGCAAGTCCAGTAATCCTGCCCACCACGTTCTATTACGGAGTGAAGGTGATGAACAACACTGTGGCCCCGGGCGCTGCCGACAACGTGGTGCGCCGCAACGTCACGCTGGCGATCAACACCGACATCATCGAAATCCCAGCCGCCCCGGCTGCCCCGTAATCGACGGGCTGAACCTGTCCCTTTCTGTGAGAACCCCAATGAGCGAAGCCTTGCATGGCACCGTCACGCTGGTGATCGGCGCCCGCAGCTATACCCTGAAACCAACGCTGGATGCGGCTCTGCGTATTGAAACCCGCTTCGGCGGATTGCGCGGGGCGCTGGAATCCATGCGGCTGATGAGCATCGCCGCTTGCGCCGACATCCTGGTCGCAGGCGCGGACCTGAAGCCAGACCAGCACGCTGTCATCGCTGGTGAGGTCTTTCACACGGGCGTGGCCAAGGTATCGGCGCAGCTGACCGAGTTCATCACCGTCCTGCTCAATCCGGTGCCGCCGAGCGTGGCCACCCGGGGAAAGGACGAGGCGGCCAGCACAGCGCAGTGAAAAACGGCAGCTACGTCGACTACCTGTTCGGCGTGGCCACCGGCTGGCTTGGCTGGCCGCCCGACACCGCGTGGCACACCCCGATCCCGCAGATCATGCTCGCGCTCGATGCCCGGCTCGACTGGACTGGACGCGGGCAAGGCGAGGCTCAGGCCCCAACCGCTACCCCGAAACGTGAAAGCGTTGCGGACAAGTTGAAGAGCTTCCTGCGAGGGAGGCCAAAACCGTAGACAGCATGCCGCCTTCGGGCGGTTTTTGTGCTTGGAGATTTGCATGGCCGACCAACAAGTCCAGGGGATGCTGGTCCAGATTGAGGCCACCACGGCGCAGCTGCGCCGCGAACTGGCCAGCGCAGACCAGGTGGTTGCGAAAACCACCCAGTCGATCGACCGCAACCTGGCGCAGGTCGACTCCGCATTCGACAGCACCGCAAGTGCTGCGCAGCAGGCTGGCGTACTCATGCGCGGCGCGCTGGCGGCTGTGGCCGGTGCCGGCATAATCGGCGGTATCATCAAGCAGGTCGACGCCTACGGTCAGATGTCCGACCGCATGAAGGCCGCCGCTGGCAGCGCCGGCGAGTACCAGATGGTGCAGGAGCACCTGCTGCGCACAGCCCAAGAAACCTACCGGCCCCTGGCCGAGGCCCAGGAGCTGTACATCCGCACAGCGGACGTTATGCGTAGCCTGGGTTTTAACACCCAGCAGACGCTCGACATCACTGACAGCTTCAGCTTCCTCCTGGTGACCAACGCTGCAGCGGCTGACAAAGCTGGCTCTGCGCTCGACGCCTATTCGAAGGCGCTGCAGACGGGCAAGGTTGAGGCTGACGGCTGGGTGTCGATCCAGGACGCCATGCCAACCATCGTCACCGCAATCGCAACCGCCACTGGCAAGAGCGCCGAGGCAATCCGCAAGCTAGGCGTCGAGGGCAAACTATCGCTCGACGACATCAACACGGGACTGCTGAGCACCGTCGAGACCAATCGCCAGGCGGCGGCCGACATGTCCACCAGCGTGCAGGATGCGATGGTGAACATCACCAATGCCATCCAGAGCTTCTTGGGGGGGATGGAAGAGCAGACGGGGGCTGTGGCCGGCCTTGCGAGCGTGCTCATTACTCTGGCCGACAACGTCGACCTGGTGGCCGTGGCCATGGCTGGCGCGGGCGTCGCGGCCTTGACCAATTACGTCGCGAAGTCTGGGCTGGCCGTGAAAGCAGCGCTGGCTGACCGGGCGGCGCGTATCGCGCAGGCCGACGCCGTGCTGCAAGCAGCCATCGCCGATCAGCGCAAGGCTGAAACCGCGACCATCCTGGCCTCTCGCGAGGCTGCGGCGGCGCGCGGTACCGCGGTACAGACGCAGATGTCCATCCAGCTGGCTCAGGCTCGGCAGCGCGAAGCGGCGGCTACTGCTGCAGTAGCAACTGCTCAGGCTGGACTTCGCACTGTCAGCGCTGGCCTACTCGGTATTTTGGGCGGGCCGATGGGCCTCGCCCTATTGGCCGGCACGGCGGCGGCGAGCTTCCTGCTGCTGAGCAACAATGCCGACCAGGCTGGCGTCAGCCTGGAGGAAATGCACAAACCCGTCGCGCAGTTGCGAGAGGAGTTCGAAAAGCTCAACCGCGACCAGCGCGAGGCGTCGCTGGTCAAGTGGCAACAGGAGCAGGTCAATGCGGCGGACAAGGTCAAGGACGCCTACGGCGACCTGGCCCAGTCAATCCGTTCTGCCGTCGTCACCGCGCCGGTGCGTGACTCCAACGGCCAGTACAACCGGCAGCTCGCTGAATACCAAGGGCTCATCGATAGGCTCAACGAAGCACGGGCTGCGGGACGGGGTTTGTCCCCAATCCTGCAAGAAGTCAGTGCGCGCCTGCAGCTACCTGCCGGAACGGTGCAGCAATGGATCACCCAGGCCGGCGCCGTCAGCGATGCCGATCAGCGCTCCAGCCTGATTGCCGAAACGCTGCGTGTGCTCACCGGGGTCACCGATCAGAACACCTCGGCTACCCAGGCCAACAACGCCGCCAAGGCGGGCATGAGCTCGGCAGGCCAGACCTATCTGGAAACGCTGCAGAAGCAGCTGGCCGGCCTGCAGGATAATGGCGATGCGACCAAGATCGCCAACCGCTACCTGGCCGAAAATGCCGACCTCACAGACACCGACCGGCAGGCGATCCTGTCGGCAGCCAGCGCGATCGAGGCGCAGAAGAACGCCAACAAAGCTGCCACCGACAGCAGCAAGGACCGCACCAAGGCGCTCAAGGATGAGATCAAGGCCCTCGACGCGATCATCGACCGCGCGCTGCCGGAGAAGAAGCGCCTGACGGACCTGGTAGAAGGCGTTCAGGGACTGCGCAAGGCCCAGACCGCTGGCAAGATCACCGCCGCCGAGATGGAGTTCGGCATCAGGAACCTCAACACGGCCTACGCCGACCCGGCCATCCAGAAGCAGGCCGAGGAAGAGAAGAAGCTGGCCGAGCAACGGCGCAACAGCGCGGATGCCTATCGCAAGGCCATGGAGGTGGTGCTGCAGACCCGCCAGGACGCCATCAATGCAGATGTCGCTGGCGTGGGCATGGGGGATGACCAACGGGAGGAAGCCGATCGCCTGAACGCGGTGCGGCAGAAGTATGCCGACGCGCGCCGGCAACTGGAGGAGCAGCAGGAGGACGTGTCCCGCAGGCTCAGCCAGGATGCCTATCAGCAGCGCCTGGCCGACCTGGCGGATTACCAGGCGCGCGAGCTGCAGATGGAGCTCGACGGCTTCGACGCGCGCCTGCTGGCGCAGCGGGATTACCGCAACGGCGCCAAGCGAGCCTGGGCCAATATCCAGGCCGATGCAGCGAACGTGGCTGGCGCAACCGACGACATGCTCACCACAGGCTTCAACTCGGCCCGAGATGCGGTAGCCGAGTTCGCCATGACAGGGAAGGCCAACTTCAAGAGCTTTACCGTCAGCGTGATTTCGGACATGGCCCGGATCGCCAGCCAGCAGGCCGCAAGTTCGCTGCTCAGTGGGCTGGTCGGAGTAGGCATCTCCGCTGCGGGCGCCTGGCTTGGTGGGGGTGGTAACGGAATGGCAGCAGGGTCGGCTGGCGCGATCTCCTCAGACCTTGGCGCCTCCCAGGCGGGTTACAGCTCTGATTATTTAAGCAACTGGTCTGGTGTGACGCAGGCCAAGGGCGGCGCGTGGGATGGGGGTGTGCAATTTTTCGCCAAGGGCGGCGCGTTCACCAACAGCATTGTCAGCAAGCCAACCGCGTTCGGCCTAGGCGGTGGCGGTACCGGCGTCTTGGGTGAGGCTGGCCCCGAGGCAATCATGCCGCTGGCCCGCGGCGCGAATGGATCGCTGGGCGTACAGATGGTGGGCGGGGCGGGTTCGGGGTCAACGGTCGTGCAAGTCAGCGTTCCCGTGGCCGTCACCCTTGAGGATCGGAGCAATGACGGGATGGAGCTGGACAGCGCAGCGTTGCAGCAGAACCTGCAACAGCAGATGGAAGGGGTGGCAGAGCGCGCGATCGCGGTGTCTTGGCGACCCGGCGGCGTCAGCCACCGCAACAGCACCGGGAGGCGCTGATGGCAATCGAGACATTTACCTGGATCCCTGACGATGAGGCCGGTGGCGACAGTACCCTTCGGACCAGAAAGTCGCAGTTCGGCGATGGTTATGTCCAAGTCTCCAGTGATGGGCTGAATGGCGAGTCGGACAGCTGGGCCCTGTCATTCGGCGGGCTGGCCGACGAGATCGCGCCCGCCATCGCATTCATACGTCGCCATCGCGGTGCCAAGTCGTTCCTGTGGACCAACCCCGAGGGAGTGCTTGGCATGTACCGCTGCGAAACCTTCCGACAGCAGCGCAAGCCAGGAGGCGTCGTGGTGCTGACGGCAACCTTTGAGAGAGCGTTCCATCCATGAGTTTGATCACGCAGCTGCAGAAGCTGGAGCCTGGCGCAGAGATCCTGCTGTTCGAGCTGGACGGCTCGGACTTCGGTGCCGACGTGCTGCGGTTCCATGGGCATGCCATCCCGCATACGCCCGAGGAGCTCGCCGCTGCCGGCGCCGACGCCGATCAGCTGCCGGCCAAGTCGATCTGGTGGCAGGGCAATGAGTACGGGGCCTGGCCCATGCAGATCGACGGTATCGAAGCCAATTCGGACGGTACCGCGGTGCGGCCCACGCTCACCGTCGGAAACGTCAACGGCCGGATTACTGCGCTGTGCCTGGCCTTCGATAACCTGCTCGAGTTCCAGCTGACCATGCGTCACACCCTGGCCCAGTACTTGGACGCCGCCAACTTCCCTGGTGGGAGCCCAGAGGCCGACCCGACCGAAGAAGCAATCGAGGTCTGGTACATCGACCAGAAGGTGTCCGAGAACGGCACCACGGTTGCCTGGGAGCTGGCCAGCCCCGGCGATGTCGGCGGCGAAACCATCGGCCGACAGATGACGCAGCTGTGCCACTGGGCCATGACCGCCGGATACCGCGGGCCGAACTGCGGTTACACCGGCCCTTACTACGACCTGGACGGCAACCCGACGGATGACCCCGCCAAGGACCAATGCAACGGCTGCCTGGACACAGGCTGCACCGTTCGTTTCGGCCAGGGCAACCAGTTGCCTTTCGGCGGCTTCCCTGCCGTCTCCTTGATCGCCCGGAGTTGACCATGCGCAAACACATCCTGGCCGCAGTGCAAGCTCACGCCGCGGCGGAATACCCGCGCGAGTGCTGCGGACTGATCATTGCCGTCGGCAGAGCGCACCGATACATCGCCTGCGAGAACAGCGCGAGCGAGCCCGCCGAGGAGTTTCGGATCTCGCCAGAGCAGTACGCGGCTGCCGAAGACCAGGGCGAGGTGATCGGCATCGTTCATTCGCACCCGGACGCTACAAGCCGGCCATCGTCGCGGGACCTGGCCATGTGCGAGGGCACGGGCGTGCCCTGGCACATCTTGTCCTGGCCGGAGGGAGACTTGCGCAGCATTACGCCGTCCGGCAATACGCCGCTGCTGAATAGGTCGTTCGTGCACGGCGCCTGGGATTGCTGGCAGGTTTGCGCGGACTGGTACCAGCGCGAGTGGGGGCTGGAGTTTCCGGCGTACGTGCGTGAGGAAGGCTGGTGGGAGCAGGCCGACGGCCCGAGTTTGTATGAGCAGGCCTATGAGGCCGCCGGCTTCTACCGGGTCAACCAGCCGCAGCGCGGCGACATGATCGTCATGTCGGTTGGGCGCACTGCTCACCCCAACCACGCTGGCATCTACCTGGGCGGCGATCCTCAGCTGCCTGGCGAGCAGGTCGAAGTGTACGGGCCAGGCCCGTTCATGCTGCACCACCTGTTCGGCAGGCCATCAGAAATCATCGTGTTCGGCGGGCCCTGGCTCGACCGGACGCGCCTTGTGTTGCGTCATCGCGGCGCTAAATGAAGCGGCCAGGCCGCAGGAGAAATACGTGGAGATGAAAACTGTTGTCTTACGTAATGGCTTGAAGGCGGCTGCAGGTCTTGGTTTGGGGGCACCCGCCGTGGCAGGTGCCGACAGACTTCTTACGAAATTCTCGACTGCACCAGCGAGATGATCTCCTGGTACGCAGCCGAATTTCCGTTCTCGATCTGAACGGACTTCAGCTCTTCCAGATCTTGCTTCAGGGACACTTTATCGATAGAGCCCTGCTTGTTGAGGGCTGTAACAACCGCAAGCAGGGCGTTTAGTACGGCGGATGGGACGCTGTTCATAGCCTGCTCGAGCACCTGCAAGCGCTGATCTACAGTTTGCATTTGACCTCCTAGGTCATCAATACCCCAGTCCATGGGCTTTTCGGCAACGGACCGGGGCGGTTCGTTGGAGGTGCCAAGCTACTATGGCGAAATGCTGGCGCGCCACTGGCTTTGCATCCAGTGCTGACTGACGGCGAGCAGAAGGCCGCATCACGCCTGGGAGCATGATGTTTGACGCCGATGCTTGACTCCGGCAGACTTCGCCCCCACCTTTACGGCATCGACCGATTTCACTTTACCGACCAAAGCGGAGGGCCGAATGCTAAGTAGCATTGATGTGGCTGAATATTTCCTCATTTTGGAAGGGGATGAGGGCGAGATCTCAAATCTGAAGCTTCAAAAGCTGGTCTACTACGCCCAGGGCTTTAGCCTTGCTCTGTTGGACAGACCTCTTTTCACGGACCGCATTGAGGCGTGGATGCACGGCCCTGTTGTGCCAGATCTCTATCACCGCTTCAGCAGGTTTGGCTCCAATCCTATCCCCCCGTCCAATGACTTCAAAATCTCTGCTTTTACGAGAGAAGAGCGGCGTTTAATCGAAGAAGTCTATGACGTCTACGGTCAATACTCAGCTTGGAAGCTTCGCCAGCTGACCCACGAGGAAGATCCGTGGTGCGATAACTACAAAGAGGGCGTCTTCAGTCGAGAGATACCTCAGGACCAAATGGCACGTTACTTCCGTGATCATTTGGTAAATTGACTTATGGGCAGGCTTCGGGATAGGCGATCTAGCGGCCAGCAAATCAAAGCTCGGCAATCTTCCAGCGAGACTGATGATTCGGATAACAGACCGCCGGTTTTTTCTTTTGAATTCCTCCAAAGTGGCTGGTGCATACAAGACTGCCAGCAGGAGGAGAGGTCCAAAATGTTGGATCGCATACGGCGCATCAGTCAATGCACTTGGCGAGAAATCAGGCAGCTCGATAAACATGGTTACGGAACTGAGACGATCCCGTTGGGGATCATCAGGGCTGGGATACCATCCTTCATCACCGATGATGTAAGGTTGTTAGCGTTCCGTGCCTTCGACCTGGTGGCAATGGTTGGATATAGGAGTGGTCGAATTTTTCACGTAATTTGGATCGACCGCGAATTCAAGCTTTATAAGCACTGATACAAAACCCAGCCCCGCGCTGGGCTTTTGGCATCTGCTGTCGCGAAATTGGATTTCCCGTAAACTGCCCGGCCTATCCACCATTCAAGGAATGAGACCGTGGCATCCAATCACACCGTTACCTGCCCCCACTGTATGAACCAAGTGCCATGGGGCGCTCATGTATGTCGGGGCTGCCAGGCTGAAATTCGGTACGGCACACCTCGAGGCATCACTGCCTTCGTTGGGATCCTATGCATTCTCGCGGGCTGGTACGCCTCCAAAGTGGTTCACCTCTACATCACAGACCAATCGGCAATTCTCTGGGCGGTGTTCGGGATTGTTTTCGGGGCGCTGGCCTTGGCCTGCACAAAGTTCTGCAGGCGCCGGTATGCTCACAACACAGTCTTCTATCGCTTCTACCGTAAATAGCGGGGGCTACATGCGAATTCTGATCGGAGCAGTGGGGCTGGCGTTGCTGGCGGGGTGTGTAACGACCGCAGATCTTGAGAGCAATGAACCTTCAATCAGCGCTGCATCAACGAAAGATCCGAAGAAATACGCTCTTTGCGTTTTTCCAAAATGGCAGGGTGCCAGAACGGAGTCATTGATGGTGGAGACAGAAAACGGCTACCGCTTATGGGTGGCGAACAGCAGCATGGCAGATGAGCTCCTTGATATCACCAAGTCACCAACCGGCAGCTCTATAGCTCTTCGACAGCGCATGCCGTGGTCTGCAATGCCAGGGCGAACTGCTGTAGAGAACGCTGTCAGGTCATGCCTGTAAGCTGAATATGAACATGCCGCCTCCGGGCGGTTTTTTTATGTCTGGAGAAAGCATGGCACTCGCCACGGCAAACCATGAACCAATGACCGTGATCAAGCTCTCGGGGTCGCTGGCCCAGAAGTTTGGGCGCACGCACCGCCGGCAGCTAGATAGCGGAGAGACTTGGGAGGTTTTCAAGGCTCTAAAGGCGACGCTGCAGGGTTTCGAAGATGAGATCAGGCGACTTGATAGGCTAGGCTTGCGCTTTGCCATCTTCCGCAATCGAAAGAACATCGGTATGGACGAGATGAATCTGCGGGGCACTCAGGACGTTCGAATCGTACCGGTGGTGCACGGCAGCAAGCGTGGCGGGATCCTTCAAACAGTCATTGGCATTGCATTGATGGTATCCGCCATCTGGCTAGGGCCATCGGCATTCTACGCAGGCCTTTCCATGACGCTGGGCGGCGTGGTGCAGATGCTCAGTCCGCAAGCCCAGGGTCTTTCGCAAAGCGGCTCTCCTGAAAACCTGCCGTCCTACGCCTTCGGCTCAGCCAAGAACACTACCGCCAGCGGCAACCCTGTTCCGATCTGCATCGGCAAGCGCCGCTGGGGCGGGGCGATCATTTCTGCCTCGATCGAGGCGCAAGACAAGGCTTAGTGCCAATTCAGCAGACCAGCCGCCTAAGGGCGGTTTGTTATTGCCCGGAGGAAAGCATGGGCGCAGCAGCTCACCTGGATATTACCGGCGCCAAGGGCGGCGAGAGCAAGCCTAAAACGCCCGTCGAAGCACCTGACAGCCTTCAGTCGACCAACATCGCCAAGATCCTGCTGGCCGTGGGTGAGGGCGAGTTTGACGGCACCCCAAGTGACCGCGACATCTACCTCGACAACACGCCCATCATGGATGCCTCCGGTAACGTCAACTTCCCAGGCGTGAAATGGGAATGGCGCCCTGGCAGTGTCGAGCAAGACTACATTCAAGGCATTCCCGCTGTAGAGAACGAGACCACCGTAGGTGTCGAACTGCGCAGCGACAACCCATTCACCCGCGCCCTGAGTGACACCCAGCTCTCCGCTGTGCGCGTTCGCATGTCGTGGCCACGCCTGGCCCAGCAAGATAGCAACGGCAACACCAATGGCTATCGCATCGAGTACGCCATTGACATCGCTACTGATGGCGGCGCCTACGTTGAGGCGCATCGTGGTGCCGTTGACGGCAAGACCACCAATGGCTACCAGCGGTCCGTGCGCGTCAACCTCCCCAAGGCAGTCTCAGGTTGGATGATGCGGGTTCGTCGGCTCACGCCGAACGCCAACAAAGGCACCATCGCCGACACGATGACCATTGCTGGCTACACCGAGATCATCGACGAGAAACTGCGCTACCCGAACACGGCGCTGCTCTACATCGAGTTCGATGCCCAGCAGTTCCAGAACATCCCCGCGGTGACCGTCGACTGCAACGCCAAGCGCTGGCCGGTACCGAGCAATTACGACCCGATCACCCGCACCTATACCGGCATCTGGGACGGCACCTTCAAGCAGGCCTGGACCAACAACCCAGCGTTCGTGACCTACGGAGTATGCGTTGAGGACCGCTTCGGCCTGGGTAAGCGCATCAAGTCGTGGATGGTCGACAAATGGGAGATGTACCGCATCGCCCAGTACTGCGACCAGCAGGTACCCAATGGGGTAGGGGGGCAGGAGCCACGGTTCCTGTGCGACATGAACCTGCAGGGACGCGCCGAAGCCTGGACGTTGCTTCGCGACCTGTCCGCCATCTACCGTGGCATGGTGTATTGGGCTCACGGCTCGCTGTTCATGCAGGCAGACATGCCGCGTGCGCAGGACATCGACTACGTCTTCACCCGGTCGAACGTCATCGACGGCGACTTCGTATACGGGGGCGCCGAGCGCAATACCCACTACAGCCGGGCGCTCGTCAGCTACGACAACCCGGCCAACAACTTCGACACTGACGTCATCCCGGTCACCGACCTAGCGCTGCAGCGCCGGTACCGTGATCGTCCGATCGAAATCTCGGCCATCGGCTGCACCCGTGCATCTGAAGCACAGCGCCGCGGCAAGTGGGCGCTACTGAGCAATAGCCAGGATCGCACCGTTACCTTCAAGACTGGTCTAGAGGGCCGCATTCCGCTGCCCGGCTATGTCATCCCGGTTGCGGACGAGCTTGTAGCTGGTCGCCCGAACGGTGGGCGGATCTCGGCAGCAGCTGGCCGGGTGGTAACCCTGGACCGCGACACGCCGATCAAGGCTGGTGACCGCCTGATTTTGAACCTACCGAACGGAACCGCCCAGGCTCGCACCGTGCAGTCGGTCAGCGGCCGCGCTGTAACCGTGACAACGGAGTACGGCGTACAGCCGGAGCCGGAGCTGCAGTGGGCGATCGACTACGACGACCTTGCGGTCCAGCTGTTCCGCGTACTGAAGACCGCGCGCACCCAGGAGGGCGAGTATGAGATCACCGCGCTCGAGTTCAATCCAAGCAAATTCGCCGCGATCGACACCGGGGCGAAGCTCGAGCAGCGTCCGATCAGCATTATCCCGGTGACGACTGTGCAGCCGCCGGCGAGCGTCACTCTCACGTCGGACTATGCCGTGGACCAAGGCATCGCGGTCAACACCATGACGATCGCATGGCCCGCCGTGAACGGGGCTGTGGCGTACGACGTGGAATGGCGCAAGGACAACGGCAACTGGATTCGACTGCAGCGCACCGGGACGACCTCGGTTGACGTGA
>NZ_JBWGIF010000022.1:0-24182 GCF_056312565.1 Pseudomonas sp. JE3303
GTGGTCAGCCTGTCGAATGGCCAAGCCATCACGATTGCCGTTGGCCTAAGCTCTGGCTCCATCGACTACACCGCGCCAAACGATGCCTACCAGGGCAACGCCCCGGTCACCAACAGCATCACCGCTGTAAGCGGGGGCAACTACGAAAATCTGACCTCTAGCCCGACGCCGGTCAGCACCGCGGTCACTGACGTGACCGACACTTCGACCGTCACCCTGACCGCCACGCCGAGCGTCGCCGAGGGCGGCACGATGGTTTATACCGCTAGTGTCGATGCTCCCGTCACCGGCACACCGGTCGTGGTCAGCCTTTCCAATGGCCAAGCGATCACCATCGCGGTGGGCCAGAGCTCAGGGTCGGTCAATTTCACCGCGCCGAACGATGCCTACCGAGGCAACGCCCCGGTCACTAACAGCATCACCGGGGTCAGCGGCGGCAACTATGAAAATCTGACTTCAAGCCCGTCCCCGGTCAGCACAGCTGTTACTGACGTCACCGATACCTCGACCGTTACGCTGACTGCCACGCCAAGCGTCGCCGAAGGCGGGACCATCGTGTACACCGCGGCTGTAGATGCTCCGGTCACCGGCGCGCCGATCGTGGTCAGCCTGTCCAATGGCCAAGCGATCACCATCGCGGTTGGCCAGAGCTCGGGTTCGGTCAACTACACCGCTCCGAACGACGTTTATCAAGGCAACGCCCCGGTCACCAACAGCATCACTGGGGTCAGTGGGGGCAACTACGAAAACCTGACCTCCAGCCCCACTCCGGTCAGCACCGCTGTCACCGACGTGACCGACACTTCGACCGTCACCCTGACCGCCACGCCGAGCGTCGCCGAAGGCGGGACCATCGTGTACACCGCTTCGGTGGCGGCCCCAGTTACAGGTACACCGGTCGTGGTCAGCCTGTCGAATGGCCAAGCCATCACGATTGCCGTTGGCCTAAGCTCTGGCTCCATCGACTACACCGCGCCAAACGATGCCTACCAGGGCAACGCCCCGGTCACCAACAGCATCACCGCTGTAAGCGGGGGCAACTACGAAAATCTGACCTCTAGCCCGACGCCGGTCAGCACCGCGGTCACTGACGTGACCGACACTTCGACCGTCACCCTGACCGCCACGCCGAGCGTCGCCGAGGGCGGCACGATGGTTTATACCGCTAGTGTCGATGCTCCCGTCACCGGCACACCGGTCGTGGTCAGCCTTTCCAATGGCCAAGCGATCACCATCGCGGTGGGCCAGAGCTCAGGGTCGGTCAATTTCACCGCGCCGAACGATGCCTACCGAGGCAACGCCCCGGTCACTAACAGCATCACCGGGGTCAGCGGCGGCAACTATGAAAATCTGACTTCAAGCCCGTCCCCGGTCAGCACAGCTGTTACTGACGTCACCGATACCTCGACCGTTACGCTGACTGCCACGCCAAGCGTCGCCGAAGGCGGGACCATCGTGTACACCGCGGCTGTAGATGCTCCGGTCACCGGCGCGCCGATCGTGGTCAGCCTGTCCAATGGCCAAGCGATCACCATCGCGGTTGGCCAGAGCTCGGGTTCGGTCAACTACACCGCTCCGAACGACGTTTATCAAGGCAACGCCCCGGTCACCAACAGCATCACTGGGGTCAGTGGGGGCAACTACGAAAACCTGACCTCCAGCCCCACTCCGGTCAGCACCGCTGTCACCGACGTGACCGACACTTCGACCGTCACCCTGACCGCCACGCCGAGCGTCGCCGAAGGCGGGACCATCGTGTACACCGCTTCGGTGGGTGCGCCAGTCACCGGCACGCCGGTCGTGGTTAGTCTGTCGAACGGCCAAGCCATCACCATCGCGGTCGGTCAGAGCTCCGGCTCGGTCAACTTCACCGCTCCCAACGACGCTTACCAGAGCAACGCGCCAGTCACTAACAGCATCACCGGGGTCAGCGGCGGTAACTATGAGAACCTGACATCCAACCCGACTCCGGTCAGCACGGCGGTTACCGACGTGACCGACACTTCTACGGTTACGCTGACCGCCACGCCAAGCGTCGCCGAAGGCGGCACGGTGGTTTATACCGCCAGCGTCGACGCTCCCGTCACCGGCACACCGGTCGTAGTCAGCCTTTCCAACGGTCAGTCGATCACCATTGCCGTCGGCCAGAGCTCGGGCTCGATCAACTACACCGCACCGAACGACGTCTATCAGGGCAATGCCCCGGTCACTAACAGCATTACGTCCGTCACCGGCGGCAACTACGAGAACCTGACCTCCAGCCCGACACCGGTTAGCACTGCGGTCACCGACGTGACCGATACCTCGACCGTTACACTGACTGCCACGCCGAGCGTCGCCGAAGGCGGCACGATCGTGTACACCGCGTCTGTAGGTGCTCCGGTCACCGGCACGCCTGTTGTGGTCAGCCTGTCAAATGGTCAGGCCATCACCATCGCGGTCGGCCAGAGTTCGGGTTCGGTCAATTACACCGCACCGAACGACGTCTACCAAGGCAACGCTCCGGTCGCCAACAGCATTACGTCCGTTACCGGCGGCAACTACGAGAATCTGACTTCAAGTCCGACGCCGGTCAGCACAGCCGTCACTGATGTCACCGACACCTCGACCGTCACCCTGACCGCCACGCCGAGCGTGGCCGAGGGCGGCACGATCATTTACACCGCTTCGGTGGGTGCGCCAGTCACCGGCACGCCGGTCGTGGTTAGTCTGTCGAACGGCCAAGCCATCACGATTGCGGTGGGCCAGAGCTCAGGCTCGATCAACTTCACCGCGCCAAATGACGTTTATCAAGGCAATGCTCCCGTTACCAACAGCATTACCGGCGTCAGCGGCGGTAACTACGAGAATCTGATTTCAACTCAGACTCCGGTCAGCACAGCCGTCACTGACGTGACCGACACCTCGAGCGTCTCGCTGACTGCCACGCCGAGCGTGGCCGAAGGCGGGACCATCGTTTACACCGCTTCGGTAAGCGCGCCCGTCACTGGCACGCCTGTTGTGGTCAGCCTGTCGAACGGGCAGGCCATCACCATCGCGGTGGGCCAGAGTTCGGGCTCGGTCAACTACACCGCGCCAAATGACGTCTACCAGGGCAACGCTCAGGTCACCAACAGCATTACGTCTGTTACCGGCGGCAACTACGAAAACCTGACGTCCAGCCCGACTCCAGTCAGTACGGCGGTTACCGATGTCACCGACACCTCGACCGTTACCCTGACCGCCACGCCGAGCGTCGCCGAAGGCGGCACGGTGGTTTATACCGCCAGCGTCGATGCTCCCGTCACCGGCACACCAGTCGTGGTCAGCCTGTCGAATGGCCAGGCCATCACCATTGCGGTCGGCCAAAGCTCCGGCTCGGTCAACTACACCACGCCGAACGACGTCTACCAAGGCAACGCTCCAGTCACCAACAGCATCACGAGCGTGAGCGGCGGCAACTACGAAAACCTGATCTCCAACCCGACACCGGTCAGCACTGCGGTCACCGACGTGACCGACACCTCGACCGTTACCCTGACCGCGACCCCGAGTGTCGCCGAGGGCGGAATCATCGTGTACACCGCATCGGTGGGCGCGGCGGTTACCGGCAGTCCTGTGACCGTGGCGCTCGCCAACGGCCAGAGCATCACCATCGCGGTTGGCCAGAGCTCGGGAACAGTCAACGCCCTGGTCTCCAACGACGTCTACCTGGGCCATGCGCCCGTTACCAACAGCATCACCGGCGTCAGCGGTGGCAACTACGAGAACCTGGTCGCCAATCCGGCAACCGTGAATACCAGCGTCACCGATGTGACAAACACGTCGACCGTCAGCCTGACCGCCACGCCTAGCGTCGCGGAAGGGGGTTCGATCCTGTATACCGCGAGCGTGACGGCGCCGGTCACCGGGACACCGGTCGTGGTCACGCTCGCCAATGGCGAGCGCATCACCATTGCGGTGGGTGCGAGCTCAGGCACCGTCAGCACCAGTGTGTCCAACGACGTGTATCAAGGACATGCCGCTGTCAGCAACAGCATCACTGCGGTGAGTGGAGGCAGCTACGAGAATCTGGTAGCCAGCCCGAACCCGGTCAGGACCACGGTGACGGATACTCAGGACAGCACCACCATCAGTCTCAGCGCGACGCCAACCGTCGCCGAAGGCGGCAGCATCGTGTACACGGCGACGCTGACCAATCCGGCAGGGACCGCTGTCAATGTGACCCTCTCCACTGGCCAGCTCATTACCATCGCTGCGGGTCAGACCTCGGCAAGCGTGAGCGTCGCGGCGCCAGCCGATGATGTCTATATCGACGCGGCTTCGGTGAGCGCGCGCATCGCCAGCACCAGTGGGGGCAACTTCGAGAACCTGGCGATCAACAGCACGCCGGCGGTGACTCAGGTAACCGATACCATCAACACCTCGACCGTTACCTTGACGGCCACGCCTAACGTTGCCGAGGGCGGTGCCATCATCTACACCGCTGCAGTGTCCGCACCGGTAACGGGGAGCCCGGTCGTGGTGACCTTGGCCAATGGCCAGAGCATCACCATCGCGGTCGGAGCCAGCTCGGGCTCGGTCACCGCCAATGTTTCCAACGATGTGTACCAAGGCCATGCCCCGGTGACGAACAGCATCACCAGTGTCAGCGGCGGCAACTACGAAAACCTGATCGCCAATGCTGGCCTGGTCAGCACCGCTGTCACTGATACCACGGACAACACCACGCTGAGCATCACTGGCAGCACCGCCGTGGTCGAGGGCGCCAGCGCCAGCTATACCCTGACGCTCGGCAATCCGGCGCAGACCGACGTCACCGTCAAGCTCAGCTACACGGGCACGGCCACCAACGGCAGCGACTATACGGGCGTGGCGACGGTGCTGATCAAGGCCGGCACCAGCCAGTCCACGTTCAGCGTACCGACCATCAAGGACAGCATCACCGAAGGCACCGAACAGTTCACGGTGAAGGTCGATTCGGCCACTGGCGGCAACTTCGAAGGGCTGGTGATCAGCGGCTCCGCAGGCAGTGTAACCCCACAGATCTTCGAGCCGGCGCCGGTGCTGGACCTGGACGGTAACGACTCCAGTGGCAAGACTGGCGCCGATTACCAGCTCACCTATACCGAAAACGGCAGCGGCGGATCGATTGCTGATATCGATATCTCGATCGCCGACTTCGACAGCCCACAGCTCACCGGCGCCACCGTCACACTGACCAACCGCCAGGCCGGTGACACGCTGAACCTGGGCAACAGCGTCAACGGCATCGCCATCAATGCCAGCAGCACCGAGGGCAAGGTGGTGCTGACCCTGAGCGGCACGGCCACGCTGGCCGACTATGTCCAGGCGATCAAGAACATCACCTTCTTCAGCACCAGCGAAGACCCAAGCACCACGCCGCGTATCATCACCGTCACCGTGACTGATGGCGTAAACACGTCCAACACCGCGACCACCACGGTCAACGTGGTGGCAGTCAACGATGCGCCGGTGACTTCCGGCGGCGCGGTCACGGGCATCGAGGACACTGACCTGATACTGGGCTGGGGTGACTTCAATGTGTCGGACGTGGACAGTGCCGTCTCAAGCCTCGGGGTGACCATCACCAAGCTGCCAGACCTGGGCACGCTGAAATTCAACAGCGGCACGGGCTGGGTCAACGTGACGGTAAACCAGACCATCAGCCAGGCGGACATCACTGCCGGCAAACTGAAGTTCGTGCCGGTGGCTAACCAGTCTGGAGCCGATGGCTACGGCGGCACCGCAGTCGGCAACAAGCAGGCCGACTATGCCCAGCTGAAGTTCAAGCCTACCGATGGCGTTTCCCCGGGCAGCGAGGCCACCCTGAGGGTGGATATCACGCCTGTCGCCGACAAGCCGGACCTGGCGATCGGCAGCGTGAGCGTCGCTTCCCTCGGCCTGACCAAGGAATCCTGGACCAGCCTCACCGGGCTGGGCACCAACGGGAACGGCCTTACCGGGGACGCCCTGAAAACCGTGTTCACCAACTCCGGCAGCGCCAACAGGACCGAGACGACCACCAATGTGCAGTCCGACGCCAGCGTCGGGGCGGGCAATGGTTCGAAGACCTCGGGCCTGGTGTATCTGGAAGCCGGCAAGGTCTATACCTTCAGCGGCGTCGCGGATGACAGCCTGCTGCTCACCATCGGCGGCAAGAACGTGGTTACCGCCACATGGGGCACCGGCGGCAGTGTCGCAGGCACCTACACACCTGCGGTCAGCGGTTACTACACCCTCGAGGTCTATCACGCCAACCAGTCAGGGCCGGGCAGCTACGACGTCAATGTCAAGGTGGGCACCGGCGCAGTGACGGATCTGAACAGTAGCCTCGTGCCGATGTACCCCAGCGTCACTGCGCTGGTGAATGCAGGGATCAGCGTCTCCGACCTGCATGGCAGCAACGGCCAGGGCTACTACGACGGCTTCAGGCTAAACGAAGGGCCTGAGAACGGCAGCGTCAAGCTGGCAGGCATCACCACCGGTCTCACTGACACCGATGGCTCCGAAAGCCTGGGCGTCAAGCTCAGCGGCATCCCGGCAGGCTCGATAGTCAGCGACGGCGCTGGCCGGACTGTCACGGTCGGCTCGACCGACGTCGACGTCAGCGGCTTCAACCTGAACAGCCTGAGCATCAAACCGCCCGCTTACTACAACGGCGAGTTCGTGGTGAAGATCACTTCGACGGCCACCGAAGCAGTGGGGAACAGCCAGGCGGTGAGCGAAGGGACTCTCAAGGTCACGGTGTATCCGGAAACCTTTGCCACCAGCAACCTGGGCTCAGCGGCCGACACAGTGACCGGCACCCTCAACAATGACCTGATCGTCGCGGACACCAGCGGGCTGCACCTGGCACCGGGCAAGGACTACAACATCGCCTTTGTCGTCGACACCTCCGGCAGCATGGCCAGCAGCGGTGTGGACGGAGCAAAGAAATCCCTGGCAACAGTCTTCGAGACCCTGGCCACCACCGTCAAGGGTACCCAGCTGGGGACTGTGAACGTGCTGCTGGTCGACTTCGCCAGCCAGGTAAAGAGCACCGTGTCGGTGACCCTGAACGAGGCCGGACTCAAGACCTTGCTCAATGCTCTCAACACGCTCAGCTCCGAAGGCGGTACCAACTACGAGGACGCCTTCAAGACCACGGCCAACTGGTTCCAGAATCTCAAGGACGCGGGCAGCACCGGGAGTAACCAGACGTTCTTCATCACCGACGGCGCGCCCACTTTCTACCAGACGAGCGAGCAGACCAACCCGTCGCTGGCCAACACCAGCGTGAAGCTCGATACCTTCCTGACAACCATCAGTTACAAGGTCGGTGACACGGTCACCAACTACCAGCTCGACACCACCAACCGGGTATCGATCGACAGCAGCGGCAAGCTGACCGCCGAAACGCGGGGAAGCTTCGATTTCTTTACGTGGAGCTACAAGTGGAACACCGTCACTACCGGCACTATCCGCGCCGAAGGCAACGGAGGCTACGAGCTGTCCACCCGGGCGGGTACGGGCAGCAGTACCACTGATACCACCCTGACCAACTCGACCGACAGCTTCAAGATCCTGGCGGCCCTGTCCGGGGTCGAGGCCATCGGCCTGGGCAGTGCCGTGAGCGCGGACGACCTGAGGGCATTCGATTCGGACAAGGTTCCACAAGCCAATATCGATCCAACCAAGCTGGCCGATGCGATCCTTGGCCACACCGAGGTCACCCAGGGCAGTGCTGACAAGGTCGACGGGGGTGACGGCCATGACATCATCTTCGGCGACCTGGTCAGCTTCGACTCGATCCCGAGTACCGGCGTCGAAGCGATCCAGGCCTATGTCGCCAACAAGCTGGGGGTCGAAACCACCACTGTCGATGCGCGGGTGATGCACCAGTACGTCACCGAGCATTACACCGAGTTCGATATCTCCGGCACCAATGACGGCGCGGATACCCTGATGGGCGGTGCCGGCAACGACCTTATCTTCGGCCAGGGCGGCAACGACTACATCGACGGCGGCAAGGGCAATGACATCCTGCTCGGTGGCAGTGGCAACGACACGCTGATGGGGGGCGAAGGCAACGACCTGCTCTTCGGGGGGACAGGAGCCGATATCCTGAACGGCGGCAGGGGTGATGACATTCTCACTGGGGGGGGCGGCGGCGACACCTTCGTCTGGAAGTCGGGCGACACCGGCAAGGATGTGATCAAGGACTTCAAGGTAACCGAAGGCGACCGTCTCGACCTCAGCGACCTGCTGCAAGGCGAAAAAGGCACGACCATCGACAATTACCTGAAGATCACCACGGTTGGCGGGGATTCGACCTTGCAGGTCAGTACCGAAGGCAAGCTCAATGCCGCAGGCGGCCTGGCCAACGCCGATGTGACCATCAAGCTTGAAGGGGTTAACTGGTCGAACACCACGATCAACTCGTTGATCAGCGGTGCCGACCCGACCATCAAAGTCGATAACTCCAACGGTTGAAACATGCGCCGAACGGCGCATACTTCGGGCCCGGACCTGCGGGCCCGATGAACTTTTCCTATGCTGCTGCCTACCAATAAGGAATCAACGTGACGAGGGACGACGCCATGTTCTACGTGCAACGCGACGACGCGGGCCAGTTGCTGCGGGTAGAAGCCGCCCCCTATGCCGAGTACTCGGAAATCCTCCCGGCCGACCATGCCGAGATTCAGGAGTGGTTTGCCGATGACCTCGTGGAAAACAGTCTCAGGCAACTCAAGCAGAGTGACCTGGACATGATCCGCGTGCTGGAGGACCTGATCGAGGTGCTGACGGCCAAGGGCGTCTTCAGCATCACCGATCTGCCCGCAGGTGCCCAGGCCAAGCTGCTCAGCCGCTCCACGGCGCGCAAGGCGCTAGGCAGCCTGACCAATCTCATCGAGGACGAGGAGGAAGGCGGGTTGATCTGAGCCCCAGGCTCAGCGCCAAGGCGCGGGCTCGCCGACCAGTTGGCCCTGAATGCCCTGCACTCCCATCTCGCGCAATACCGTCAACTCTCCTTCGGTTTCTACCCGCTCGGCAATCAGCGGCAAGTCGATGCTGTGCGCCGCCCGCTGGATCGCTTCGATGAACAGGCGTTTGTGCTGTTCGAGGTCGATACTGCGGATGTAACCGCCATCGATCTTCAGGTAGGCCAGGCCGAGGTGGGCGAGGTTGCCGATCATGCTGAACCGGCCACCGAACCGTTGTAGCGCCAGGCCAAAGCCCAAGGCATGCAGTCTACGGGTCAGTTGCTCGAGGGCCGCCTGCCCTGGGATTTGCTCCTCACCAATTTCGAACGTCAGCTGCGGGCCCAGCGCGCCATGATGCGCCAACAGTTCGAACACCCTGTGCATGGCCTTGGAATCGGCCAGGGTAGCGGCGGACAGGTTCAGCGCGAGAGGCTGATCATGGCGCTGCAAGTGCTTGATGACCTTTTCCAGCACCAGCAGGTCCAGTCTCGGCATCCAGCCAAAGCGTTCGAGCCACGGCAGGAAACGACCCGCCGCAAGCGCTTCGCCCTGGTCGTCATGCAGCCGCGAGATGACCTTGTAGTGCAGGACGCGCTCGGGGGCATGACTGTCGACCACCGGCTGGAAAAACAACTCGAATCGCCCTTTGGCCAGAGCCTCATCCAGCCGCTTGTGCCACGCATGATGACTGTCGGCGGCCTGGGCGGCGATGCCCTGCTCGAGGCATACCCAGCCAGGTTCCGGCTGGCTCTCGGCGCGCGCCAGGGCTTCGTCAGCCAATTTGAGCAGCGACTGCGGTGCATCGCCCGGACTGAACGGCGCCAGGCCGATGCAGGCCACCGGATCGACGTCGCTGGCACCCGTCTCGTGCAGACTGTCCAGGGTGGCTTCAAGGGCCTGGGCAAGTTGCACGGCTTCTTCATGCACCATGCCTGGAGCCAGCACGGCGAATTCGCCGCCGCGGCTACGGGTGATCAGGTCGTTGGTTTCAGGGAAGCTCGCGCAGGTACGGCGCAGTTGCTCGCCCACGGCCTGCAGCAGCTGATCGGTGCGTTGACCGCCCAGGCGGGCATTGAGGCCGGCCAGGTCCCGCACCCGCAGCAACAGCAGGTAGCCGGCACGGGACTCTTCCAGGTTGCTGACCCGCGCGGTCAGTTGCATCTCGAAGTAACGGCGGTTGGCCAGGCCCGTGAGATTGTCCTGGTAGGATTCGGCGCGCAGCTTTTCGCTGCGTTCGGCCTGCTCTGTGAACAGCGCCTTGAGCTTTTCGACCATCTGGTTCATCGCCTGCACCACACGGCGAAGTTCCGGTGTGCGAGGTAGCTCGGGCAGGCTCAGAAACTCCCGGCGGGCGATGGCATGGGACTGCGCGACCATGTAGTCGAGCGGACGCAATTGCCGGCGCAGCAACAGCGCGCCCAGTACTGCGCTCACCGCGCCGCACAGCAGTAGCCAGCCCAGGCTGCCCAGCGCGCTCTGCCAGAGCTTGGACAGGGCAAACATCGGGTGGCTGATGACCTCGATCCGCGCTGCCTGCTGCCAGCCACGGCTGACAATGGCATCGCCACCAGCCGCTTCCAGACCGATCATGCGGATGAACCAGGCCGGTACACCATTGCGGTCAGGCTCGGCGTGACGCTCCACCAGCAAGGCGTTCGAACCCAGGTCGACCACCTTGATGCTGCTGTAGTAGCCGCTGTCGAAGATGGAGCTGACCATCAGCTCGACCATCGCCGGATCGTCGATGTTGGGCGTCAGCGACAACGCCAGCGCCGTGGCCGCATCCTGGGCATGGGAGCGCAGCTGATTGACGTACTGACTGCGCGAGCTCTCCAGACTGACCAGGAAGCTGCCACTGAAGGCGACCACCAGGAACAGGCAGATGGCAATCAGCAATTGTTTGAACAGTGACATCTCGGCTCCTTCAGTAGACCGGTTCGGCCGGGAATCCTTCGGCCTGCATTTTTTTCAGCAAGTCCTGCCAGCGTGACAGGCGCTTGGTATCGCCGACCTTCTTGTTCCCGGCAGCGCCCGTCAGCCACAGGCCTTCGCCATTGAAGGCATAGACCGGCAACAGGTCGGTACGTTGGCTGGCCGGTTTGATCGCATCCATCAGACTGTCGAGAATCAACGGTTGGGCCTGGGGGCTCGAATAGTATGTCAGGACCATGTGCGCGCGGTTCTGGCGCAACGCCTTGACGTAGGTGATGCGCATCTTGTCGCTGGGGATGCCCATGCGGCGCAGGCTGAAGTACTTGGCGATAGCGTAGTCCTCGCAGTCCCCCGCGCCTTTGATCAGGGACTGGACAGGCGTCGCCCAGTAGTCGACCTCATGCCACAGGTCGATGTCCTCGACATAACGCACCTGCTCGTTGAAAAAGCGATTGACCGCTTGCAGGCGCTCCAGCTCGGTGCCTTGGCTCTGGGTAGACATCAGGTTCTGCCAGGCATCAATGCGCTCTTGCCCCGCTCCCAGCGGACCATACAGTGCCTGGGCACGGCGGCTGATCTGCGAAAAGTCCCAGTCCGCCTGCACGCCGCCCAGCAAGAGGCAACCCAGCCACAGCGCGGGTGCGAGTCGAAGCAGGGTTGAGCGAAAGAACCTACGGATCGCCACTGCAAAAAAGCCCGAGCCTGTGGAAATAGGGATGGTGCGGGGGGCTAAGGGAAAAGGCAATGGCACCTTGCGATCATGCGACGAAGATGGCTGGAGCGATGCGTTCCTGCACTGATGCCGGGACCCTCCCCGACTTCCCTTGGCATGCAACTTCATTCACGATAGCCGCAATCCCGGGATTGGTCTCTGACCCGTGCATTCTTGCACGGATTGACAAGCGCAGGCGGCCTGATTAGGGTTATTGGATCCAATATATTCAAAGCAGGGCTTTCGCCACGTGGCCGACAAATCCAGACTTCTCCTGAGCACCGTACTGGGTGATGAACAGGTGCCTGCGCATCTCGCACGCAGCGTGATCGAAGAACGCTTGCGCAGCGCCATCATCGACGGTCGCCTGCCCCCCGGGACCGCCCTGCGCCAGCAGGAGCTGGCGACCCTGTTTGGTGTCAGCCGCATGCCGGTACGCGAAGCTCTGCGCCAGCTCGAAGCGCAGTCACTGCTGCAGGTGGTGATGCACAAGGGCGCTGTGGTGGCTCCGCTGATTGGCGAGGACGCCGTCGATACCTATGGCCTGCGCGTGATCCTCGAGTCCGAGGCCCTGCGCCAGTCGATCCCGTTGCTGGCCGCCGAGGACATCGCTCTCGCCCGCCACTACATCACCCAGCTCGAGCATGAAACCCGCCACGCAGAGATCGGCCGCCTCAACCGCCTGTTTCACATGACGCTGTACGGCAAGGCGCCCAACCTCAAGCTGCTTCGTCTGATCGAGACCGAGCTCAACGAAGAAGAGCGCTTCCTGCGCTTTCACCTGTCGTCGATGGGCCTGGGCAAGCTGACCCAGGACGACCACACCGCATTGGTCGACGCCGCCAGCGACAAGCTGGTGGACGAGGCTGTCGTGGTTCTGGAGAAACACCTGAACAATGCCTCCCGTACCATCAGGAACTACCTGAACAAGCAATCGGCACAATGAGCCCCACCGGTAATTCCGCACGGATCCGCTTGATCTGCCTTGCTTGCAGCGACGAGAACCTGGAGCGCTATCGCGCCTGGTCGCACGGCTTGAACGATCACATCGAGCTGGTTGCCGTTGACGTCCAGCGCGAGGCCGAGTGCACGCCCAGCGATTTGCTCGAGCCCCCGCCGCCTGTAGCTCAGGCTTTGTTCAGCCGGTTGCAGGTGTTTCTGGGCAAGCCCCACGCCTTGTTTGGCCAGCACTGGGGCGCCCACATGGCCTTCCAGGTGGCCCAACTGGCGGAGCGGTCGTATCCCGGCCAGACCCGCCGATTGTTTGTTTCTGGCTGTGACAGTCCTGAAGCTCCCCCGCCTGGTGCGCTCGATCCAGCGCTGAGCGTACCCGTCACGGCACTCTACCCACCCGGTGCCCTGCCTCGAATGCTCGGTTGGAACGCGTTCGCCCAGCGTGAGCTGGAGTTGATCGAGCTGGCTACAAAAGGCGGCGATACCCGCTCGCAGGACCAGCGCCTGATCAGGATCATCAATACCCACCTCGGGCTACTCAGTTTCTGAGGCCCGCGGTCGCCGATTTCCCCCTCCCCTGACGACAATTCCTCTGGCTGCCTTGCCGCAAACCATGGCAGCGCCTGCATTTTGCGGACACTCTTACCTACGCGCCGACTGCTGATCGCCCTCAAGCGGACCTGGTCGGCCGCCCGTCATCTACCCGCAGAAGGAGTCTGCTACCGGGCAAGGACCGTGCGTCGATCAGCTGCCCCTTGATTACTGAACACTTTCCTTTTATCCCGCGGATGCTCGGAGTGATGTTTCTACATTCACTCGAATCGATTCTGATCTCTATTGATCGGAAGGGACACTTTCATGCCAAATAAAACGTTCAACCATGTTTTATCGGGCACGTTCATGCTTAAGTAAACGGCGAATAACAAATATCAAAAAACTCGTTGCATCAAACTTGCAAGTTGCTCTAACTTTTAAATGGCCAGCCGCAGTGCAGGCCCTGATGCCTTGCGGCTGGGGCCATGCCCCTCGAGGCCTGGCCACCTGCATGTCCCGAAACTTCGAACTTAATATCGAGGGCCTCGTTCGCCTCCTCGAAAGTTCAGCGGGCCAACAACTTCAAAGCCACGACTTCATGGATAACGTCATGAGCAACTTGAAACAAACACTTTCATCAAAGAAACACGAACTTTCCGGGCACCCGGTATTTACCGAGATCGACTCGATCCAGGTCCTGCGCCGGTTCATGGAAACCCATGTATTCGCGGTGTGGGACTTCATGTCGCTGACCAAGCGCCTGCAGCAGGAGCTGACCTGCGTTCAACTGCCCTGGCTGCCACCCACCGACCCGGCCGCTGCCCGCCTGATCAACGAAATAGTGCTCGGCGAGGAATCCGATGATCGCCTGCAACACGGTCACTACAGCCATTTCGAGCTGTATCTCGATGCCATGCGTGAAGTCGGCGCAAGCACCCGGGCCATCGAGCAGTTCATCCGCCTGCAGCAGGAGGGGCTCGACTATGCCAGCGCACTGCAGCAGGTGGGAGCCAGCGAAGCGGCGAGCCAGTTTGTCCGCGACACGCTGGAGGTGGCCTTGCAGGCGCCGGCTCATCGAGTGGCCGCAGCGTTTCTGCATGGCCGCGAAAGCGTCATACCGCAGATGTTCCAGCAGATCCTCGATGCCTGGGGCATCGGGGCCGAGCAGGCGCCGACCTTCCGCTACTACTTGCAGCGGCATATCGAAGTCGACTCCGAAGACCATGGCCCGGCTGCCGAGCAGTTGCTGGCGCGCCTGGTCGACCACGACCCGCAGCGCGAGCAGGAGGTCTATCACGCAGCCATCGCGGCCGTGGACAGCCGCCTGGCGCTGTGGGACCGCCTGCGAACCGAGCTGCAGGTTGCAGTCGCCGAGGTCACCCCATGAAAGCCACGGACTACCGCTCTTTCGCCGATGTCTGGGAGGCACGCGCGACTATCCGCACACGGCCGCGCCGGCTGGTCGAGGACGACCAGCGCCTGATCTATCCGCTCGGCCGTCAGCCGTTGGTGCTGTCGGCCACCTTCCAGCGCGAATGCCCGCAATTGCGCGACTTCGTGCTGGTGCAGAGCCTCTACAAGTTCATCAACGACGTGGTCATCTTCGAGACCGAAATCGTTGATCACACTGCCCGGCGTATCGCCAAGGATAGGTTTGCCGTGCGCTTTCCTTTCGCCTGCCGCTATGACGCGATGACGGTGGTGGTGGACGAGGACTATCACGCGCTGGTGGCGATGGATTTTCTCCAGCAGACCATCGCCCTGACCGGTATCGAACCTATCGAGCTGCCGGGCGAGATCGAGCTCAGCCGCGCTATTCCCGATGCCTTGGCGCAGGTGCCCGAGGATCTGCGTGATGCCTTGGAGCTGATCTGCGTGGGCATTGCCGAAAACACCCTGACCGACGATGTGGCGGCCTTTGCCCGGGACGCCTCGGTCAAGCCGTCGGTGAAAGGCCTGATGGCCGATCACCTGCTCGACGAGGGCCGCCACTCGAGCTTCTGGGCGCGGCTGACGCGCATCTACTGGCAAGCGGCACCGCAGTCCGAGCGCGAGGCGATTGCCCAGGTATTACCGGTGTTTCTCGGGCAGTACCTGACCAGCGATATCCAGCAGGCATTCGATCTTGCCTTGATCGCAGCCCTGCCAGTAGACGAGCTGGTGCGCCAGGCGCTGCGTGACGAGGTCGGCGCGCTGGCATACCCGATCAGCCGCCAGCATCCGCTGCTGTCCAACATCCTGCGCTTTTTCCGCAGCAGCTCGATGCTCGACTCGCCATGCGTGCAGCTCGCGCTGCAGGACTACCTGCCGGGGGAGACAGCATGAGGCGCCTGGATATCGTTCTGGCGGGCACCAGTCCCGCACTTCAGCGGCTGAGCGAGAGGCTTGAGGACCAAGGTCACGGCGCCAGGCTGGTGTCCTGCGCGGACAGCCTGCAGGCCGCGATGGCCTCGCTGCCGCAGTTGTTGGTCGAGGATGGCAGTTTCCACCTGGCGACCCATCACAGGCAGGCACTGGCCGACTGTCCGCTGCTTGCGCTGCGCCTGGGCGCCAGCAGTCGAGACGACAACCCCGTGCTGCCTGTGCTTGAGGCCTTATGGTGGTGCGGCAGCCCCAGCGCCCAGCGGCTGATCGCGCGCCAGGCAATCGAGCCGCCACCCTCCGGCAACGGCCAGCAGCTGCGTCACGATGCGCTTGAGGTCCTGGGTGATGGGCTAGACATGCTGGTCACCCGCTTCTCCCGCAATCCGGGTTACTTCGATGAGGCGCCAGCGGTAGAAGCCTCATCCGGGGAGCGCGAACACGGCCTGCAGTGGCTGGAACAGCTTGCCTGGCTGCATCCGTTCAACCGAACCGCGCGGCCAGACCTGCTGCACCAGGCCGACACCTGCCTGATGGAGCAGATCGACCAAAGCGTGCAGGCCTTCGCCGATCGGCCCGCGCTGAACCTGGACGGCGAGCGTCTGAGCTACCGGCAACTGCACGCCTTGGCCGCAAGTATCCAGCGCGCCTTGTTGCCCCTGCTGCCCGATGATTGCGACAGGCCTGCTGTGGTCGCACTGTGCCTCGACAAATCGCCGGCGCTCTATGCAGGCCTGCTGGCCATACTCGGATGCGGTGCCATCTACCTGCCCCTGGACCCGGCAACCCCGGTTGAGCGGCGTAAGCGCATTCTCGAGGACGCGGGCGCATGCCTTCTGCTACAGGATGGCGAGGCATCCGAGGGCATCCCGGCCCTGGACCTGCGCGCGATCACTGCAGTCCCTGGCCAGACGCTGCCCCCGTTGGCCCGGCACTCGGTGTTGCCACAGGCGCCTGCCGTGGTCATCTATACCTCCGGCACTACCGGCCTGCCCAAGGGAGTGGTACTCAGTCAGCACAACCTGGCGCACTTCAGCGCGTGGTACGCCGAGCATGTAAGCCTCGATGGCCACAGCCGGGTGCTGCAGTTCTCGACCATCGGTTTCGACGCCTCGCTGCTCGACATCCTGCCAGCCTTTGCCCGCGGCGCAGAGCTGGTGATCCCAAACCATGACCAGCGCCGCGACCCGCAACAACTGGTGGCACTGCTGCATAGCCAGGAGGTCAGCCATGCCTTCCTGCCTCCGGCGCTGCTGAGCATACTGCCGCCCGAGGAACACCTGGGCCTGTGCCACCTGGTCACCGGCGGCGACGTCTGCGAGCCGGAGGTCATCGATCGCCTGGCAGGCCAGTGTCATCTGCACAACATCTATGGTCCGACCGAAACCACGGTCCTTGCCACCACCCGCGTGTTCGCAGGCGCCGACAATAACCGCAACCTTGGCATGCCGATCGCGAACAGCCAGGTGCTGGTGCTTGATGCTCACCTGCAACCGGTACTCGAGGAGACGCCCGGCGAGCTGTACATCACGGGTCCCGGTGTCGGCCTCGGCTACCTGAACAACCCCGGGCTCAGCGCCGAGCGCTTCGTGCAGCTGTGCCTTCCCGATGGCCAACAACTGCGCGCCTATCGTACTGGCGATATTGGCAAGTGGACCTCGGCGGGACTTGTGCTCTCTGGCCGCCTGGACAACCAGGTGAAAATCCGTGGATTCAGGGTGGAGCCGGAGGAAATCGAACACTGCCTGCGCGAAAGCCAGTTGTTCGCGCAGGTCGCGGTGGTCATCGACACGCAGCGCCGGGTACTGGCATTCGCCGCGCGGCCGCTGCGCGACGACGCTATGGACGCTTTGCGCCTCCATGCTGAAAAACAGCTGCCCGACTACATGCGCCCTGCCCTGTACCAGGTGCTGGAAAAAATGCCCTGCACCCCCAACGGCAAGGTCGACAGACAGGCTCTGCTATCGCGCCAGCCCATCCCTATGCCTGATGTCCCGCGGGTGCTGCCGATGGGTCTCACCGAAAAGCGCCTCTGCACCTTGTGGGCCGAGTTGCTGGAGCTATCGCCAGGAGAAATCTCCACCGACGACAGCTTTTTCAACCTGGGTGGGCATTCGATCCTGCTGTCGCGCCTGCTGCTTGAAGTGCGCGAGCAGTTCGGCCGAGGCGTGGCGATCAATCACTTCATCGAGCAGCCAACCGTGCAGCGCCTGGCAGCGCTGCTCGAAGGCGAAGACCACGGACTCGGCACACCGCTGGCCAGGCTGGAGCAGGATGCCAACCGGGACCTGGGTCTCACCGTGCAGTCCCTGGACCGCCTGGGCGATGTGCACAAGGTAATCGTCACGGGTGCCAACAGCTTCCTTGGCGTGCATCTGGTCGAGGCGCTGCTGGCCTGGGGTGCCACCGAAGTGGCCTGTCTGGTTCGCCGCAGCGCCGGCCAGACCGCGCAGGAGCGCTTCGCCCAGGCGTTGAAGGACAACGGCCTGGAGATCGACCTGTCGTGGATCAGGGTATACGAGGCTGATCTGCGCCAGCCGCGGCTGGGCCTGTCCGCCGCTGACTACGACTATCTGGATGGCGAGTACGGCGCATTGCTTCACAACGCCGCGCAGGTCAACCACGTGCTCGACTACCAGGCCCTCGCGGCTGACAACATCGAGCCCTTGTTCGAGTGCCTGCGTCTGTGCGAAGGCCGGCGCAAGAAGATCTTCAATTTCGTCTCGACACTGTCGGCTTGCAGTGCGGTGGACGAAAGCGGCCGGGTGCTGGAGCAGGACGCGGCGCCAACGCCGCCCCTTTACCTGCGCAACGGCTACAACCTCGGCAAATGGGTCGCCGAACGCATCCTGCAGCGCGCCCGCGCCGAGGGAGTGCGGGTCAACCTGTTCCGCCCCGGCAACATCACCTTCGACAGCCGCAACGGGGCCTGCCAGCCACAGCGTAATCGCCTGATGCTCATGCTAAAGGGCTCATTGCAACTTGGGCAGGTACCGGACCTGGGCATTGAATTCGACCTGATGCCAGTGGATTTCCTCGCCCGTTTCATCACTTTTCACGCCAGCCGTCATCAGGCTGGGCAGTGCGTCTTCAACCTGCACAACCCCCAGCCCCTGCCCTGGCGGGATTACATGGCCGCATTCAGCGAGCAGGGCCATCGCTTCGAGCTGGTCACCATCGAGCAATGGCAACGCGAGCTGGCCGGGGTTGGCCCGGACAACGCGCTGTTCGAGGTACTGGGCTTCTATCTAGACGGCTTCGAGGAAGACATCGGCGACATCAGCGATATCGAGCACGGCAACGCCCGCGCCGGCGTACTGCGCATGGGTGCCGAATACCCGGCCAAGACTCCGGCACTGCTGCGCCAGGGCTGCCGGTATCTCAGCGACATCGGTTTTATCTGATCATTTCTTGTCCACAAGGAGCAACATCATGCAAGCACTCAAACCCGACACCCTGATTCGCAATCCGCAAGGCTGTGAAGTCATCGCACGCGTTGAGATCCCTGCGCCAGCCGCCAGCGTGTGGAACATCGTCGGCAACTTTGCCGGCTTCCCGGTATTCATCCCGGCCCTGGCCCACATCGACATGACTGGCAGCGGCGTACGCTCGGTCCGCAAAAAGTTGTTCAAGGACGGCAATGTAGTCATCGAACAACTCAACAGCCGCGACGAGGACGCCATGAGCATGACCTGGAGCCTGATCCATACCAGCCTGAACATAGGCAACCTGTGGGCCGCCATGCAAGTCGAGACGCTTGACGGTGGGCGCGCCCGCGCGACCTGGACCATCCAGGCCGAGCCACGGGAAGGAGGCGCACAAGCGCTGCCGGAGTTCCAGGCGTTCCTCCAGGGGTTTGCCGATGAGGCCATGGGCAACGTGCGAAATCTGCTGAGCTGATGCGCCGCTTGCAGGCCCGCTTCCACAAGGCGCGCCTGCACGGGATCGTCCAACCTATTGCAAATAATTCGCCGCGCGCAAACAATGCGACTAGTTATCATTCATACCCACTAATCGCAGCGCACTGTCATGCCTCAAGACTCCGTGCATACCCTCTACAGTCACCATCATGGATGGCTGCACAGTTGGCTGCGCAGCCGCCTGGGCAACGCCGCCGATGCCGCGGATCTTGCCCAGGACACTTTCGTGCGCTTGCTGCAGCGTGGTGAACACCTGCAGCTCAATGCACCCCGTGCCTTCCTGCGCACGGTTGCCCGGGGCCTGGTGATCGATCACTGGCGCCGTGAGGAACTTCACCGGGCCTATCTCGAGGCGCTGGCACATCATACCCACGCCGATACGCCTTCTGTGGAAACCCGTGAACTGGTACTCGAGCTGCTTGAGCGCATCGCGCAGATGCTCGATGGACTCAAGCCCAAGGTACGCCGGGCCTTCCTGCTGGCCCAATGCGAAGGTCTGCCGCACAAGGCAATTGCCGAGCAGATGGGGATCTCGCTGCGCTCGGTCGAGCGCTACATCGCCGATGCGCTCTACCACTGCTACTTGCTGCGCTACGAGAGCGAGTCTTGAGTCCTGCCTCCCCCGCGCCCCATGTGGTCAAGCAGGCTATCCGCTGGATGCTCAAGCTGCGCGAAAGCGGCTACAGCCCGGAGCTTGCGCGACAGTGCGACCATTGGCGCAATACCCACCAGGACCATGAACTGGCATGGCAACGGGTCGCAAGCCTGCATGAGGAGCTCAACCTGCGCACCGTGCCGGGGGCGAGCGTCGCATTGCAAACGCTTGAGACCAGCCAACAGCGCCTGCATCGCCGCCAGGCCTTGAAGCTGCTCGGGACCGTTGCGTTGGTGGGCTCAGCCGCCTGGCTGGGCAAGGATCTGGACGCCGTCGGTACCTGGGCTTCGGACTACGCCAGTGGCACGGGTGTGCGGCGTAGCTTCCATCTGCCGGACGGCTCGTTGCTGCAGCTCAACACCGCCAGCGCCGTTGACCTGGCGTTCGATGCGCGGCAGCGACTGATCCGCCTCACGCAGGGCGAGATGATGCTGACCTGCGAAGGGACGCGGGCTAACGGCCGACCTTTGCTGGTGCAGACCCGCGATGGGTTGATAGAGGGCTTCGCAGGGCGTTTCGTGGTGCGTCAGGAGAGCAATTGCATTCAGGTCACGGTCAGCCGAGGCAAGGTTGCGATTCACCGTCCCGGCAATGGGCAGTTGCAGTGGATCAGTGAGGGACAGGCATACCGCCTGGACGCAACTGGCATACGCATGCTGGAACAGCCCAGCATGGATGCCACCGCCTGGGCCGAAGGGCTGATCGTTACGCGGGACATGCGCCTGGGAGAGTTCCTGGCGGAGGTGGGCCGGTATCGCCATGGGCTGCTGGGCTGCAGTGACGATATAGCTGACCTGCGACTCTCTGGCGTATTCCACCTCGAGGACACCGACAAACTGCTGCAATTGTTGCCACAGACACTTTCGGTGAAGGTCACTTATCGCACCCGCTGGTGGGTACGCCTGGAGCGCATGGCCTGAGGTTTTCTGGCTTTTGGCGGGTTTGACCGGCGAATCCGGCTAGGACAGTAACCAATTTTTCTGCCCTACCGACTCGACGGACATTTCAATGCATACGGATTTACCCTTGGTGCCCCGCCTGAATAACAATGTAGCCGGGCCTGCCCTGCATTCGATACGCCTTGGCAGAGCGATACGTGCTGCCATCCTGGGCACGGCGCTCGGTATCGGCACGCTGCCAATGCTGGCCCATGCAGCCGACCCGGCCGGAGCCGCACGCCAATACGCAATCGCTGAGGGTAGCCTCGATGACGTGCTCAACCAGTTCGCGCGCCAGGCTGGGATTACCTTGTCGAGTACACCTCAGCTCACTGGCAGCATCCAGTCCGCTGGGCTCAAGGGTGCCTACTCACCCGATCAGGCGCTGCGTCAGTTGCTCCAGGGCACCGGCCTTGAAGCAATCAGCCAGGATGGCAACAGCTACATCCTGCGCCCCCTGTCCGAGGACGCTGCGCTCTCGCTGCCGAGCACCGACGTGCGCGGCTTCAGCCTGGGTAATGCACTGGGCAGCATGGAAGGCTACAACGCGACCCACAGCCAGGTCGCGACCAAGACCAGTACGCCGCTGGTCGAGACCTCGCAGTCGGTTTCGGTGGTCACTCGTCAGCAGATCGACGACCAGGGTTCGCAGACCGTCGCCCAGGCCATGCGCTACACCCCTGGCGTGCTGACCAACCCCTATGGCGCAACGCACCGCTACGACTATGTGGCCATGCGCGGCTTCAACGATGGCTCTGTGGATAACATCTACGTGGACGGCCTGAAGTCCATGGGCGATAACGGCACCTACAGCACCATGCAGGTTGATCCGTACTTCCTTCAACGCATCGACGTGCTCAAAGGACCCTCCTCGGTGCTGTATGGGCGTAGCTCGCCGGGTGGCCTGGTGGCGTTGACGACCAAGAAGCCGGTATACGATCCGTTTCATCAGATTCAGGCGACCGTGGGCACGCAAGGCCAGCGTGGCATGGGTTTCGACTTCAGCGGTCCGCTGGATGAAGACAAGCGCATCGCCTATCGCCTGACGGGCTTGGCGGATTCTTCGGACACCCAGTTCGATCACAACAAGGAGGAGCGTTATGCCATCGCGCCGTCAATCAGCATCGACTTCAGCGAAGATACTTCGCTGACGTTGCAGGCATATCTGCAGCATGACCCCAATGGCGGCTACCACGGCGGCAACCCTGCCGATGGCGCGTTGCACAAACGCAACGGGCTACGTCTCTCGGACCACTTCTTCGAAGGTGAGCCGGGCATCGACAACTATGAGCGCACCCAGCAGTCGTTCAGCTACCAGTTCGAGCATCGGTTCAACGATGTCTTCACCGCTCGCCAGAATTTCCGCTACCAGGACTCGGATGTAACGATGGACCAGGTCTACTCGGCAGGTTGGGCGAATGCCGGCAGCAATGTCTTGAACCGCGCCTACACCGGTGGCGACGAGGGCCTGCATTCATTCATCGTCGACAACATGCTGCAGGCTGAATTCTTCACCGGCGCTGCCAAGCATACCCTCCTGCTGGGTGCCGACTACCAGCGGCGCAAGGCGGACGTCACCTGGCGGTACGGGTCTGTCGATGCGCTGGATGCCGCCAATCCCCAGTACGGCAACGGTAATCTGCAGGTGCTCGGCGAGAACAACTACCTGCGAAGGCTCCAGCAGACGGGTGTTTACCTGCAGGACCTGGTCGAGCTGGACCAGTGGCGCTTCTCGTTGGGCCTTCGACAGGACTGGGTCAAGGTTTCCGAAGAGAACCGTGACAGCGACACGCGCGTCAGCGACGACCGCACCAAGCTGACCGGCCGCGCGGGCGTGCTGTACCTCTTCGAAAATGGTATCGCGCCCTATATCAGTTATTCGGAGTCCTTCAACCCGAATACCGTGTCCGACCAGAACGGGCGACCACTGGCGCCCACGGAGGGTACCCAGTGGGAGGCCGGTATCAAATACCAGCCAACGGGTACCGAGAACCTCTTCACGGCGTCGGTGTTTCGCATCGAGCAGGAAAACCTGGCATCCAAGCAGCCTGATGAAGATTTCTACCGCCCGGTCGGCCAGATCCGCTCGCAAGGGCTTGAACTGGAGGCGCATGTCCAGGTCAGCGAGAACCTGAAGCTGCTGGGGGGCTCTACCTTCACCGACATCGAGTATTCCAAGACCATGCCAAGCCTTGTGTCTACGAGTGACAACCGGGGTAATTCACCGACACAGGCACCCAAGCAAATGTTCACGCTGTGGGCCGACTACAACTTCAATCAGGGCGTGCTCGACGGATTACGCCTGGGTGGCGGCGTGCGTTATGTGGGGTACAGCTGGGTCGATGCCGAAAACAGCATGAAGGTCCCCTCCTACACCCTGTTCGACGCCTCTGTGGGCTACGACCTGGGCAAGGTGGGAGTCAGGGGCGTTGATCTGCGCCTGAATGCCAACAACCTGACCAATGAAACCTACATCGCCTCCTGTGCCAGCCTGAACTACTGCTACATGGGCGAGGAGCGCAACGTCAGCGCTACGGTGAGCTATCAGTTCTGATCCCGGCCTTTTCAGACCCTGGAAAAGACAAAACCCCTGTCTGCATGGCAGACAGGGGTTTCGGAATGAATCTTGACGATGACCTACTCTCACATGGGGAAACCCCACACTACCATCGGCGATGCATCGTTTCACTGCTGAGTTCGGGATGGGATCAGGTGGTTCCAATGCTCTATGGTCGTCAAGAAATTCTGTGTGCCAGAACGTCGGTTAAACGGGCCAGCGAAATCTTGATACTTCTACTTAAAGACAAAACCCCTACCTGCTCGCGCAGATAGGGGTTTTGCGAAATGAATCTTGACGATGACCTACTCTCACATGGGGAAACCCCACACTACCATCGGCGATGCATCGTTTCACTGCTGAGTTCGGGATGGGATCAGGTGGTTCCAATGCTCTATGGTCGTCAAGAAATTCGGTAGCCAGAATGTCCAGATGGACAGCCCAGCGAATTCGGATATGCGATATTTGTGATGCTACGAACTTTCGGTTGTATCGTCTTCACCACCGCAATCTGGCAGCCCGGATAACCGGCTCGGCACAAATTGCTTGGGTGTTATATGGTCAAGCCTCACGGGCAATTAGTATGGGTTAGCTCAACGCCTCACAGCGCTTACACACCCCACCTATCAACGTCGTAGTCTTCGACGGCCCTT
>NZ_JBWGIF010000023.1:0-21589 GCF_056312565.1 Pseudomonas sp. JE3303
GGGGTTTGGGTTGTTAGCCTTGGTGCATGGCGGAAGACTGTGGAGGGCCGGTGTGCTCACCCCAAGACCTTCGTCGTACAAACAAGGCTAAGACTCCAATCTGTCAGGCCATGGCACGTTGCAACAATTGTGGGAGCGGGCTTGTCCCGCGATGCGCCGCGCGGGCGGCGCTCGATATCAGCGGCGCCACAAGGCCCCAAGCGCACGGCGCTCGATCTCAAGGGCGCCACAAGGCCCCAAGCGCACGGCGCTCGATCTCAAGGGCGCCACAAGGCCCAAGCGCACGGCGCTCGATGCCAATGGCAAACCACGCCCCCCCGAACCTTCTCCCCCACCCCGAGTCGAACCACCATCCTCCCTGACAGTAGTCCCATGATGCCGCGCCTTGCCGCCCTGCTTTTGCTGTTCTGTGCCAGCCTTGCCCAGGCCGCCGCCCCCACCGTCCTGCAACGTCCGATCAGCCTCGACACCGACCAGGGCACCCTGCACGGCAGCCTGTTGCTGCCGCGCGGCGACACGCCGCCACCGGTGGTGCTGATCATCGCGGGCTCGGGACCTACCGACCGCGACGGCAACAACCCGGCCGGCGGGCGCATCGACAACCTCAAGCAGCTGGCCCTGCTGCTGGCGCGCCAGAACATCGCCAGCGTGCGCTATGACAAGCGTGGGGTCGCCGCGAGCCAGCCAGCGACGCCGGACGAACGCGACCTCAGCGTCGAGCGCTATGTCGCCGATGCCGTGGCCTGGGGACGCAAAATCAAGGCCAACCCGCGCTTCGGCCCGCTGGTCATGCTGGGCCACAGCGAGGGCGCGCTGATCGCCAGCCTCGCCGCCGGGCAGGCCGGCGCCAGTGCCGTGATCACCCTGGCCGGGAGCGGCCGCCCGGTCGACCAGGTATTGCGCGAGCAACTGGCCCAGCGCCTGAAGCCCGATGACCTCGCGCGCGGCAATGCGCTGATCGATCGCCTGCAGGCCGGGCAGACCAGCCTTGATGTGCCCGGGCCCCTGCGCGAAGTGTTCCGGCCGAGCGTGCAGCCCTACCTGATCTCGCTGTTCCGCCAGAACCCGGCAGCCGCCTTCGCCCGGCTCAAGGTCCCGGCGCTGATTATCCAGGGACGCAACGACGTGCAAGTGGAAGTCGAGGACGCCCAGCGCCTCCAGGCCGCCAAGCCCGACGCCGAGCTTGCGCTGATCAACGGCATGAACCACATGCTGCGCATCAGCCCGCGGGACATCAGCGAGCAACGGGACAGCTACAACAATCCCGAGCTGCCCCTGGCCAGCGAGCTGGGCACGCGGATCGTCGAGTTCATCCGTGGCCTGCCGTCGTCCTGAGACGTGCGGGCTCAGGTCCCCGGGGTGTTGGCCGATAACAGGGTATCGAGGATAGAACCGGACACCCCCTGATGACAGACGCCGCCCCCGAAGCGACCGAGGCACCACAAGCAGCTCCCCTGCCCTGGGCCGAGGTGGCTGCCGAACATTTCCAGCTGCTGCGCCTGGCGCCTTTGCCTACTGAGCGCAGCAGTGGCGCGCGACCGTTGCGGTTTGTGCAATTTGGCCGTGCCGAGCGACACGACAAGACCCACAGCCTGCTGCGCATGGAACTTCGCCTGCCTGGGCAGAAAACCCGCAAAGAGCAGAACCGCCTGGACGTGTGGGTCGACCATGCCGAGCAGCGCCTGCGGATTTGCGGTGACAGCGGCCTGCAGCTCGAACCGCTGAACCGTGGACTGGGCCGCTTCCTCATCGCCCAGGCGGTGCAGTGGGCCCAGCGCAGGTGGCCGCACTATCACGTCGAAGGCATGGACCTGCCCAGCAAGGATGCCCTGAACGAAGACAGCCGCCTGCGCCGCGACCACCTGCTGCGCAGCCACGGGCTGGAGGTCGAATATGCCGACACCCAGCACCTCAAGGGGCGCTATGAAGCGGTCCCGGTCGGCCAGCTCAAGGGCGGCTGGAACACCGAGAAAGTACAGCGCGTGGACATCGTCGACGCTGCCGGGATGCTCCAGCAGGCCGAGCAGACCCTGCAGGAGAAAGAAGCGCAGCTGCGCGAGCGGGATGAGCGCGTGGCCAAGTACCAGCGCGAGGATGGCGGGTTGCGATTCACCATTACATGCCTGGTGGCGTTCGCGCTATTTCAGGCGGGGTTGCTGATCTGGATTGCCACGCGGTAGGTGAGCGGTGCCCTGTTGTCGACGGATGCGGTCCGTTCTGGGCCTGATGTGGTCCGGCGTCCCGGCACAAGGCCGCTCCTACACACACAGGCCCTCCGGCGTCACACCCGCGAGGCAAACACCGCCTGATGCTCCCGGCACTGCTCGGCCGTCAGCATGAACACGCCATGCCCGCCACGCTCGAACTCCAGCCAGGCAAAGTCCACCTCGGGGTATAGAGACTCGACATGCACCTGGCTGTTGCCCACCTCGACGATCAGCAAACCCTTCTCGGTCAGGTGATCCGCGGCCTCGGCCAGCATCCGGCGTACCAGGTCCAGGCCATCATTACCACAGGCAAGGCCCAGTTCCGGCTCGTGCTGATACTCGGCAGGCATGTCGGCGAAATCTTCGGCGTCCACATAAGGCGGGTTGGACAGGATCAGGTCGAAACGCTGCCCAGGCAGACCGGCAAAACCATCGCCCTGCACGGTGTACACACGCTCGTCCAGGCCATGCCGCTCGATGTTCTGGTTGGCCACTTCCAGCGCCTCGAACGACAGGTCCGCCAACACCACTTCGGCCTCCGGGAACACATCGGCAGCGACGATACCGATGCAGCCAGACCCCGTGCACAGGTCGAGAATGCGCGCAGGCTCATCGCCCAGCCACGGCTCGAAACGATTTTCGATCAGCTCGCCAATCGGCGAACGTGGCACCAGCACGCGCTCGTCAACCTTGAACGACATTCCGCAGAACCAGGCTTCACCCAACAGGTAAGCCGCCGGCACGCGGTCTTCGATCCGCCGCTTGAGCAGGTGCTGCAGACGCACCCGTTCGTCATCCTCGAGCTGGCAGTCCAGATAGCTGTCGGCCACCTCCCATGGCAGATGCACCGCGCCCAGCACAAGCACGCGGGCCTCGTCCCAGGCGTTGTCAGCCCCGTGGCCGAAAAACAGGTCATGCTCATGGAAGCGGCTGACCGCCCAACGGATATGGTCGCGCAGAGTGCGCAGGCGGGAAGTGATCACGGCAAACTCCTTTGAATACAGTGCGAAAGTCTACCAGCCCCGGCACCTAAATGGACGCCGCCGTGCCGTACGGCGAGCCCACAGACCAGTAATCATGCAGGTTGCACTGTCAAGCATTCCCAACGGCGTCAAGGCAAGGGACAATAGCCGGCAAAAGCCCTATCCAAAGGAGCCCTTGATGTCCGTTCCAACGACGATGTTCCACCTCACTGGCCGCGCATATCCCCCGGCCAAGCTGAGCCAAGCCAGCCTGGTGATTATCGATGCGCAAAAGGAATACCTCAGCGGTCCGCTGGCGCTGTCGGGCATGGATGAGGCCGTGGCCAACATCGCCAAGCTGCTCGACGCTGCGCGCAAGGCCGGGCGCCCGATCGTCCATGTCCGGCACCTGGGCACCGTGGGTGGCCTGTTCGACCCCCAGGGCAGCCGCGGCGAGTTCATCCCCGGGCTGGAGCCGCGTGGCGACGAGACCGTCATCGAAAAACGCATGCCCAATGCCTTCAAGAACACCAACCTGCACGAAATCCTGCAGCAGTTCGGCACGCTTGACCTGATTGTCTGCGGTTTCATGAGCCATTCGAGCGTCAGCACCACCGTACGCCGCGCCAAGGACTATGGTTATCGCTGCACCCTGGTGGAAGATGCCTCGGCCACCCGTGACCTGGCCTACAAGGACACGATCATCCCGGCCGCGCAGATCCACCAGGGCGAAATGGCCGTCATGGCCGACAACTTCGCTTGCGTGGCCCCCACGGCCAGCCTGATCTGAGCCACGACCGCCCGGCAGCCCGGGCGGAACCGGCAGGCGGGCAGCGAGTCGAACTCCGAAGATCCACTGAGGAACTCGCGATGAAACGCTCCGATGGTTTCGACGCAAAGCGCCTGCGCCAACGTGAGCACGGCAACTGGGGCGCGCGCCTGGCCGCGGCCTTTTCCGCCCTGCTGGCGACCTTCGGCATCCTGCTCGCCATGGCGGGCTTCGCCGGTCTCCTGGGCAATTACGCCGCCCTCGCCGAACTCAACGCCAACCGGCCACTCGCCCTCATCCTGCTGGGCGTCGGCCTGCTGTTGCTCTACATCGGCGTACGCTTGTGGCGCCGCAGCCGTATTCGCCTGCGTCGTGGCCGTGAGCTCAACCTCTCCCCGCACCTGATGAAAAAGCACGATTGACTGTACGACGCTGCCAGGGACTCGCGTAAACTACGCCGTCCAGGTGGAGGCACGCATGCAAGACGACGATTTTTCCCTGTTCCGCAGCGAGGTGCGGGGCGTCAAGCCCATAAAGAACGACCGCGCCGAAACCGGCAAGCCCAAGGCTGACCGCAAGCAGTTGGCAGGCCTTCGCGAGGCCGCCACGGTAAGCAGTGGCCAGGCGCTGGTGATCGACGGCTTGTCGGACCAGTTCGTCATCGATGTCGGAGCCGAGGATGCCCTCGAATGGCGTCGCGACGGCGTGCAGGAAACCCAGCTGCGCAAGCTCAAGCTCGGCCAGATCCCCTTCGAGGGCAGCCTCGACCTGCATGGCATGAACGTGGAGAAGGCCCGCGAGACCCTCTGGGCCTTCATCGCCGAAGCTACCCGCCTGGAAGTGCGCTGCGCCCGCGTCACCCATGGCAAGGCCGCGCGGCTCGACGGCAAGCGCCCGATGATCAAGAGCCACGTCAACACCTGGCTGCGCCAGCACCCGCAAGTGCTCGGCTTTACCTCGTGCCAGCCCCGCCACGGCGGCACCGGCGCGGTGTATGTGATGCTCAAGCGAACCATGCTCGATGGGCGCGACGAGTAACGCCGCGCTTGCAGCGTTGGCATTGCCGCCGTACCCTTCCTCTTTGCGAATATTTCCCACAGGTTAGGATCCATGTCCCTGGAACAGAACTACACCGAGATTCTCGGCCAACTTGGCGAGGACATCTCCCGCGAGGGCCTGCTCGACACGCCCAAGCGGGCTGCAAAGGCCATGAAGTACCTTTGCCGCGGTTATGAACAGACCCTGGAAGACGTCACCAACGGCGCGCTGTTCAGCTCCGACAACAGCGAGATGGTCCTGGTCAAGGACATCGAGCTGTACTCGCTGTGCGAGCACCACCTGCTGCCCTTCATCGGCAAGGCTCATGTCGCCTACCTGCCTTCGGGCAAGGTCCTGGGCCTGTCCAAGGTCGCGCGCATCGTCGACATGTATGCGCGCCGACTGCAGATCCAGGAAAACATGAGCCGCCAGATCGCCGAGGCGATCCAGCAGGTGACTGGCGCGGTCGGTGTCGCCGTGGTCATCGAAGCCAAGCACATGTGCATGATGATGCGCGGTGTCGAGAAACAGAACTCGAGCATGGTCACCTCGGTGATGCTCGGCGCGTTCCGCGACAATGCCGCCACGCGCATGGAGTTTCTCAGCCTGATCAAGTGATCGGCCTGGGCCAGGAGCCGACCCACGGGGTCGGCTTTTTTCTGCATTAGTGAAAGATCAGGAGTAGCCATGATCGTCAAAGCCCTGCGGGTCGGCCTCGGCCAGCTCATCGTGTTCGGCGACTGGATCAGCCGCCCGGCCAAGCGCAAGCGCGCCCCCGCCGCCCAGGCCCTTGTCGAACAGCAAGCGCGCGGGCTCAGCCTGTACCAGTTCCATGCGTGCCCATTCTGCGTGAAGACCCGCCGTACCCTGCACCGGCTGAACGTCCCCGTCGCCCTGCGTGACGCCAAGAACGACCCTCTACATCGCCAGGCGCTGCTTGAAGGCGGCGGCCGGGTGAAGGTGCCGTGCCTGCGGATCGAAGAAGATGGGCAGACGACCTGGATGTATGAATCCAAGGCGATCATCGCCTACCTGGACAAGCGGTTCTCCGCGGTCTGAGCCTGCCTGCTGCGTTGCTGATGGCCTCTTCGCTGGCAAGCCAGCTCCCACAGTTTCAGCGCTGCCCTTGGGATCTGCACAGTACCTGTGGGAGCTGGCTTGCCAGCGAAGAGGCCCGCAGCCATACAGCAGCTCTAAAGCCAGGCTGAACTCCGCTCCAGGCGACTGTACGGCCGAATGCAGTCCCTGCTGTATCGCAACAATCCCTTCCCTGCACGGTACGCTGAAACAATTGCTTACCCGTACAAGGACCGTCCCCATGCCCGACGCCACCACCGCGCCCCTGCGCCCGTTGGCCGACACCTCCCCCTCCGCCGTCGTCGCCGGCTTCATCGCAATGCTCACCGGCTACACCAGCTCCCTGGTGCTGATGTTCCAGGCCGGGCAAGCGGCGGGCCTGACCACCGCGCAGATCTCTTCCTGGATCTGGGCACTGTCCATCGGCATGGCCATCTGCAGCATCGGCCTGTCACTGCGCTACCGCACCCCCATCACCATCGCCTGGTCCACCCCCGGCGCGGCCTTGCTGATCACCAGCCTGGGCGGCGTCAGCTATGGCGAGGCCATCGGCGCCTACATCACCTGCGCGCTGCTGGTGCTGGCCTGCGGCCTGACCGGCAGCTTCGAGCGCCTGGTAAAACGCATCCCCGCCTCGCTGGCCTCGGCGCTGCTGGCCGGGATCCTGTTCAAGATCGGCAGCGAGATCTTCGTCGCCGCGCAGCACCGTACCCTGCTGGTACTGGGGATGTTCTTCAGCTACCTGCTGGTCAAGCGCCTGTCGCCCCGCTATTGCGTGCTGGCCGCGCTGGTGGTCGGCACTGCGTTGTCCGGTGTCCTCGGCCTGCTGGACTTCAGCGCCTTCAGCCTCGAAGTCGCGACGCCAGTCTGGACCACGCCAAGCTTCTCCCTCGCCGCGACCATCAGCATCGGCATCCCGCTGTTCGTCGTCGCCATGACCTCGCAGAACATGCCAGGCATCGCCGTACTGCGCGCCGACGGTTACCAGGTGCCCGCCTCGCCGCTGATCTCCGCCACCGGTTTCGCCTCGCTGCTGCTGGCCCCGTTCGGCTCCCACGGCATCAACCTCGCCGCCATCAGCGCCGCCATCTGCACCGGCCCCCATGCCCATGAAGACCCGTCCAAGCGCTACACCGCCGCCGTGTGGTGCGGGATCTTCTACGGCATCGCCGGCGTATTCGGTGCCACCCTCGCGGCGCTGTTCGCCGCCTTGCCCAAGGAGCTGGTGCTGTCGATCGCGGCCCTGGCATTGTTCGGCTCGATCATGAACGGCCTGACTGTAGCTATGGGCGAAGCGCGCGAGCGCGAGGCAGCGTTGATCACCTTCATGGTCACGGCCTCGGGACTGACGCTGTTCTCGATCGGTTCGGCGTTCTGGGGCATCGTCGCGGGCGTGTTGACGCTGCTGATCCTCAATCCGCGCCGGGGCTGAACGCAGGTTGCCTGCGCGCTCGGCCGATCACAGGGAATGATGGGCGCTCATTCGCCGGGGCCGTTGAACCTTGCCCATTGGTGGCTGACAGACTATCTACACACATTGCCCATCCACTCGAGGCCAGTCCATGACCCAGACCAACCGCCGCTTCCTGCTTACCAAACGCCCTGTCGGTGCCGTGCGCCGCGATGACTTCACCTACGAAGAAGTACCGGTGGGCGAAGCCAGCGACGGCCAGATCGTCGTCAAGAACCTCTACCTGTCCCTCGACCCCGCCATGCGTGGCTGGATGAACGAGGGCAAGTCCTACATTCCACCCGTCGGTCTCGGCGAAGTCATGCGCGCCCTGGCCGTTGGCGAAGTGATCAGCTCCAACCACCCCGACTACAAGCCCGGCGACCACGTCAACGGCGCCCTCGGTGTGCAGGACTACTTTGTCGGCGAGCCCAAGGGCCTGCACAAGATCGACCCCAACCTCGCCCCCCTGCCCGTCTACCTCTCGGCCCTGGGCATGACCGGCATGACCGCCTACTTCGCCCTGCTGGAAGTCGGCCAGCCCAAGGAAGGCGACACCGTCGTCATCTCCGGCGCTGCGGGGGCGGTCGGCAGCATTGTCGGCCAGATCGCCAAGATCAAAGGCTGCCGCGTGGTCGGTATCGCGGGTGGCGCCCAGAAGTGCCAATACCTCAAGGATGAGCTCGGGTTCGACGGCGTCATCGACTACAAGGCCGAAGACGTGCTCGCCGGTCTCAAGCGCGAGTGTCCCAAGGGCGTCGACGTGTATTTCGACAACGTTGGCGGCGATATCCTCGATGCCGTGCTCAGCCGCATCAACTTCAAGGCCCGCGTGGTGATCTGTGGTGCGATCAGCCAGTACAACAACAAGGAAGCGGTAAAAGGCCCGGCCAACTACCTGTCGTTGCTGGTGAACCGCGCGCGGATGGAAGGGTTCATCGTGTTTGATCACCTGGCCAACTACGACAAGGCTGCCAAGGAAATCGCCGGCTGGTTGGACAGCGGCAAGGTGAAGAGCAAGGAGGATGTGGTGGAAGGTCTTGAAACCTTCCCTGAGACGTTGTTGAAGCTGTTCAGCGGCGAGAACTTCGGGAAGCTTGTGCTGAAGGTCTGACAGCCGGACGGCAGACGAATATGGCCGGGCTGGCTTCCCGGCCTGGCTGGGCTGGCTTTGCCAGCCCCTGTAGGAGCGGCCTTGTGCCGGGACGCCGGACCGCGCGAAGCGGCCGCGCAGCGGTCGTAAACCAGTCGGCACCGTTTGCCTGAAACACCGAAGTGGCAGGTTTTACGGTCCCTCCGGGCCCGCTTCGCGACACAAGGCCGCTCCTACAAGGGCTAGTACCTGCGCGTCCAGTGGACCGCCGCGGCGGCGTCAGAACAAAACCCCCACCACCCCACCAACGACGCCGCCGCCGATCACCACCAACCAAGGCGGTAGTTTCCAGACCATCAACGCAACCAGCGCCACCAATGCCCACACAACGTCCACCGGACCTTGAATCGCACCAGTCCATACCGGCTGATAAAGCGCAGCCAGCAGCAGCCCGACCACGCAGGCATTGATCCCCATCATCGCCGCTTGCATGCGGTGGTATTCCCGCAGCTCCTGCCAGAACGGCAAAGCGCCCATGACCAGCAGGAAAGACGGCGCAAAGATCGCGACCAGGCAAACAATCCCCCCGAGCCACCCACTCGGCGCCTGGTTCATCGAAGCACCCAGAAACGCCGCAAATGTGAACAGCGGCCCCGGAATGGCCTGCGCCGCACCATAGCCCGCCACGAAAGTATCGTTGCCGACCCAGCCAGCGTGCACCACTTCCGCTTGCAACAGCGGCAGCACGACATGCCCGCCACCAAATACCAATGCGCCGACCCGGTAGAACGCGTCTACCAGGGCCAACGTGTGACTCGGATACAAGGCCGTCAGCGCGGGCAATCCCACCAGCAGCGCGAAGAACGCCAACAGCCACCACAGGCCCACGCGACGTCGAAGGGTAAACGGCAAGGCTTCAGGCGCTTCGCCCAGCTGCGGCTTGAACAGGAGCAGGCCGATGATCGCTGCCACGGCGATACTTCCCACCTGCGCCCAGGCGGACGGCATCAGCAGGACAAAGCAGCTGGTCGCCACCATGATGCCAATTCGCGCCACGTCTGGACAAAGCGTGCGAGCCATCCCCCAGACCGCTTGCGCGACCACAGCCACGGCCACCACCTTCAAGCCATGCAACGCGCCAACCGGGATCACATTCGCGTATTCAGCGAGCCCCATCGCAAAGAGAATCAGGATGAACGCCGAGGGCAGTGTGAATCCCGTCCAGGCAGCGACCGCTCCAGCGTAGCCGCATCGGGACATCCCCAGCGCCATCCCGACCTGACTACTGGCCGGGCCCGGTAGAAACTGGCACAGGGCGACCAGATCCGCGTAGCTGCGCTCGCTGAGCCACTGGCGGCGGACCACGAACTCATCGCGGAAATAGCCAAGGTGAGCGACGGGGCCGCCGAATGAGGTCAAACCCACTCGTAGAAAGATCAGGAAGACTGTCCATGGGTTACGGTCAGGTGTGGAGGGGTCGTGCACATCTGCGACTTCATGGCTGGGAATGCTGGCCAGAATAGACCGTCTCAGTGGAAAGCATGACGGCTTTTGAAAACAGGCACGAAGCGCCGATGGCGTGCGTTAGTGGATGTCGGTCATTGCTCGGTGATAAGTGCTACCACGCCGATGCGTTACCGATCCAGATATCTGCTTGACAGATATCTGGATCCGCGATAATGTCGCTTCCAAGTAGGGACGCCGAGAACTAGAATAATGCGAGTAATAGCAAAAGCGGCGGTTGCGCAAGCCATTGAAGCCCATAGCCAATGGAAAGCCCCTCTGAGCTTGTGGCTGACCACCTTCGACAGGCCGACCCTTCGCTTTGAGTCCTTTGAGCAGCTTCGAGAGACCTGGGCCTCCGCATCTGGATGGAACGTCGATCGAGTCCCTCACTCTAAGCTAAGGCATACAAGCAAGAAGGGGCCTCTTGATATCTATGTCTTCGATATCAAGAAAAATGAGTGCCGGCTTATTTCGTGGATTAATCCCCGGAATGGCACCATCTATATAAAAGACATTTTGCCTCACGCTGGATATGACAAGTGGTGCAAGAGTGACGTTAAGTAGTTGATTCATATGAGCCGTTCTATCCATGCATAGTGTAATTATAGGTGACAAGATGAAGCGTGATAAGATCGAAGCCACTGGACTAGATTCCTTCATAGCTAATATTTCACCCATGCTTGATGGCCTAAGCGATCAAATAGCTACGCTGGCTCAGTTGTTGTCTGCATGTCATGATCCAATTAAAAGCGATGATGAACTGCAGGGGCGGATGGCGATAATCGATGAGCTTTACTCCCATGCGGATAGTGAAGACCACGCAGCCGCACGATTTGCGGAGCTGGTTGCTGATCGCGTGCATGAGTACGAAACCGAAACAGTTTTAATTCCTTACTCATCTCAGTCGGAAGCACTAGCCTTTCTAATTTCAGACAGGGGAGTCAAACAAAAGGACTTGTCCGAGATAGCCACGCAGAGTGCTGTTTCTGAAATTCTAAATAACAAGAGAAAAATGACTGTCGCTCAAATAAAAGGCTTTTCTGAATTCTTCAAGGTTCCTGTTGAGTTTTTCATGCATGGGATTGTTTGATCATGCCGCGAGGCCTTTGTACTTTAGATGATCTAAATATAAGTGACTCGCAACTGAGTTCAGCCCCGCGCTCACCGCGCCTGCCTTGAAGCTTCCGCCAGCCGCTTCGGCGGCCAGGCCACCCATCACGGCATGCATCGCAGCGCCGTCACTCCTGTGGGGGCGGCTTCAGCCGCGAAGAGGTCGACGCGGTGCCTGGCACCGGCTGCGCCGGTGTTCGCAGCTGAAGCCCCACAAAAACTGGATGCCTTTCTCAGCTATCGCAAGTTACTGATCACTCTCAACACGCCCAATCCCCGCCCGTGCCTCGTAATACTGCCCAGCTTCCCCCGAAACCTGCAGCCTCCCCCCACAAGGCGCCACCACCGACGTCTCCATCTTCATCGCCTCCATGACCGCAATCACCTGCCCGGCCTCCACGACAGTGCCGTCTTCAACCACCCACGCATGCAGATTCCCCGCAACCGGCGTCACCACCGCGTGCGGATCAATGCCCGGCGCTGCCGCTTCGTCTTCAACGACGGCACCGGCCGGACCGTTCATGCTGATGCCCGCCAGCAACGCCGCTGGCAACCCCAGCTCATGCCGCTTCCCGTCGATCTCGACAAAGGTACGCACCACGCCCGCATCCGCCGCCACGGCACTACGCGGCGCTATCGTGACGCGCTCGGCGAAGTCAGTCTCGATCCAACGCGTATGCACGGCAAAGGTATCGGGCGCCGTGAAGTCGTTGTGATCCATCACCGCCCGGTGAAACGGCAGCACCGTCGCCACACCGTCGATCTTGAATTCCGCCAGGGCTCGACGCGCACGGCGGATAGCCTGGTCGCGGGTGGCGCCGGTCACGATCAGCTTGGCGATCATGGAGTCGAAGTTCGGCGAAACCCGCGAGCCTTCGACCACGCCGGTATCGAGCCGTACGCCCGGGCCACTCGGCGGCTGGAAGCGTTCGATGGCGCCAGGTGTCGGCAGGAATCCATTGCCCGCATCCTCGGCATTGATCCGGAACTCGAAGCTGTGCCCGCGCGGCGCGGGCGTCGACTCGAACGACAGCGGCAAGCCGTCGGCAACGCGCAATTGCTCGATCACCAGGTCGATGCCACTGGTCTCTTCGGTGACGGGGTGCTCCACCTGCAGCCGGGTGTTCACCTCAAGGAACGACAACGTCCCATCCGCGCTAAGCAGAAACTCCACCGTGCCGGCCCCGACATACCCCGCCTCGGCGCAGATGCTCTGGGCAGACTCGTGGATCCGCTGACGCAGCGCATCATCAAGATACGGCGCTGGCGCTTCTTCGATGAGCTTCTGGTTACGGCGCTGCAACGAGCAGTCGCGCGTGCCCACCACCACGACGCGACCGTGGCGGTCGGCGATGATCTGCGCCTCGATATGCCGGGGACGATGCAGGAACCGTTCGACAAAACACTCTCCTCGCCCAAACGCGGCAATGGCTTCGCGCACGGCGGACTCATACAGGTCGCTGACTTCGTCCAGCTGCCAGGCCACTTTCAGCCCTCGCCCACCGCCCCCGAACGCGGCCTTGATGGCGATCGGCAGGCCATGCTGCTCGGCGAACGCCAGCACTTCACCGGCGTCCTGCACCGGGCCGTCGGTGCCCGCCACCAGCGGTGCGCCCACCTTCAGCGCAATACGGCGCGCCTGCACCTTGTCACCCAGCGCGTCGATGGTGTCGGGATCAGGGCCGATCCAGGTCAGGCCAGCCTCGAGTACCGCACGGGCAAAATCCGCCCGCTCTGAAAGAAAACCATACCCAGGGTGCACGGCATCGGCCCCGGCACGCGCCGCGACCGCCAGCAGTTTCTGGATATCCAGGTAGGTATCGGCGGCCCGCTGGCCCTGCAGTGCATACGCTTCATCCGCCTGCTGCACATGCAGGGCGTCGATGTCGGCGTCCGCGTAGACGGCCACTGAGGCGACCCCGTAGTCACGGCAGGCACGGGCGATTCGCACGGCGATTTCGCCACGGTTGGCGATCAGAACCTTTTTCATCTGTCTTGGATCTCGTCTGAAAGGGCTGGCCGCACGGGCTCGAAGGCGCCCAGCGGATTGAAGCGAATACGCGCGTTGACCGGGATCTGCCCGGCCAGGTCGAGGTGATAAGGCGCGACCACGCCAATCACCGGGTAGCCCCCGGTGAGCGGGTGATCCGCCAGAAACAGCACCGGCTGGCCACTGGCAGGCACCTGGATAGCGCCGACCGCGGTGCCTTCGCTGGGCAGCTCGCCATCAACGGCGCGCGTCAGGGCATGTTCACCGGCCAGCCGGATGCCGATACGGTTCGACTGCGGCGTCACCTGCCAGGTCTGCCCTGCCAGCAGCGCCTGGGCCTCGGGCGTGAACCAGTCGCTGCGCGGGCCCATCAGCACATCCAGGGTGATGACCTGATCGGCGCGAGGCATGGCGAACGCGGGTGCCTCATCGAGCGATACCGCCGCGCCGCCCACTCGAGAGTGGAAGCCGAGACGGTCGCCTGCAGCAAGGGGCGCCGGGCCGACCTGGGCCAGGGTGTCGGTGGACAGGCTGCCAAGCACGGGCGCGTGGGTGAAGCCGCCCCGAATGGCCAGGTAGTTGCGCAGTCCGGCGGAAGGCGCCTGGAGGCTGACCCGATCCCCGTCCTGCAAGATGAAAGGCGCATACAACGCCGGGCGCACGACCTCGCCCGACGCGCTGCGCACTTCGATGCGCGCCTCTGCACCCGTCACCGCCGCGACGGTCTGGCCATGACAGACGATGCTCAGGCCGCCCATGAGCACTTCAAGGCAGGCACTGCCTTGCTCATTGCCCACCGCGCGATTGGCCGCGCGCAAGGCGCCGCGATCGAGCGCGCCGGAGGCCGATACACCCTGCGCCGCCCGCCCGGGGCGTCCCAGGTCCTGGAGCAGGGTCTGCAGGCCCGGCGTCAGAATCTCCAGACAGTCCCCGCTCACCGCCGCCGTCTCGGGCAGGCTCGGCACGGCCACCGACACACTCGCCTCAGCGCCAGCATCGACAAACCGCACACGGTATCCCGGCTGCAGCAACGCGGGCTCGTCACGCTGCAGGTCCCACATCTTCATCGGGGTTACGCCGATGATCTGCCAGCCACCGGGGCTCGCCTGCGGATAGACCCCGCTGAAACCACCAGCCAACGCCACGGCGCCTGCGGGAATGCGGGTGCGCGGCGTACTGCGGCGCGGCACCATGAACCCCGCGCCACCGCTCAGGTACGCAAACCCCGGCGCGAAGCCGCAGAACGCCACGTCATACTCACTGCCCGTATGGCGCCGGATCACCTCTTCGGTGCTGATGCCCAACTCGTGCGCGACATCGGCCAGGTCTTCGCCGTTGTAGTGCACGGGAATCTCGACCACCTTGCCCGCCTCACGCACCTTGCCACGCAGGTCACGCGTGGAGATCTCGGCGACGAGCGCCTGGCGACTGATCGCGCTGGGGCGGAAATACACCAGCAATGTGCGGGCCGCAGGCACGATCTCCTGCACCCCCGCGATAGGCGCCTGCTGCAAGGCATCGAACAGCGCGAGGGTCTCGTCCAGGTTCGCCAACTCGACCAGCAGCGCATCCAGACCGACCGGATAGAAACGCATGATCCACTCCTATACGTGGTAATAGCCGTCGGGGACGTCGGTGATGAACATGTGCCCCGGCGCGTGCGAAATCGCGAATGGCACTTGCGAGGCCATGACCACCGCCTGCGGCGTCACCCCGCACGCCCAGAACACCGGGATCTCGCCCGGCCTGATCGTCACGGCGTCACCAAAGTCCGGCCGCGAGATGTCCTCGATGCCCAGCAGCCCGGGCTCGCCCACGTGCACCGGCGCGCCATGCACGCCCGGGTAGCGTGCGGTGATCTTGACCGCGTCCGCCACGCGGTCGGCGGGGACCGGGCGCATCGACACCACCATCTCCCCCTGCAACCGACCCGCCGGCCGGCAGGCGCGATTGGTGCGGTACATGGGCACGTTGCAGCCTTCGCTGATATGGCGCACATCGATGCCCGCGTTCAGCAGGTCGGTCTCGAAGGTGAAGCTGCAACCGATCAGGAAACTCACCAGGTCGGTATGCTCCGCCCACAGCCCGCGCACGTCGCTCACTTCTTCCGCCAGTTGCCCATCGCGCCATACCCGGTACAACGGCAGGTCGGTGCGCAGGTCGGCGTTTTCGGCAAGAAAAGTGGAATGGCTGCCCGGCTCGGTGACATCGAGCACCGGGCACGCCTGGGGATTGCGCTGGGCGAACAGCAGGAAATCGTAGGCCCACTCGCGCGGCAGGCAGATCATGTTGGCCTGGGTCAGCCCGGGCGCATGGCCCGCAGTGGGCGACACCAGGCCATCACGGTAACGGGCGCGCGCGGCGATGGCCGCCTGCCGGGCTTGCTGGAGTGCGTTCATGGTCGACCTCAAGTGAATGCGCGAAGGGTGGTGCCTGCGTCCAGCAGGCGGCTTTTCAGCGTGCGGGCAATGCCGACCGCGTCGGGACTGTCGCCATGCACGCAGATCGAATCCGCCTGCAGGCTGATCAATTGCCCGTCCTCGGCCTCGATGACGCCCTCCTGCACGAGCCGCAGCATGCGCTGGGCGATCAGCTCCACATCGTGCAGCACCGCGCCGGGCCGCGAGCGCGATACCAGCGTGCCTTGCGCGGTATACGCGCGGTCGGCGAAGGCTTCGGCCACGCAGGTCAGTCCCGCTGCACGGGCCCATTCGAGCAACGGCGAATTCGCCAGGCACACCAGCTTGAGTTGCGGATCGATGCGCAGCAGCGCCTCGATCACCGCGTCAGCCTGCCCACGATCGCCTGCGATGGTGTTGTACAGCGCGCCATGGGGCTTCACATAGCTCACCCGGGTGCCGACGCTGCGCGCCAGCCCCTGCAACGCGCCGATCTGGTAGATCACATCGGCGGTCAACTGGTCGGCCGGCACATTCATGTTGCGCCGCCCGAATCCCACCAGGTCGGGATAGGCCACGTGCGCGCCGACGGCCACGCCACGTGCCGCAGCGGCTTCCAACGTGCGCAGGATGCCCGCCGGGTCGCCCGCGTGAAACCCGCAGGCGACGTTCGCGCTCGTGACGATCTCGAGCATCGCCGCATCGTCGCCCATGCTCCAGGCGCCGAAGCTCTCGCCCAGGTCGCTGTTGAGGTCAATGGCATTCATTCAGATAGTCTCCATGGCAGTCAGGCTGCGCTGATAAAGGCAAAGATGGCACCGGCCGACATGTACGCCATGTACCAGGACAGCACGCACGTCAGCACGCCCAGCACCAGCAGCCAGCGTGGGTAGTGGTAGCCCTCCATCAGGTCCGAGCGGCGCCAGCCCACGTACATGAAGATGCTAAGGCCCAGCGGCAGGATCAGGCCATTGAAGCCACCGGCGAATACCAGCAGTGCCGCCGGCGGCTTGCCTGCCGTCAGGTATACGAGCAGCGCGACCAGAATGAAACCGACGGTCGCCAGGTGGCGTCCGCGCTCGGTGATGCCTTTGGAGAACACCGTGATGAACGACATCGAGGTATACGAAGCGCCAATCACGCTGCTGATCCCCGCTGCGAACAGCACCAGCCCGAACATCATCATCCCGGCATCGCCCGCCGCCGCGCCGAAGGCCTGCGCCGCCGGATTCGCCGCCTGCCCCGACACATCGATGACCACACCACTGGCCACCACCCCGAGAATCGCCAGGAACAGCACATAGCGCGCGATACCCGTGACCAGGATCCCGGTCAGCGCCGCCTTGGACACCGCCTCGATGTTCTCCACCCCCACCGTGCCGCGATCGAGCAGCCGGTGCGCGCCCGCATAGGTGATGTAGCCACCGACCGTGCCACCCACGATGGTGGTGATCGAGGCGAAGTCGACAAAGTCAGGCCACACCGCCTGCCGCAACGCCTCGCCGAGTGGCGGATGAGAAGCGAAGGCCGCGAAGATGATCAGGCCGATCTTCAGCGTGCCCAGCACGATCATGATCCGGTCCATGGCGATGCCCGCACGGTGCGACGAGAAAATCCCGATGGCGATCAGCGCGCCGATCGCACCGCCCCACTTGGGGTCCAGGCCGATCAGCGCATTGAGCCCCAATCCAGCGCCCGCGATGTTGCCCAGGCTGAACACCAGCCCGCCAAAGATCACCAGCACCGCCAGCACATACCCACTTCCCGGAATCGCCACGTTGGCCAGGTCCGCGGCGCGCATGCGGGTCAGCGTGACGATGCGCCAGACGTTCAGCTGCACCACGAAGTCGATCAGGATCGACGCCAGGATGCCGAACGCGAACGCAGCGCCCAACGTAGCGGTGAAAGTCGCAGTCTGGGTCAGGAAACCAGGGCCGATGGCTGAGGTCGCCATCATGAAGATCGCAGCGATCAAGGACGATCGTCGCGCCTTGGTGAACTCAAGCGCCATCTGGGTCACGGGCATCATTCCTTCAATGGGAGATAGTGCTGGAGAGCAATAGGTGTGCCAGAGTGCGGCAAAAGGCGTACAAGTGAGGGATGATGCGGCTTGGATTGTTCAACAATCCTGTGTGTATGCGTGATCAACATGCACCACATTGTTACTCATTCACTCAAGCGTGCTACCAGATGAAGCACTCGGCACCTTTGCTCCTTGCCACAGGCCGTGCTCTCGTTGAACATCCATTCGCCCCCTACTTTCCGGACCGCACATGACCGACATCCCCGCCTCCCACCCTCGTTCCCTGGGCGAATCCGTTACCCAGGAAGTCCGCAGAATGCTGGTCGAAGGCGAACTGGTGCCTGGGCAGCGGCTGAGTGAAACGGCGCTCGCGGAGACGCTGCAGATCTCGCGCAACACCCTGCGCGAAGCGTTTCGGGTGCTGACGCGAGAAGGGTTGCTCAAGCACGAGCCGAACCGGGGCGTGACCGTGGCGGAGCCGGACATGGCGACGATCATCGACATCTACCGGGTGCGGCGATTCATCGAATGCAAGGCCATCGCCCAGGGTTTCCCGCTGCATCCGGGCGCGGTGGAAATGCGCAAGGCTGTCGAGGCCGGGATGCGGGCACGAGAAGCCAAGGACTGGGTAGGCGTGGGCACCGCGAACATGGCGTTTCACCGGGCGATCGTCGAGCTTGCTGATAGTCCACGGTTGATGGTGTTCTATGCGCAGATATCGGCGGAACTGAGGCTAGCCTTCGGGGTGCTGGATGACCCTGAGTTTCTTCACCTCCCCTACCTGGACATGAACGCCGCGATCCTGCGCTGCGTTGAAGAAGGTCGGGCAGACGACGCTACCCGGATGTTGGAGGGGTACCTGGTGCAGTCGGAGCGGATTGTGCTGGCGGCGTATGAACGGCGGGTAAGGCCGCGCAACGGCGCGTAGAGCGCGATCCTTTACTCCCCAGCCGCACGCTGCTCCGCCCGCGTGCGGCAGGCATCGCCAAAGGCCTGGAAGATGGCCAGGTAGTCTGGATAGAACATCACCTGCCACTCGGGGTGCCACTGCACGCCCAATGCGAAGGCCTTGCTGCCTTCCACGGAAAGCCCTTCCACCAACCCATCCTCGGCCACCGCCTCAATCCGCAAGCCCTGCCCTACCCGCGCGATGCCCTGGCCGTGAACGGAATTGACCTCGATCACTCCCGACAGGCCGAGTCGCTCCAGCATCCCGCCCGGCCGTACGGTAATCGCGTGGGCGGGGGCGTATTGGTCTTCGACGGGTTCGTTGCCCGGCGGCTCGTGCTCGGCGCCCGGGCCATCGAGTTGCTGATGGAGCGTGCCGCCGAACGCCACGTTCATCTCCTGGAAGCCACGGCAGATTCCCAGCACAGGAATGCCCGCCTCGACTGCAGCGCGCCAGAGCGGCAATGCCAGGTGATCTCGGGCGGCATCGTGCTGGGTACCCGGCGGGCTGGGCGGGCCGTCGTAGTGGTGAGGTTCGATGTTGGAGGGTGAACCAGTGAAGAGCAGCCCGTCCAGGCCATCGATCAGCTCGGCGGGGGTCAACAGCTCGGGGAACAGGGGAATGATGACGGGCAGGCCCTTGGCCGCGGTCGCCACTGCCCGCGAGTACTTGTCGTCATTGATCTGGACGGCATGCGGGCCGATTTTCCATGAGCAGGCGCAGACGCCGATGATAGGCAGACGAGACATTTAAACCCCCCGGTTCTGGTGCCGTCGTGGGCTGAGGCGGATATACCGGATTGGAGTGCAGCACCGGGGTGAGTGTTCACTCGAGCGCAGGAGCGGCCTGCCTGTCCTCCCGCGGGCACCGCCCAAACCGCCCCCGGTAGCACCGGGTGAAATACGACCCCGACTCGAACCCGCAGGCGATGCTCACCTCCAGCACACTCAGGTCCGTCTGCTTCAGCAATTGCCTCGCCTTGTCCAGCCGCAAACGCAGGTAGAACCCGCTTGGCGTGTCATGCAGGTACAGCCTGAACAGCCGCTCCAGTTGCCGCCGGGTTACCTGGATGCGGTCCGCCAGCACCTGGGTGTTGAGCAACTGCTCGGTATTGGCCTCCATCTCCCCGATCACCCGCACCAGCTTCTTGTTGCTGATGCCATAGCGCGAGGCGATCTGCATGCGCTGGTGATCCTTGCGCGGGCGGATACGGCCGAGGACGAACTGCTCGGACACCTGCACCGCAAGCTCGCTGCCGTGGGCCGCAGCGATCAGGTCCAGCATCAGGTCGATCGACGCCGTGCCGCCCGCGCACGTGATGCGCCGACGGTCGATCTCGAACAGCTCCTGGGTCACCTCGAGCCGGGGATAGTTTTCCTTGAAGGCTTCGAGCGCCTCCCAGTGCAAGGTCGCCCGATGGCCATCGAGCAACCCGGCCTCGGCCAGCACCACTGCGCCGGTATCGATTCCGCCGAGCACCACACCCTCATGGTCGAGCTTGCGCAGGCTGAGCTGCAACGCCTGGCCATACGCCGCCAGCGGATCGAACCCGGCGACCACCAGCAGCATCCGCCCTTTCTCTACCCCATCCAGCGCCGCATCGGCATTCACCGACATGCCATTGCTGGCCTGCACCGGCCCGCCGTCGAGGCTCAGCACGCGCCAGCGGTAGAGCCCTGGACGAAAGCGGTTGGCCACGCGCAAGGGCTCCAGCGCGGAGATGAAGCCCATGGCCGAAAAGCCGGGCAGCAGCAGAAAGTGGATCGTGTCGGGCATCGGCTGGGCATCCTGAAAAGGGGCTGGTCGCTTGTGTACTAGTCTGAGTCGCCAGCGTGCGATTTTCCACTGCACCGGCCGCGTAACGTATGCCCCACGGTCCAGAGAGACCGGCCCCATAACAATATGCACTGCCGTTGGAGGAGCCACCATGCACCGCTTGATCCGCCGCAGCCTGCTGACCATTGCCGTCAGCGCCACCTTGAGTGCTCCCGTATTCGCCGCCGAGCCCGCCACCTGCAAGAACGTGCGCCTGGGCGTGGTCAACTGGACCGACGTCATCGCCACCAGCGCCATGGCCCAGGTGCTGCTCGACGGCCTGGGTTACCAGACAAAGCAGACCAGCGCCTCGCAACAGATCATCTTCGCGGGCATCCGTGACCAGCGCCTGGACATGTTCCTCGGCTACTGGAACCCGATCATGACCCAGACCATCAGCCCCTTCGTGGAACAGCAGCAAGTGAAGGTGCTGGAGAAGCCCAGCCTGGAAGATGCCCGGGCGACCCTGGCGGTGCCCCGTTACCTGGCGGACAAGGGCCTGAAAACCTTTGCCGACATCCACAAGTTCGAGAAAGAGCTGGGCGGCAAGATCTATGGCATCGAGCCGGGATCGGGGGCCAACACCCAGATCAAGGCGATGATCAGCAAGAACCAGTTCGGGCTCGGCAAGTTCCAGCTGGTCGAGTCCAGCGAGGCCGGCATGCTTGCCGCCGTCGACCGCGCCGTGCGGCGCAAGCAAGCGGTGGTGTTCTTCGGCTGGGCCCCGCACCCGATGAACGTCAACGTCGACATGGTGTACCTGGGTGACAGCCAGGATGCCCTGGGGCCGGATGAAGGCCGTGCAACGGTATGGACAGTGACCGCGCCGGACTACGCCGAGCGCTGCCCCAACGCCCACCGGCTGCTGGCCAACCTGACCTTCAGCGCCGAGGACGAGAGCCGGATGATGCAGCCGCTGCTCGATCACAAGGACCCGCTGGATTCTGCCCGGCAATGGCTCAAGGACCACCCCGAGGACCAGAAGCGCTGGCTCGACGGAGTGACCACCTTCGACGGCAAGCCCGCGGCCGAGAACCTCAGGCTGACCGCCAACTGACAGTCACCACCTGACCTTTGTAGGAGCGGCCTCGTGCCGGGACGCCGGACCGCGCGAAAGGGCCGCAAAGCGGCCCCAAACCAGGCGACCCCCATCTACCTGAAAAAACCGGGTCGCCTGGGATAGGGGCCGCTTTGCGGCCCT
>NZ_JBWGIF010000024.1:0-12295 GCF_056312565.1 Pseudomonas sp. JE3303
CGAAGCGGCCGTAAAACCTGCAACTTCGATGTGTCAGACAAAATGCGTATGCAGGGTTTACGGCCGCTTCGCGCCCGATCGCGGCACTAGGCCGCTCCCACAGGTTCTTCGCCCGATCGCGGCACTAGGCCGCTCCCACAGGTTCTTCGCCCGATCGCGGCACAAGGCCGCTCCCACAGGTTCTTCGCCCGATCGCGGCGCAAGGCCGCTCCCACAGGTTCTTCGCCCGATCGCGGCACAAGGCCGCTCCCACAGGTTCTTCGCCCGATCGCGGCACAAGGCCGCTCCCACAGGTTCTTCGCTCGATCGCGGTATAAGGCCGCTGCGCCAGGTTCTTGTGGGGGAACCTGGGGTCAGGCGCTCAACTGCAGTGCGGTCTCCAGATCCGCGATCAGGTCGCGGTGATCTTCGATTCCTACCGACAGCCGCAGCAGGTTCTCGCCGATGCCGATGCGCATTTTCTGCTCGGGACTCAGTGAGTTGTGGGACATGCTCCACGAATGGTTGATCATGCTCTCTACCCCGCCCAGGGAGTCGGCCAGGACGAAGATCGATAACCCTTCCACCAGCCGGTTCACGGCCTGGCGGTCACCCTTGATTCTCATCGACACTACCGCCCCGCCGGTGCGCATCTGCTGCTTGCACAGGGCCTGCTGCGGGTGGCTGTCGAGCTCGGGGTAGAACACCTGCTCGACCTGTGGATGCGCCTCAAGGAAGCGGGCAATGCGCAGGGCGTTGGCACACTGGCGCTCCATGCGTACGTCCAGGGTCTTGAGGCCGCGCAGGGCGAGGTAGCAGTCGAAAGGTCCCTGGATGGCGCCGACGGCCATGCTGATCTTGCGCAGGCGCGCCAGCAGTTCGTCAGTGGCAGCCACCACCACGCCGCCGATCAGGTCCGAATGCCCGCCGATGTATTTGCTCGCCGAATGCATCACGAGGTCGACGCCGAGGTTGATCGGCTGCTGGTTCCAGGGCGAGCAGAAGGTGTTGTCGACGCAGGTGAGGATGCCGCGTGCCCGCGCCAGCTCGCACAGTGCCTTGATATCGACCAACTGCAGCAAGGGGTTGGTCGGGGTCTCGATCCAGATCAGGCGGGTGTCGGGGCGGATCGCGTCGGCCACGGCCTGAATGTCGTTGAGGTCGACGTAGGTGGTGGTCAGGCCGGCACTGTGGCTGCGGTAGTCTTCCAGCAGGCGGAACGTGCCGCCATACACGCCGTTCATTACCACCACGTGGGAGTCCTTGGGCAGCAGTTCCAGCACGGTCGCCGTGGCACCCACGCCCGAAGCGCAGGCGACTGCGCCGGAGCCCTCCTCCAGGGCCGCTATGCAGGTTTCGTACGCGTGGCGGGTCGGGTTGCTGACTCGGCTGTAGGCGTATTCGGTGTCTTCGTCCAGGCTGCGCTTGATGAAGGTGCTGGCGGTGACGATGGCGGGGAAGATGGCGTTGTCGGCGACGGAGAACTGCTCGCCAGCATGGAGGGTGCGGGTTGCGAAGTTGCGCGGCTTGTCGGACATGCTCGGGACCAGGGATACGGGGGATGACGGCAACTATGGCATATCCGCAGGTTCCATTGTTTCCGCGAGATGGCTAGTCTGGAGAAACCTTTTCTCCTATACGCATGCGACCGACATGGACAGTTTCGACCAGCACATCCTCACCCTGCTCCAGCGCGACGCCTCGATCTCTCTCAAGGATCTGGCCGAAGCCGTCAACCTCACCACCACGCCCTGCTGGAAGCGGGTCAAGCGGCTGGAGGAAGAGGGCTACATTCGTGGCCGTGTCGCCCTGCTCGACCCGCAGCGCCTGGGGCTGGGGCTATCGGTGTTCGTCCAGCTCAAGACCCAGCGCCATGACAATGCCTGGCTGGAGCAATTCGCGCGCACGGTGACGGGCTTCGAGGAGGTGATGGAGTTCTATCGCATGTCCGGGGACTGGGACTACATGCTGCGGGTGGTGGTGAGCGACATTGCGGCCTATGACCGCTTCTACAAGCGACTGATCACCAGCACCGATGGCCTGTCCAATATCACCTCGAGCTTTGCGATGGAGCAGATCAAGTACACCACTGCCTTCCCTGTACGGCGGTGATAGACCGGGTCAATCGCCCGGTCGACCGAAGCTATTTGACGCCCCGCAGCGCACGATATAGCTTCTTGAGACAGTCCCTGCCAAGGCAGCCCAAGAGACCCCCTCGTGAACAATGACAGCGGCGCACTGATCGACAGCTTCAACCGCAAGGTCGACTACCTACGTATGTCGGTCACCGATCGCTGCGACTTTCGCTGTGTGTACTGCATGGCTGAAGAGATGCAGTTCCTGCCCCGCGAGCACATCCTCTCCCTCGAAGAGCTGTATCAGGTTGCCGAGCGCTTCGTTGCCCTGGGCACGCGCAAGATCCGCCTGACCGGTGGCGAGCCGCTGGTGCGCAAGGGCATCGTCGAGCTTTGCCAGCGTATCGCCGCCCTGCCCGGGCTGCGCGAGCTGTGCATGACCAGCAACGGCTCGCAGCTGGGGCGCTTGGCCCAGCCCTTGTTCGATGCTGGGGTGACGCGCCTGAACATCAGTCTCGACAGCCTCGACGCGCAGCGCTTCAAGGCGCTGACCCGTACGGGCGACCTGGAGCAGGTGATTGCCGGGATCGATGCGGCGAGCAAGGCGGGCTTCAGGCGGACCAAGCTCAATTGCGTGGTGCTCAAGGGCCGCAATGACGACGAGATCGTCGACCTGGTGCGCTTTGCCATTGATCGCGAGCTGGATATAACCTTCATCGAAGAGATGCCCCTGGGCGTGATCAGCGAGCATGAGCGCGGCGAATCCTACTGCTCGAGCGACGAAGTCCGCGCGCAGCTTGCCGAGTATTTCACCCTGATCGATTCCGCCGAGTCCTCCCAGGGCCCGGCACGCTACTGGCGCCTGGCCGAGGCGCCGAATACCCGGGTCGGCTTCATCTCGCCCCATAGCCACAACTTCTGCGCGACCTGCAACCGGGTGCGGCTGACTGTCGAGGGCCGCTTGTTGCTGTGCCTGGGCAACGAGCATTCGCTGGACCTCAAGCAAGTATTGCGCGACCACCCCGGCGACGCCGTCAGCCTGGAAAAAGCCATCCGCCACGCCGTGGGGCTCAAGCCTTACCAGCACCACTTCGAGGTGGGCGGCGAGGTGCAGATTCTGCGCTTCATGAACATGACCGGCGGCTGAGCCGCAGGGATACCGCGACCCGATGATCGTCCACTCCCGCCCCGATGTTCTGCGTGTGCTGTTCACCCTGAAGGGATCGATCGTCAAGCGCATCGCCCTGCGGTGCCTGATGGTCACGCTGCTGGCCGCGCTGATCGTGCTGGTCGAGCGCCATTACCCTGCCTTCTTCTATCCGGTCAGCGCCACGCCCTTCACCCTGCTCGGGCTGTCCCTGTCGATCTTCATGAGTTTCCGCAACAACGCCTGTTATGACCGCTGGTGGGAGGGACGCAAGGCCTGGGGCAAGCTGATCATCGAGACCCGCTCATTCGTGCGCGAGAGCGTGATCATCAACGATGCTGAGCTGAGGGAGGAGTTGCTGCGGGCGCTCCTCGGCTTCGCCCATGCGCTCAACGCCAAGCTGCGTAACGAGGACGACAGGCAAGCGGCGCAGGCGTGGCTGCAAGCGCCGTTTGTGGCCAGCCCGCACAATCCGTGCGACAGCATTCTCCAGCACGTCGGGGCGAAGTGCTCGCGCCTGGCACAGGACGGGCAGATCAGTGACTGGCGGTATGGCCTCCTGACGCAGCACCTCAACGGCTTGTCCGAGGTGCAGGCCACCTGCGAGCGCATCAAGGGCACGCCCCTGCCCTTCCCGTACACCTTGCTGCTTCATCGCACCATCTACATCTTCTGCCTGCTGCTGCCCTTTGCGCTGGCTGAGCCATTGGGCTGGCTGGCCCCGCTGTTCACCACCATTGTCAGCTACACCTTCTTCGGCCTGGACGCCATCGGCAACGAGCTTGAGGACCCTTTCGGCCGAGACGAGAACGACCTGCCCACCGACGCGCTGGTGCGCACGGTCGAGCGCGACGTGCTGGCGGCGATGGGGCACAGCGAGCTGCCGCCTGCGCTGGTGCCGGTGGACTACGTGCTGAGCTGAGCACGCCTTCGGTAAAGTTGGATCGCCGCCGCGGAGTTGGGTAAGGTCATGGGAGTTTGTCTCCCGATTCCCCTAGGCCGCACCATGGACATCAAGCAGCTCAAGTTTCTCATCGCCCTGGACCAGACCCGGCACTTCGGCCAGGCGGCCGTGCTGTGCCACATCACCCAGCCGACCCTGTCCATGCGCCTGCGCAGCCTGGAGGACGAATTGAACCTGGTGCTGGTCAAGCGTGGCCAGCGTTTCGAGGGCTTCACCGAGGCGGGTGAGCGGATCCTGGCATGGGCGCGTACCCTGCTGGCCGCCCATGACGGCCTGCAGGCCGAGGCTGCCAGTTGCCGCGGGCAGATCGTCGGCAGTTTGCGCCTGGGCAGCGTGCCGCTGTCGAGCTTCAACCCCATGCAGCTGCTTCGGCCCTTGCGGGAGAAATACCCTGAACTGCACTTCGAGCTGAGTTCGCTGAGCTCCGAGCAGGTCATCGACGGGCTGAGCCGCAACCAGCTGGACCTGGGTATCTGCTACCTGGATCAGGTCGATGCGAGTTTCTTCGAGGTGATCGAGCTGGGCACCACCACCATGGGCTTGCTGCACGACACCCGGCACTTCCAGTTCGACGCCGTCCAACTGCAATGGCAGGCCCTGGCTGGGTTGCCGCTGGGGCAGTTGAGCAAGGGCATGCACTATCGCCAGTCGCTCGACCTCAGCCTGCGCAGCCACGGCCTCGACACGGTGGCCGTGCTGGAGAGCGACTCGAGCTTCCAGCTGGTGCAGGCGATCAGTGCCGGCATCTGCTGCGCCGTGATGCCGCTCGACTGCGGGATGGAGGACTTGAGCGAGCACCTGCGCATCGTGCCCATCGAGGACGCCAGCATCCACAGCCCGATCGGCCTGCTGCTGCGCAAGAGCGAGCCGCGCTCGGCCATCGCAGAGCAGTGCTTCGTGGAAGCCAAGGCGTTGTTCAGCAAGGCGTGAACACAAAAAAGCCCCGAGGCTGCCAGATGGCAACCTCGGGGCTCTTGGGTGCAGCGGGTTGGCTTACAACGCCATGTCGCTGGCAGGGTTGCTTTCGACAGCAGCGGCAGCCGGTGCAGCAGGCGCAGCTGTTTCAGCAGGCGCGGCAGCGGTCTGGTCGATCACCGGCGCTTTGGTCAGTTGCAGGACTTCAGAGGTGTAGTCCCACTCTTTCTGCACGGCAGCAGCCGATTCGTTCAGCTTGGTGCCGTAGCTCGGCACGATCTCGCGCAGGCGGGCTTGCCACTCTGGGGTCGCGACCTTCTCCTTGAAGATGGTTTCGAGCACGTGCAGCATGATCGGGGCCGCAGTCGAGGCACCCGGCGAAGCGCCCAGCAGGCCGGCGATGGTGCGGTCTTCGGAAGCGACAACTTCGGTGCCCAGTTTCAGCACGCCGCCGTTGGCTTCGTCACGCTTGATGATCTGTACGCGCTGGCCGGCTTGCCACAGGCGCCAGTCTTCCTTCTTGGCATTCGGGAAGTATTCCTGCAGGGCCTTGAAGCGGTCGTCGTCGGACAGCATCAGCTGGCCAGCGAGGTACTCGACCAGTGGGTACTGATCGACACCGACCTTGGTCATCGGCCAGACGTTGTGCAGGGTGGTAGTGCCCAGCAGGTCCAGGTACGAGCCGTTCTTCAGGAACTTGGTCGAGAAGGTCGCGAATGGGCCAAACAGGATGACGCGCTTGCCGTCCAGCACGCGGGTGTCCAGGTGCGGTACCGACATGGGCGGCGCGCCAGTGGAGGCGATGCCGTAGGCCTTGGCCATGTGCTGCATGGCAACGGTCGGGTTCTCGGTTACCAGGAACGAGCCACCTACCGGGAAGCCTGCGTATTCCTTGGCTTCAGGAATGCCGGACTTCTGCAGCAGCTTCAACGCGCCACCACCGGCGCCGATGAACAGGAACTTGGCGTCAGTCGCGGTGCTGTCGCCGGTCTTGAGGTTCTTGTACTCGACGTGCCAGGAGCCATCTTTGTTGCGCGAGATGTCCTGCACTTCGCTGGACAGCTTCAGCGAGAAGTTAGGCTGGTCCTTGAGGTGGCCAACGAACTGGCGGGTGATCTCGCCGAAGTTGACGTCGGTGCCGATTGGAGTCCAGGTCACGGCCAGCTTCTGGCTCGGATCACGGCCTTCCATCATCAGCGGGACCCACTTGGCGATCTGCGCGTGGTCCTCGGAGTACTGCATCGGCTGGAACAGCGGGCTCGCCTGCAGGGCGTCGTAACGCTTCTTCAGGAACTTGATGTTGTCATCACCCCAGACGAAGCTCATGTGCGGGGTGGAGTTGATGAACGAGTGCGGGTTTTTCAGGACGCCATTGCGCACCTGCCACGACCAGAACTGACGGGAGATCTGGAACGACTCGTTGATTTCGATCGCCTTGGAGATAGTGACGTTGCCGTCCTTGTCTTCAGGCGTGTAGTTCAGCTCGGCCAGCGCGGAGTGGCCGGTACCGGCGTTGTTCCAGCCGTTGGAGCTTTCTTCGGCGACGCCGTCGAGGCGTTCGACCATTTCCATCGACCAGCCCGGCTCCAGCTCGTTGAGCCAGACACCCAGGGTCGCACTCATGATGCCGCCGCCGACCAGCAGAACGTCAACTTTACGGGTTTCTTCGGCGTGCGCTTGCAGGACACCTGCCGCTACTGCCAGTGCCAGCAAGGCCTTGCTTGTTTTCTTGAACATTGATCAATCCACTCAATAGAACATATCCGCCCGCGGCTCTTCATCGCAGCAGCCTGAGAGGTCATCACGGTATGGATGACACCAGGTGGGCGTTGTTGAAGACGAAGGTGGCTGGTTTCGAGGGCCAGGTGAAAACCCGGCCGCAACTGCTCATGCCTTCAGCGCTCGTTTGTTTTGATCGTTGGATTGAGCTGCTTGAGAAACATAGGACGCCGCCCTGCGCGGACCCAGGGGACCGGCTAAGGCTGAAACGTTTTATGGATTGTAACCGAAATGCCACTGCAAGAGAAATGGCGATGTCAATATGACAGTTTGTCCCAGGCATGGGACAAAGAAGGAAGAGGCCTGAAACAACAAAGCCCCTGGCAACGGTGAAGTTCCCAGGGGCCTTGCAGGTGTAGCGTATGGCGGAGAGATAGGGATTTGAACCCTAGGTACTGTCGCCAGTACAACGGATTTCGAATCCGTCCCGTTCGGCCACTCCGGCATCTCTCCAGTGGCGCGCATGATACCAGCAGTTTCTTTAAAGGCAAACCTTTCTTTGAAAAAAATTGCGTGGTATCAGGCGCTTGCGCGGATGTGCCGGCTTACAGCGGCACGCCCAGGCGTTTGGCAACTTCTTCGTAGGCTTCGATCACGTTGCCCAGGCCTTGGCGGAAGCGGTCCTTGTCCATCTTCTCGCGGGTCTGCTTGTCCCACAGGCGGCAACCGTCCGGGCTGAACTCGTCGCCCAGCACGATCTGGCCGTGGAACACGCCGAATTCAAGCTTGAAGTCGACCAGCAGCAGGCCTGCGTCGTCGAACAGCTTGGTCAGCACTTCGTTGACCTTGAGCGACAGGGTCTTCATGGTCGCCAGCTGGTCAGCGGTACCCCAGCCGAATGCCACGACGTGGGATTCGTTGATGAAGGGGTCGCCCTTTTCGTCGTTCTTGAGGAACAGCTCGAAAGTCGAAGGCGTCAGCTGGATGCCTTCCTCGACGCCCAGGCGCTTGACCAGGCTGCCGGCGGCATAGTTGCGCACCACGCATTCGACCGGGATCATGTCGAGCTTCTTGACCAGGCATTCGTTGTCGCCGAGCAGCGCGTCGAACTGGGTCGGAATGCCGGCTTCTTCAAGCTTCTGCATGATGAAGGCGTTGAACTTGTTGTTCACCATGCCTTTGCGGTCGAGCTGCTCGATACGCTTGCCGTCGAACGCCGAAGTGTCGTTGCGGAACAGCAGGATCAGGCGGTCGGCGTCGTCGGTCTTGTAAACCGACTTGGCTTTGCCACGGTAGAGTTCTTCGCGTTTTTCCATGATGGGCTCCGCTTGCTGAGTAGTTGGGCTAGGCGATTTCACGCCAGTCGAGCCCATGGTCCTGATTCGCCACCTGGAGCCAGTCCGGATCGCACCCCAAGGTGTCGACAAAGCACTGACGCGCCAGCTGTGGCAGGTTGTTCTTGCTGCTGAGGTGGGCGAGCACCAGATGCTGCAGGTTTTTCCAGCCCAACTCGGACACCAGGCTCGCGGCCTGGTGGTTGTTCAGATGTCCCTGGCTGCCGCCGACCCGCTGCTTGAGAAAATACGGGTAGTGCCCGCGCGCCAGCAGGTCACGGCAGTGATTGGCCTCGATCAGCAACGCGTCCAGGCCCTGGTAGCGTTCCAGCAGGTGCATGTCGTAGGAGCCCAGGTCGGTCAGCATGCCGAAGCGGCGCCGGCCATCACTGACGACATACTGCAAGGGCTCCAGGGCATCGTGCTCGACACGCGAGGCGCTGATCTCGAGCGCGCCGACCTGCAGGCTGCCGCGGCAGGCGAGAAAGCCCGCCGCCTCGACTGGCTTGCGCATGCCGCGCAGCGTGCCTTGGCTGAGGTAGACCGGCACATTGTAACGCCGTGACAACAAGCCGACCCCATGGACGTGGTCGGCATGCTCATGGGTCACCAGTACCGCGCTCAACTGCGCCGCAGACACGCCGAGCAGCGCCAGGCGCCGCTCGGTCTCGCGCAGGGAAAAGCCGCAGTCGACCAGGATGAAGGTATCACCACTGGCGATCAGCGTGCCGTTTCCCTGGCTACCGCTTCCAAGTACCGCGAAGCGCACTTAACCCAGGTTGTCCTGAATGACGCTCAGCACGCGGCGGGCGACATCGGCCGGGGCCACGGTGTTTATGTTCTTCTCGACGGTGACCTGGACGTTGTCGCCGACCTTGGCCAGGCGGACCTGGTAGCGCTCGGCGCGGGCTTCGCGCTCTTCCTGGGTCGGCTCGCTGCCGAACAGGCGGCTGAAGAAGCCCGGTTGCTGCTGCTTGTCTTCAGGCTTTTCGGACAGGTTGATGTAGTACAGGCCAAGGCTGCGGTTGATGTCTTCGACGCGCCACTCGCCCTGCTCCAGGGCACGGCCCACGCTCGACCAGGCTCGGTCGAGGTCGGCGCCCAGGAACAGCACCGGGTTGCCGCTGCCGTCTTCGCTCAGGCTGACCTGGCTCGGGGCATCGAAGTCACGCGCGGCCAGGAGCGACACCGAACCGCCCTTCTCGGCGCTGCGGGTCATGCTGGCGAGCATTTCGTCGACCAGCAGGGCATCGACGCCGGTGTTGTTGGAGGCGGACGGGAAGCCTGGCTCGGCAGTGCTGCCGGCCGGACGCTCGACGCTGACGATGTAGATTTCGCTGGTGCCGCGCTGCACGCCCGGCTCCATGCGCACTCGCACGCGCACTTCGCTGTCGGTGCTGCTGGCGGCGCTGCCCAGGCGCTGGCCCATGGAGGCCGAGAGCTCGTCGAAACGCTGCCAGGTGGTGTTGAATTCACCTGTCTGCGGGCGCTCTTCGGCAATGCGGAAGCCGTTATCCTCGAAGAACTGGCGCGCGATCGGCCAGACTTCGGCCGGCGCGCGCTGGGCCAGCACCCAACGGCTGCTGCCGCTGCGCTGCAGGCTGAAGTCGCTGACATCGGCGGTGGCCGACAGCGGCTGCGGACGCGGCACGTCGTACTCGCCCTTGACGTTGTCGTCGGCGACGTTGCGTGGGATCGGCAACAGCGGATCCATGCGCTTGACGTTGGTCGCATCGGGCGGCAGCTGCATCGGGGCAGTCTGGTTCGCCGTCAGGTAGTCGCTGCCACGGTCGCGGAAATAACCCTCGTCGCCCCACAGCCAACCACAACCGCTGGTGCTGGAAATAATCAGGGCAAGGGCGGAAAGACCAGCCAGTCGCTTCATGCGGTGTACGTCCTCAATCAAACTTCAGGCCGCACTGGCGCAGGGCCTGGCGTACCGTTTCGTGGCAGGGGGCACTCAGCCAGGTCAGTGGCAGGCGAATGCCTTCATGCATCAGGCCCATCTCCACCAGCGCCCATTTCACCGGGATCGGGTTGGCTTCGACGAACAGGTTCTTGTGCAGCGGCATCAGCTTTTCGTTGATCGCGCGGGCCTTCTCGGCATTGCCCTCAAGGGCGGCCTCGCACAGGTCGGCCATTTCGCGCGGGGCGACGTTGGCGGTGACCGAGATATTGCCTTTGCCGCCCAGCAGGATCAGCTCGACTGCGGTCGGGTCGTCGCCGGACATCACGATGAAGTCATCGCTGACGCCGTCGATGATGGCCTTGGCGCGCTGCAGGTCGCCGGTGGCTTCCTTGATGCCGATGATGTTCGGCACGGTCGACAGGCGGATCACGGTCTCGGCCTGCATGTCGCAGGAGGTGCGGCCGGGAACGTTGTAGAGGATCTGCGGGATGTCGACGGCTTCGGCGATGTGCTTGAAGTGCTGGTACAGGCCTTCCTGGGTCGGCTTGTTGTAGTACGGGACTACCAGCAGGCAGGCGTCGGCGCCGGCCTTCTTGGCGTTCTGGGTCAGTTCCACGGCTTCGCGGGTGGAGTTGGCGCCGGTGCCGGCGATGACCGGGATACGGCCATTGACACGCTTGACGACGAATTCGATGACCTTGATGTGCTCATCGACATCGAGGGTCGCCGACTCACCGGTGGTGCCGACGGCGACGATCGCGTGGGTGCCATTCTCCAGGTGGAAGTCCACGAGTTTGCTCAGGCTGTCCCAGTCAAGACGCCCTTCTGCATCCATGGGTGTGACCAATGCCACCATACTGCCCGCAATCATGAAACTGCTCCTGCCGGAAAAAGAGAGCGGTAATGGTACTGGCGCCATCGACCTTGCACAAGCGAAGCAGGCGGGTGGAGCATTCCCTCCGGCGCCAGATTTCGCTACCCTCTCCCCTTTGATTGGTACAGCGTGGCCCGCCGGGCCGCCGACAACGCCTGCTGCCCGCGTCCACGGCCCCCATGTCGGGCCACGGGCCCCGCCATCCAGGCATCTGCACCCGTCCTGTACCGACCGCTCATCGCTTTAGGAATGCTGCATGTCCACCCCCACCGTACGCGAACAATTCCTTGTCATCAGCGCCCTGGGCGCCAACCCCATGGAGCTGGCCAACGTCCTCAGCCGCGCCGCCAACGACAACCGCTGCGCGGTAGTGACCTCGCGCCTGACCCGCCACGGCGAGACCAGCGCGCTGGTCCTGCAGGTCGCCGGCAGCTGGGACACCCTGGCACGCTTCGAGGCCGGCCTGCCTGCGCTGGGCAAGAAGCACGCCTTCACCCTGAACATGGTGCGTAGCGCCGAGCTTGAGGTGCGCCCCCAGGCCTTGCCTTATGTGGCCTATGTCAGCGCCGCCTATCGGCCGGACATCATCAGTGAGCTGTGCCAGTTCTTCCTCGACCACAATGTCGAGCTCGAGAACCTGACCAGCGACACCTACGAAGCCCCGCAGACTGGCAGCAGCATGCTCAATGCCACGTTCACCGTGACCTTGCCGGCCGGCACCCAGATCAGCTGGCTGCGCGACCAGTTCCTGGATTTCGCCGATGCGTTGAACCTGGACGCGTTGATCGAACCGTGGCGCCCACAGAACCCGATGTAAGGAAAGCCACATGGCCGTAGCACTCGACCAACCCGTCGCCGACTTCCAGGCCCAGGCCACCAGTGGCCAGGCCGTCAGCCTGGCAGGCCTCGCCGGGCGCCAGGTGGTGCTGTATTTCTACCCGAAGGACAGCACGCCTGGCTGCACCACCCAGGGGCAGGGTTTCCGTGACCAGCATGCAGCGTTCCAGGCGGCCAACACCGAAGTGATCGGCGTATCGCGCGATGGGCTCAAGTCCCATGAGAATTTCAAGGCGAAGCAAGGGTTTCCCTTTGAGCTGATCAGCGACAAGGACGAGGCGCTTTGCGAGCTGTTCGGGGTGATCAAGCTGAAGAAGCTGTATGGCAAGGAGTACATGGGAGTGGACCGCAGTACCTTCCTGATCGACAAGCACGGCGTGCTGCGCCAGGAATGGCGCGGGGTGAAAGTGCCCGGGCATGTGGATGCGGTGTTGGCTGCGGCGCAGGCGTTGAATCAGGCGTAGGCGCCCCTGCTGCTCTTGACCTTTGTAGGAGCGGCCTTGTGCCGGGACGCCGGACCGCGCGAAGCGGGCCGGCGTCCC
>NZ_JBWGIF010000025.1:0-11174 GCF_056312565.1 Pseudomonas sp. JE3303
TTGAAGGCTTCGCCGGTGCTCAGGGAAAGCACCTGGTTGTGCGGGGTGTATTGCGACAGTTGCAGGTTCCAGCCCAGGCCAAAGCCTGAGTCCAGTGTATTGAGCGGGTTGTAGTTCAGCGCCAGCTTGAACGCAGGGCCTTGCAGGTCATTGGCCTGGAGTTCGGGCAAGTCGATGGCCACGGTATATTGTCCCGTGCGCGGATCAACGCCATTGCGCAGGAAACTCATGAAGTTCATGGCATTGGAGTGTATCGAAGAGGTTGCGGTCATTATTTAAACCTCGAATTCGAGCGATAGATGGCGCGTCGCGAAAAGAGCGGCGGCAGGTTTGATGATGTTGGAATGTGCGATGGGCACCTTTAAGAGGGCGTCAACATAACAGTTCGCCCATCAGGCGGGAGCTGGCAACGTTGCCAGTTTCGAGGCGTGCTGCCGGGAGGTTAAAACATGAGTAGTTGCGATGTACTGTTCTGCCTGGAGTGGGCAGCATGTCGTGAATATCAGGCATTGCAAATGCCTGTCCTGCTCTTCTTAAGGAAGTTTATATGTCTTATTCTCTGGAACAGTTACTTGAATGGATGAGTGTCAAGAGCCGCCTCTTCGGTTGGGGCGCGATCGTCGCTCTGGACCGAGGACAACTCAACCGACTATTGGCCCAGGAATACATCACGCGTTTCAATACCGGCTCATACCTTGCGCCCATTACTGGCGTGATCGACAGCACGGGCTCGCGCTTTCGCCTCGAGAAATTCTTGCTCGATGTACCGCGCCTGTCTTTTGAAAATGCCGAGCTCAATAATTCCAAGGCGCGCCTGCGCATGGATGTCATCGGTGGCGGCCAGATTGGCATGCGCAAGGTGGGGGCGAACTGGTCGCCCGTGAAGGTCGACTGGATCGGGCCTCTGCTCGGTCCGCGCCTGCTGCTTGATCTGTCGCTTGCCGATGTTCCCGGGAATGTGGGCGAGGGAGGGCTGATGTACCTGGATTTGAGCCAGAGCGACAACTTCACCCTGGACTTTTCCCGAATCGAGCATGAACAGAGCCTGGGTGGCGCCTTTTTCAAGGAGCAGTTCAGGAGCCTGCCGGATGACAAGCGCATCTATCCGCTGGGCAATATCCGCGAAGGTTCCAACCCTATCCTCAGTGCGCAAAGCTTCAAGCTGCGCACCCAGGCCAAGAACGAGGCCGCACGTGATTCGGGTTCGGCTGATCATGGCGAGGGCGCCGTGCTCGGCCTGATCCGCATGAGCGGCGCCTTCGATGGATCACCGCCGGAAACGGGAGCGGATTTCAGGTATCTGCTGCCTGATGATGCCGGCAAGGACTATTCGGCCACGGTGTTGACTGACCTTCCCCGAATGGCGCTAAGCCAGGTATGCCATGCCGTCGATGAATTGCTGGGCAATGCGCAATTCGATGTCACATCCGTTGCGGCTGACGAATTCATCGCTGCTGCAGCCAAGGCCGGAAGCATGACGGTGCCTGCAGTGGAGGTCATCAATTACTATGTACCTGTCGTCCTGCCCAATCCGGGCGCTCCCACGTTCAGTGCTATCGGCCATTACAGTGTAAAGGCCTTCGGGTTGAAGGCTGCCGACAAACTGACGATGAAGATGAGCGGCGACGAAATCACTATGACGTGGGACATCGAGGAGACGGCCGAGGCCACTGTCGAGACCTATGCGATGCTCAATGAAAAAAATGAGCCCGTTACATCACAGGAGGGAGGGTTCGATCCGATTAATGTGGACATTTCTCTCAGGGTAGTTGCCCAGTACCAGTTGGACCGCGAAAACGGCCTGGTACAGTTCAAGGAAATTTCTTTCGAGGACACTGGCAGTACGCTCAGTTGTGAAATGCCTTGGCATGAACATAGCGAGGCGGATTCGACAATGCCCGAGAGGTGGTGGGAAGTGCCATGGGATGAACTTGTTAAATATCCTGGACTGTATCTTTTCCTGGCGGGGGTCATCTACCCGACCTATATCGTTGCGAGCCTGAGAAAGGAGGTTGGCAAGGGCCCCGACGTCCGTCCGGTCATCGAGCGGCACTTGACACGAAACTTCACGATCGATGGCGCCCTCGACGAGTTCATCAATCAAAGTATTCACCTCAACTTTGGCAACGTTATTGCCGGTGATGAAGTACACATCAAGAAGGATGCCAGCTTTTTCGGACGCGTGAACCCTGCCTCTACCCACTTTTCCATCGACCCGCTGGAACAGCTGGTGGCCGCCGGCACCCACCAGCAATTTTCCACCGTGCCTGCGGTCGCAGGCGTCGAGTGGAAGGTCCAGGCCCTGCAGACCGGCCTGCGTACCTCCAGCAACCCCGGGTACATCAATGCGCAGGGCCGCTACAGTGCGCCAGGGGCGATTGACATTGAAAACGGCATGACGCGTGTGCGGGTGACAGCCACCGACCCTGTCAGCCAGTTCCAGAGTTCGGCCCTGATCACGGTGATCACGGATACGCTGTGCGTGCGTCCTCTGATCGAAATCACCACCCCTGGGGCATCGGTACATCTGACAGCTGGAAACCTCGAGGCCACCGACGGCCTGCAGTGGTCCATCATCAACCACCCTGGAAGCGGCGAACTATCCGAGGACAGCGGCGCGGGCACGACCTACACCGCCCCCACCTTCCCGCCAGGCCCGCCTAACCCACCTGCCTACACCATCGACAAGGTCCAGGTTCGGGATCAGAACGGCGAAGCGAGCACTTCGGTAATCGTCACTGAAAACGCGCTGTCGATCAACGTCAGCATCCAGGACCTGGATGTTCAGGAAGGCCGGGTCGATCTGCAGGCCGTGATCAATGGCGTGATCACCGAAGATTCGGTCTGGAGCATCCTGCTCGACGGTCCAGGCTCGATCAGCGAGGACGGCGTGTACCTGGCCGATCCCGCGGCGAACGAGCGTTTTGTGTTGATCGAATCGAAGGAGGATGGAGGCAAGTATGGCGTCTGGACGGGTCTTATCATCCTGCCACTGCCCTTGACCGACTATTCCGAGACTTACAAGGCACTGTCCAGGATGGCGTGAGGCGTCAAGTTTCTCAACTATCCCAGCCACTACCCGCAGGGGCATCAGCCCCTGCGGGTTTATGTTTTCAGGACTCTTCGAAATCGGCGCGCTGTCCTTAAAGTATCAGCTTCTGTAGAGCTTGATTAGCTGGCGGAGTTGCCAGTTTCAGTGCCGCATGCCCAAGTGTAAAACATCGACATCCGTAACATGTCGATCGTTGGATGATCGGCCCGAAGAGTACTTATCGATGACTTCAAGATTGCCGGCTCCCGAAGTTCCTGGTTTGATGAACGATTCTATCGACCTTGAAAAACTGGGTGATTCAAAACTACTTACTTATATAAAATATCCCGGCATGAGCAGTGGCGATAGTGTCTGGCCGCTTTTCAAGGGCTGTGGCGTCAACGGCGAACTGTTCGATCTGCTTGAATCCAAGGAAACCATCATCACGCCCGATCCGGTCAACGGCGTGCCCATCATGATCGATAACACGCTGCTGCAAAATCTGAACGGCGGCTGGGTGTTCTATTCCTACGCCCTGGATGACAACGGATTTCCAGGAGAGGAATCGCATCGCCGCTTCATGTATGTGAACAAGGCGCCTGATGCCGCCCTGGGCCTGCCGCCGGCACAGTTTCTCGGTAGCCATGAGCTGGTCGCCTATTACGAACATATCGATGCTGCCGGCGCCACGGTGACCACTGCACCTTATCAAGCCATGGCCATCAATGATGTGGTGACCTTCACCTGGCAGTATTACTACGAAGGCATGCCAGACGAGCCACTGCAACTGAGCAAGACCCTGACCCACGACGATCTGCATAGGCCGTTGATGTGGACGGTCGACGACAGCTATGTGTTCGAGGGTGTTGCCGATATGCACTACAGCATCGAATACGCCGATGGGAGCACTGCTACTACCTCGCCGTTGCAGAGGGTCGAGCTGGCACCCGGCACACCGCCCCAGGATGGATGGCTGGACGCGCCCAGAATCAAGGGGCTGATCGGTGACAAGCTGGACCCGGAGTCCTATCCGCTGGGCGTGATCGTGGTGCTTGAGCCACCGCCCGGCCTGCAGCAGAGAGACGAACTGCTACTGCATGCCCAAGGCCTGGACAGCGCGCTGGTCGCCCTACGCGTTGACCTGACGGTGCTGGACAGCCGGCGCCTGGAGCTGCGGCTGGAGCAAGCCTGGCTACGGGAAAACGTGGGCGAGAAGGTGAGCCTCTATTACCAGTGGTCCCGGCTCGGCGAGGAGCGCCGCTCCCACCCCCTCGAGCTCACGTTGCGCCGCCCTCTCAATCTGCCGTCACCGGTCGTCCAGCACGCCCAACCCGAAGGCGAGGACGGTGCCGGCCAAGGCTTCATAGCGCCAAACCTGATCGAGCGCGGCACCTTGGTGGATATTCCTGCCGGGGCTGTGATCGACAAAGGTATCGTGGAGATGCACTGGGACGGCCATGGCAGCACGGGGAAGTTCAGCAGCACGACGCCCACGGTCGGCAACCCGAGGCGCTTCCAGATTCCGCGCGAAGCAGTGCCCGCCAACCTCGGCCGACGCCTGAACGTGTACTACACGGTCACTCTGCCCGGCGAAAACGCCGAGCCTTCTGCCGTCTTCGACTTGCGTATCGCCCACTACGCGAGCAATCCGTTCAAGCCTGTCCAGTGCCCGGAGGCGTCGGCTGGGGAGTTATCCCGCAAGGCGGCGGCGGACCGGGGTGCGACGTTCATGGTGCCCAACTGGGTGTTCTTCGCCGAGGGCCAGCGGGTATGGATGCGCGTCACCGGCCTCACCGAAGCTGGCAGCGAAGTGGAGCATGTACTGCGCGATGACCAACCAGTCGATGAAGACGAGTATTACGACGGCTACCTGGAGTCAGCGCTTCCGGGTTCTTTCCTGAGTTCATTGAAGGAGAACCACGCTTTTCGAGTCACGGCGGCCGTAAGTTTCGACGATGGCGAGACATACCATAACTTTCCGCGGTTATCGATCATGCTCATTCCTTAACACAGCCCTTTATCGATACCACTGCACGCAATTTGAAAACCTACTTGTATACCTGCCGATTAAAAACAGGAGTTTCCTGTCGTCGGTACCTATCCACTTGGAGAATGCTATGTCGGAAAACTCGATAGACGCCTTGTTGGCGTGGATGCGACGTAATCCAGAATTATTGAACTGGAACATGATTGCCGCACTTCCGTTACATCAGGTCGATGATCTGTTACAGCAAGCGCACCTGGCGCGCTTGAGTCAGGGAACTGATATCCAGGGTATCAGCGGCACTGTTTCGATTCCCGAGTCGCGCATCAGTCACGTACTTGATGGGTACCGGATGGGTGCGCCTTCGCTTGAGTTCACCGGCGATGCCTATGACCAGCCTCGCATCAGCGTGGCGATGACCGTCGAAGGCGGTACCCACTGCGTCATGGAGGCACCTGGAAAGATCCTGGCGCTATCGCTGCATGACCCGCTGACCCCCCTGCAAGTACGCCAGGACCTTCGTCTCCAGTCCGGCCCCCAGGGGGTAGTGATGGACTTGGGTGAGGGGCAGAACGTCGAGTTCGACCTGGGCAGTGGCCTGCCCGAAAAGCTTGCAGGCGGACGGTTCATCGAACAGGAGCTGGGCAATCTGGACGACGACAAGCGCATACATGCCCTGGCGCGTGTACTGGCCGGTGAGAACAACGCTTTCCTGAATGTCGGTGGCCTGGGTGTGCGTGTCCATGCCAGCAAGACCGGCCAACGCCTGGCCTTGGTCTTGTTCATCTCCATGATCCACGGCCCCACGGGCAGGTTCCCGGCCAAGGATTCGGATTTCCCGTTCCTGCTGCCTGATGAGCTGGCTGCAGGGCCCAACTCCACCGCCTTGATGTCGTTGCGTGTGCTGCACCGCGCAGCCTACGGACAGGGCTTGCTAGGCCTTTCTCGACGCTGGCGATTTCGACTTCAACTACGATATCTCCAGCGATCTGGCGAGCATGCAGGCCAGGTCCGGCTCGTTGTCCGTTTCGCCAAGCCAGTATTCAAGCCAGCGGCTGGAGTTCCAGTCCGACCGCTTCGAGCTCTCTGGCACCGCTGGCGAGCAGCCCTTGACGGCGGCGTTTCTCGAAGACGCCGTAATCCAGGACTGGAAGTCCAAGTGCAGCTTCAGCTTCCGTTACCGGCCAGTGTCCGGCGGTGCCTGGCAAGAGAGAGCAGCCACCTTCGAGGTGAGCCTGGCCTACCACTTCTACCTGAACGCGGACGACACCTTCGAGAACATCCTGCGCGGCGAAGTCTTTGCGCCTGTGCAAGAGGGGGCCTGGGCCCGCGTTCTGGAAGGTTTGCCGGAAGACACCGACCCGGCGTTGCGCGGGGAGGTCGAGACATTTGCCGCGCACATCATCCGCAGCGCCTTCCTTGAAGCACTCTCGCGCCAGCTCACGGCGCAGATACCCGAGCTGCTGCTCGACGGCCTGCAACTGGCCGATGCCAGCCGCTTGCGGCCTGTCCTGCGCGAGCAGCCCCACGACCTGGCGCTGTTCGGCCCAGTCGGCCAGGAGCAGGCCGGGTTTGTCATTGTCGAGCAAAACCTGCGGGTGGTGGCCGGGGGCCGGCAGCAGTTAAGCGTCCAGCCGGCGCGCGAAGGCCTTCGCTGGAGTCTGGAATCGCTGCCTGGCAACACTGCGGACATTGGACGAATTGACCCAGAGACCGGGTTGTACCGGGCACCGCCGGCCCACGCCATGGGTGACGGACCCTCACGACTGCTGGTGATCGCGACCGATCCCCAGACCCATGAACGCGCGGTCGCTTCGATCACTGTGCTGGCGTACCCGATCAGCGTGAATCCGCTGATCAGCGTGTGCTTCAGCGGCGAAACCGTGGCGCTTGGCGCTGGCACGATCGGCCAAGGGCAGCTGACCTGGTCGATCAAGGACGCGGCGGCTGGCAGCGGGTCCCTGCAGCCTGGCGAGCAAGGCCGGACCTGCCTCTACCAGGCCGGGCCGGGCATACCCGACGACACCTATGTGCTCGAGCAGATCGAGGTGCGCAACGAGCAGGCGGGTACTGAGCGCAGCGTCCATGTGCTGGTTCAGCAGAAAGTGCCCACCCTGATGCTGTCGATTGCGGAGCAGGCCTTGCCTGCCGGTCGACTGCAGCTGCTCGCGTCGCTCAATGGCCAACTCATCGAGCCCGATGACTGGCAGGTGCGGCTGGGTCCTGGCGGCATCGATGCCGATGGCTGCTACACCCCGGGCGCACTGGCGGGCGAACGCTTTGCCCTGGTCACCGCGCTGCTTGATGGCGGGAAATACGGCCGCTTCGAAGGTCACCTGATCCTGCCGCTGCCACTGGCGCCGATCTCGGCCGCCCAGGGTACCTCCGCCAGCCTGACGCAGCAGTCGCGGCCATGACCACTTCATCCATTCCATCCATTTCCGAGGAGGACAAGACCATGTCCGGAAACTCGCTTGAACAGGTGCTGCAACGCCTGAGCGAAGGCAATGTAACCCAGGGTTGGGGCGCGGTATCGGTATTCAGCCGCGCGCGTCTGAACCGCCTGCTCGAACACCAGTACATCGAACGCCTGGATGAGCAGCGGTTCGTGCCACCGTTTTCCGGCACGGTAGACCATGAGGGGCTGCTGATCACTCACAGTACCCTGGTGGGGGTCGAGTTTGGCGCTCCCAGGCTTTCGTTCACCACTGCCTCGATGGCCAACTCCCGGGCTGTGCTGGCCCTGAATGTCATTGGTGGCTCTTGCAGCCATGCCTCTGCAACTGTGCCGAACCTGCTCAGCACTTTCACCATCACCGAAGCCATGGGCTTCACGCTCGAAATGGACATCGATCTCGCCCTGGTGACGGGCGAGGTCGACCGCTGCGGGCGCGTGACCCTGGACTTGGCCAAGGGCGCCAGCCTGCGCTGCAACCTTGGCGCAGATGACGAGCAGGTCAGCAGACACCTGGCGACTGCATTCGAACAGTGGTTCAAGGGCTTGCCTGCGCATCGCAGCGTCTTCGAACTGGGCAGGATCGATTTCGACGGCTACAGCGAACTGACGCCAACCCGTTTCATCATCCGCACCCAGGCGGCGCCTGGCGCGAAGCTGGCCAGCGCCTCCAATCATGGCGACGGTGCCGTCTTGACCTTCATACGGCTGGTGGCCAACGACGGCGATGGACGCATGCCGAATGACCGTTTCCCGTTCCTGATCCCCGACGACATCGAAGACGATGGCAGCGATCGCTATTCCGCCGTGCTCGTGCTCGACCGGGCGCTGCGCGAGCATGTCAGCGATGGTCGTCTCGAGGTGCTCGCCAAGCTGCTGTTCCCCGGGTCCCATGCCTTCATGGAGCGTGAGCGCCATACGCCTCATGATCTGGCGGTGTTTGGCTCTATCGATCCGCTGCGCACCACCTTCGCCCTGGAACCGGCTTTCAAGGCGCTACGTGCTGGAAGCAGCCAGCAATTCACACTGCGCGATGGCTTTGGCAAGCCAGTCCAGGCCACCCGCTGGCGGGCCGTGGGCCTGCGCAGCCACACCCCCGCGAGCCATGGCACCATCGGCGCTACAGGCCTCTACCAGGCTGCCGGCGCCGAGCTGCTCGGGCATGACAGCCTGACCGTAGTGGTGACCGCCGACTATGAAGAACAAGGCCACGTCTATACCGCATCGGCCAGGCTGCAGGTGTTTTTCGAGGTCCTGGAAATTGCCCCGCGCATTGCAACAGTGGTGCCCGGGGTACGACAGTCGCTCACGCTGACGGCGTCCGACGCCAAGGCGCCGCGCATCGGCTGGGCGTTGCCCGGCCCTGCATATGCCGAGCTTCTGGAGGCGGATAGCAATCGGGCCGCCTTGCGCCCGTTACCTGCAGCGCGAAGGCGCGCCCTGACGGTTCAGCAGGTCGAAGCGAGTGGTAGCGAAACCGGCAGCGCCGCGGTGCTGTTTCTCAATGGTCAGCAAACCTTGGACGTGGAACCTGCCTATGTACCCCGGGTCAAGGCAGCGGCCAGCGTGCAAGTGCAGGACAAGACCCGTTTCATGCCCGGGACTCCGCGGCGGTGGCGGGTGGCGGGCGAGGGTACGGTAGATGCCGCAGGACGCTTCACCGCGCCGTCCAACCCCCGCGCGGGCGCCAGTGTGGTGGTATGCGAGGTGGTGCGCAATGGCGTGACCTTCGCCAGCGGCTACAGCGTGCTCAAGTACTCGCAGATGGAGGAGGAGGAGTCCTGGAATACCTTGCAGACCTTCACCCTCAAGGTGTCCGGTGGCGCGGAGCAGGGCAGCATCGGTGTGCTGTATCCCAATGGCTACCAGCAGCTCGGGCTTGAGATGCGCCTTGAGACCAACTTCAACGGCAAACCCGTGGGTTTGAGCCTCACCGAACAGGCGACCCTGAGCCTGTTCGAGTTTTCATCCAATGCCCAGGTCGAGGCCCTGCCCGGGATGGATGAAAATGAAGGCATCGCTGATGGTGACCTGCAAAAGTGGCGGACCAATCGTCTCTCCAATCGATTCGAAGCAGCGGGAGCACGCACCACTGCGTTGTCCGCACCTGCTCAGGATGATGACGGGGTCACCCTGCAGGCGCTGTGGCTCCACGGCCGCGCAGACCCTGGTTCCGTCACGGCCTTCTATGCGGGCTTCCAGGCGGACACGGGAACGTGGCACTGGTCCACAGCCCGCAATGCGACCTCGGGAAGGGTCGACATCAGGTCCCGGTCATTGCCCGACTTCACCGATGAAAACTACACCTTCGATAGGATTCGAGTCGACGGCGGCGGCGGGGGGGCTGGTGATCCTGAACAGGACGACTTCGATTACCACCTGCGCACGGTGGATTACTGGAAGCTGAAATACCGTGGCGGGAGTTTTGAGACCTGCCAGTTCCTGCCAACCGACCTGCCAGAAGACCAAGTGGGCGCAGCCGTCAACACGTCCATGCTGCGTTGGGAAAGTGAGCATGCACAGGAAGTCATGACCAGCTTTACCGGCTCTGTCTTCCGGGACTTGAAGCGGCCGCCTTTTGTCCAGAACATCACTTTCGACAAACGCCTGCCCACATTGGTGGATGAAAGCGTTCTCGAAGCCAAGGTGGACATCAATGTCTTTGAAGCCGGCTCACTGGTCATCAGCAACCACCGCGTTGACGATTGCGACTACACGGCAACGGGCAGCGAGCGGGCGGCGTTGAGCCGCTCGCTGGCGGTGCTGTTGCGCGACAGGGAAGGCAATGCGCACAGGCGGCGTATCTCCTTCAGCCCGGCCGTCCGCAATGGGCATCGTGATCATTTGCTAAATACGCTGTATACCGCTCCGGATGACAGTGCATCGGGAATCTCCATTGGCAGTGTCTACCCCGACGAGAACGCACCAAGTACGCCAGGCCCTGACAGCAATGGCAAGATCATGCTCGCTCAGAAACTTGACCAGAATGGCGCGCCAGCTGGTTACACCACCTCTGTTGAAATCAAGCATGGTTATATAAAGTTTGGTGAGAGTGACAATCCGAAGAATGACGTCATAAGTTATTTTAAAATTGATAATGCGCCTTCGGCCGTTCTCATCAGGTTGTCATCGGAGAAAGGCGAGGACTCCGAGGATGATTGGTATTTCGACCTGCGTGGAATCAAGTACAGATTCTCCACGGGCTGGATCGAGATCAAGTCGCTTAAGTCCATGTCTGCCGGCGAAATTATCACGCCGGGACTGCGCATGATCACTCCCTATTACGATCACGGCAACATCGAAGGCAAGTTGTCGGGTATCAAAATCCAGTATCCACTACCCGACACCCAAATTCGCTAGCCACTGAGCATGCAGTTTCCCGCGCCCGTGTCGGGCGTGGGGTTTCCGATGATTTTTTCACGAGCTGAAACAATGTCTACGTCGACTTCCGTACATTCCAATGCGTTCAACTTCATGAGTTTCCTGCGCAATGGCGTTGATCCGCGCACGGGACAATATACCGTGGCCATCGACTTGCCCGAACTCCAGGCCAATGACCTGCAAGGCCCTGCGTTCAAGCTGGCGCTGAACTACAACCCGCTCAATACCCTGGACTCAGGCTTTGGCCTGGGCTGGAACCTGCAACTGTCGCAATACACCCCGCACAACCAGGTGCTTTCCCTGAGCACCGGCGAAGCCTTCAA
>NZ_JBWGIF010000026.1:0-9546 GCF_056312565.1 Pseudomonas sp. JE3303
CGTCGGCCAGAGCACCGGTTCGGTCAACTTCACCGCACCAAACGACGTCTACCAGGGCAACGCTCCGGTCGCCAACAGCATTACGTCCGTTACAGGCGGCAACTACGAGAATCTGACCTCTAGCCCGACTCCGGTCAGCACAGCCGTCACTGACGTGACCGACACTTCGAGCGTTACGCTGACCGCCACGCCGAGCGTCGCCGAGGGCGGCACGGTGGTTTATACCGCCAGCGTCGATGCTCCCGTCACCGGCACACCGGTCGTAGTCAGCCTTTCCAACGGTCAGTCGATCACCATCGCTGTCGGCCAGAGCTCAGGTTCGGTCAACTTCACCGCGCCGAACGACGCCTACCAGGGCAACGCGCCGGTCATCAACAGCATTACCGCTGTCAGCGGGGGCAACTACGAAAATCTGACTTCAAGTCCGACGCCAGTCAGCACCGCTGTCACCGACGTGACCGATACCTCGACCGTTACGCTGACTGCCACGCCGAGCGTGGCCGAAGGCGGCACGATCGTGTACACCGCTTCGGTGGGAGCTCCGGTTACTGGTGCTCCGGTTGTCGTCAGCCTGTCCAACGGCCAGGCCATCACGATTGCCGTCGGCCAGAGCTCCGGCGCAGTCAACTACACCGCCCCGAACGATGCCTATCAGGGCAACGCGCCGGTCACCAACAGCATTACCTCCGTTACCGGCGGCAGCTACGAGAACCTGACATCCAGCCCGACTCCGGTCAGCACAGCCGTGACCGATGTCACCGACACCTCGACCGTTACCCTGACCGCAACGCCAAGCGTGGCCGAGGGCGGGACCATCGTTTACACCGCCAGTGTCGGCGCTCCCGTAACTGGTGCCCCGGTCCTGGTGACCTTGTCCAACGGCCAGGCCATCACTATTGCGGTTGGTCAGAGCTCAGGCTCGATCAACTACACCGCCCCGAACGACGTTTATCAAGGCAACGCCCCAGTCACCAATAGCATCTCTGGTGTCAGCGGGGGCGACTACGAAAATCTGACTTCAAGTCCGACGCCAGTCAGCACCGCAGTCACCGATGTCACCGACACTTCGACCGTCACCCTGACTGCCACGCCGAGCGTGGTCGAAGGCGGCACCATCGTTTACACCGCATCGGTGAGCGCGCCTGTCACCGGCACGCCTGTTGTGGTCAGCCTGTCGAATGGCCACTCGATTACGATTGCCGTTGGCCAGAGCACCGGTTCGGTCAACTTCACCGCACCGAACGACGTCTATCAGGGCAATGCCCCAGTCACCAACAGCATCACCGGAGTCAGCGGAGGCAACTACGAGAATCTGACCTCCAGCCCGACGCCAGTCAGCACGGCGGTCACCGATGTAACCGACACGTCTACGGTTACCCTGACTACCACGCCGAGCGTCGCCGAAGGCGGGACCATCGTGTACACCGCTTCGGTGGGCGCTCCGGTCACCGGCGCGCCTGTCGTAGTCAGCCTATCCAATGGCCAAGCTATCACCATCGCGGTCGGTCAGAGCACCGGTTCGGTCAACTTCACCGCGCCGAACGATGCTTACCAGGGCAACGCGCCAGTCACTAACAGCATCACCGGGGTCAGCGGCGGCAACTATGAGAACCTGACCTCCAGCCCGACTCCGGTCAGCACAGCCGTCACTGACGTGACCGACACTTCGACCGTTACGCTGACTGCCACGCCGAGTGTCGCCGAAGGCGGCACCATTGTTTACACCGCTTCGGTAAGCGCTTCGGTCACTGGCGCTCCAGTTGTCGTCAGTCTTTCCAATGGGCAATCGATTACGATTGCCGTGGGCCAGAGCTCGGGCTCAATCAATTACACCGCCCAGAATGACGCCTACCAGGGCAATGCGCCGGTCACCAACACCATCACCGCTGTCAGTGGTGGCGACTACGAGAATCTCACCTCCAGCCCGACGCCGGTCAGCACGACTGTCACCGATGTAACCGACACTTCTACGGTTACCCTGACCGCCACGCCAAGCGTGGCCGAAGGCGGAACCATTGTTTACACCGCGTCGGTAAGCGCACCCGTTACTGGCGCGCCAGTTTTGGTATCGCTGTCGAACGGCCAGGCCATCACCATCGCGGTCGGCCAGAGCTCCGGCTCGGTCAACTTCACCGCGCCAAACGACGCTTACCAGGACAATGCCCCAGTCACCAACAGCATCATCGCTGTAAGCGGGGGCAACTATGAAAATCTGACTTTAAGCCCGTCCCCGGTCAGCACGGCGGTTACTGACGTGACCGACACCTCGAGCGTCTCGCTGACTGCCACGCCGAGCGTGGCCGAAGGCGGGACCATCGTGTACACCGCCAGCGTCGGCGCTCCCGTAACAGGTACCCCGGTCCTGGTGACCTTGTCCAACGGCCAGGCCATCACGATTGCGGTGGGCCAAAGCTCGGGCTCCATCAACTACACCGCGCCAAACGATGCCTACCAGAGCAACGCTCCGGTCACCAACAGCATTACGTCCGTTACCGGCGGCAACTACGAGAACCTGACCTCCAGCCCGACTCCGGTCAGCACCGCGGTCACCGATGTGACCGACACTTCGACCGTCACCCTGACCGCCACGCCGAGCGTGGCCGAGGGCGGAACCGTTGTTTACACCGCTTCGGTGAGCGCGCCCGTCACCGGCACGCCGGTGGTGGTCAGCCTGTCGAACGGCCAGGCCATCACGATTGCGGTGGGCCAGAGCTCCGGCTCGGTCAACTACACCGCGCCAAATGACGTCTACCAAGGCAATGCCCCGGTCACAAACAGCATTACCGGGGTCAGTGGGGGCAACTACGAAAACCTGACCTCCAGCCCGACGCCGGTCAGCACCGCGGTCACTGACGTGACCGACACTTCGACCGTCACCCTCACCGCCACGCCGAGCGTCGCCGAGGGCGGCACGATTGTTTACACCGCGTCTGTAGGTGCTCCGGTCACCGGCACGCCGGTTGTGGTTAGCCTGTCCAACGGTCAGGCGATCACGATTGCCGTCGGCCAGAGTTCCGGCTCAGTGAACTACACCGCGCCGAACGACGCTTACCAGGGCAACGCGCCAGTCACAAACAGCATTACCGGGGTCAGCGGCGGCAACTACGAGAACCTGACGTCCAGCCCGACTCTGGTCAGCACGGCGGTTACCGATGTGACCGACACGTCGACCGTTACCCTGACCGCCACGCCAAGCGTCGCCGAAGGCGGCACGGTGGTTTATACCGCCAGCGTCGATGCTCCCGTCACCGGCACACCGGTCGTGGTCAGCCTTTCCAATGGCCAAGCGATCACCATCGCGGTTGGCCAGAGTTCTGGGTCGGTCAATTTCACCGCGCCGAACGATGCCTACCAGGGCAACGAGCCGGTCACCAACAGCATCACCGGAGTAACGGGTGGCAACTACGAGAACCTGACCTCCAGCCCGACTCTGGTCAGCACGGCGGTTACCGATGTGACCGACACGTCGACCGTTACCCTGACCGCCACGCCAAGCGTCGCCGAAGGTGGGACCATCGTGTACACCGCTTCGGTGGGCGCTCCGGTCACTGGCGCGCCTGTCGTGGTCAGCCTGTTGAATGGCCAGGCCATCACCATTGCCGTCGGCCAGAGCACCGGTTCGGTCAACTTCACCGCACCAAACGACGTCTACCAGGGCAACGCTCCGGTCGCCAACAGCATTACGTCCGTTACAGGCGGCAACTACGAGAATCTGACCTCTAGCCCGACTCCGGTCAGCACAGCCGTCACTGACGTGACCGACACTTCGAGCGTTACGCTGACCGCCACGCCGAGCGTCGCCGAGGGCGGCACGGTGGTTTATACCGCCAGCGTCGATGCTCCCGTCACCGGCACACCGGTCGTAGTCAGCCTTTCCAACGGTCAGTCGATCACCATCGCTGTCGGCCAGAGCTCAGGTTCGGTCAACTTCACCGCGCCGAACGACGCCTACCAGGGCAACGCGCCGGTCATCAACAGCATTACCGCTGTCAGCGGGGGCAACTACGAAAATCTGACTTCAAGTCCGACGCCAGTCAGCACCGCTGTCACCGACGTGACCGATACCTCGACCGTTACGCTGACTGCCACGCCGAGCGTGGCCGAAGGCGGCACGATCGTGTACACCGCTTCGGTGGGAGCTCCGGTTACTGGTGCTCCGGTTGTCGTCAGCCTGTCCAACGGCCAGGCCATCACGATTGCCGCCGGCCAGAGCTCCGGCGCAGTCAACTACACCGCGCCGAACGATGCCTACCAGGGCAATGCGCCGATCACCAATAGCATCACAGGGGTCAGCGGCGGCAACTATGAGAACCTGACGTTCAGCCCAACGCCAATCAGTACGTCCGTGACCGATGTCACCGATACCTCGACCGTTACTCTGACCGCGACGCCAAGCGTCGCCGAGGGCGGCACCATCGTGTACTCCGCCTCGGTCGACGCACCGGTTACCGGGACACCGGTTGTGGTGACCTTGGCGAACGGCCAGGCCATCACGATTGCCGTCGGCCAGAGCTCCGGCTCGGTCAACTTCACCGCGCCAAATGACGCCTACCAGGGCAACGCGCCGGTCACAAACAGCATTACGTCCGTCAGCGGCGGCAACTACGAAAATCTGACTTCAAGTCCGACGCCGGTCAGCACTGCTGTCACCGATGTCACCGATACCTCCACTGTCACCCTGACCGCTACACCAAGCGTCGCCGAAGACGGCACGGTGGTTTATACCGCCAGCGTCGATGCCCCCGTCACCGGCACGCCGGTCGTGGTCAGCCTTTCCAACGGCCAGGCCATCACTATTGCGGTCGGTCAGAGCACCGGTTCGGTCAACTTCACCGCCCCGAACGATGCCTACCAGGGCAATGCTCCGGTCACCAACAGCATTACGTTCGTCACCGGCGGCAACTACGAGAACCTGACCTCCAGCCCGACTCTGGTCAGCACCGCGGTCACCGATGTAACCGATACCTCGACCGTCACCCTGACTGCCACGCCGAGCGTGGTCGAAGGCGGCACCATCGTGTACACCGCGTCTGTAGATGCTCCGGTCACCGGCGCGCCTGTCGTGGTGAGCCTTTCCAATGGTCAGTCGATCACCATTGCCGTCGGTCAGAGCCTGGGTTCGGTCAACTACACCGCGCCGAACGACGCCTACCAGGGCAATGCTCCGGTCACCAATAGCATCACCCAGATTAGTGGGGGCAACTACGAAAGTCTGACCTCCAGCCCGGCACCGGTCAGCACTGCCGTCACCGATGTCACCGACACTTCGACGGTCACCCTAACCGCCACGCCGAGCGTGGCCGAAGGCGGGACCATCGTTTACACCGCATCGGTGAGTGCGCCTGTCACCGGCACACCGGTCGTGGTCAGTCTGTCGAACGGTCAAGCGATCATCATTACCGTCGGCCAAAGCTCCGGCACGGTCAATTACATCGCGCCAAATGACGTCTACCAAGGCAACGCCCCGGTCACCAACAGCATCACCGCTGTAAGCGGGGGCAACTACGAGAATCTGACTTCAAGCTCGATCCCGGTCAGCACGGCGGTTACTGACGTGACCGACACTTCGACCGTTACGCTGACTGCCACGCCGAGCGTCGCCGAAGGCGGCACCATCGTGTACACCGCTTCGGTGGGAGCTCCGGTCACCGGCGCGCCGGTTGTGGTCAGTCTGTCGAATGGCCAAGCCATTACGATTGCCGTTGGCCAAAGCTCGGGCTCCATCAACTTCACCGCGCCGAACGACGCCTATCAAGGCAATGCGCCGGTCACCAATAGCATCACCGCTGTCAGCGGCGGCAACTACGAGAACCTGACCTCCAGCCCGACTCCGGTCAGCACGGCCGTGACCGATGTCACCGACACCTCGACCGCTACCCTGACCGCAACGCCAAGCGTGACCGAGGGCGGGACCATCGTTTACACCGCCAGTGTCGGCGCTCCCGTAACTGGTGCCCCGGTCCTGGTGACCTTGTCCAACGGCCAGGCCATCACGATTGCCGTCGGCCAGAGCTCCGGCGCAGTCAACTACACCGCCCCGAACGATGCCTACCAGGGCAACGCTCCGGTCACCAATAGCATTACGTCCGTCACCGGCGGCAACTACGAGAACCTGGCATCCAACCCGACGCCGGTCAGCACGGCGGTTACCGATGTGACCGACACCTCGACCGTTACGCTGACTGCCACGCCGAGCGTCACCGAAGGCGGCACGGTGGTTTATATCGCCAGCGTCGACGCTCCCGTCACCGGCACACCGGTCGTAGTCAGCCTTTCCAACGGTCAGTCGATCACCATCGCCGTCGGCCAGAGCTCAGGTTCGGTCAACTTCACCGCGCCGAACGACGCCTATCAAGGCAATGCGCCGGTCACCAATAGCATCACCGCTGTCAGCGGCGGCAACTACGAGAACCTGACTTCAAGTCCGACTCCCGTCAGTACAGCCGTCACTGATGTCACCGACACTTCTACCGTCACTCTGACCGCCACGCCGAGCGTGGCCGAGGGCGGCACCATTGTTTACACCGCGTCGGTGAACGCTCCGGTTACCGGCACGCCTGTTGTGGTGACCCTGTCGAATGGTCAAGCCATCACGATTGCCATTGGCCAAAGCTCGGGCTCCATCAACTTCACCGCGCCGAACGACGCCTATCAGGGCAATGCTCCGGTTACCAATAGCATCACCGAGATTAGTGGGGGCAACTACGAAAGTCTGACCTCCAGCCCGGCACCGGTCAGCACTGCCGTCACCGATGTCACCGACACTTCGGCGGTCACCCTAACCGCCACGCCGAGCGTGGCCGAAGGCGGGACCATCGTTTACACCGCATCGGTGAGTGCGCCTGTCACCGGCACACCGGTCGTGGTCAGTCTGTCGAGCGGTCAAGCGATCACCATTGCCGTCGGCCAAAGCTCCGGCACGGTCAATTACATCGCGCCAAATGACGTCTACCAAGGCAACGCCCCGGTCACCAACAGCATCACCGCTGTCAGTGGTGGCAACTACGAAAATCTGACCTCCAGCCCGACCTCGGTCAGCACCGCGGTTACCGATGTTACCGACACTTCGACAGTCACCCTCACCGCTACGCCCATCGTGGCCGAGGGCGGAACCGTTGTTTACACCGCTTCGGTGAGCGCACCCGTGACTGGAGCGCCAGTTTTGGTATCGCTGTCGAACGGCCAGGCCATCACGATTGCCATTGGCCAAAGCTCGGGCTCCATCAACTACACCGCGCCAAACGATGCCTACCAGGGCAACGCTCCGGTCACCAACAGCATTACGTCCGTTACCGGTGGCAACTACGAGAATCTGACTTCCAACCCGACGCCGGTCAGCACAGCCGTCACTGATGTCACCGATACTTCTACCGTCACCCTGACCGCCACGCCGAGCGTGGCGGAAGGCGGGACTATCGTTTACACCGCGTCTGTAGATGCTCCAGTCACCGGCACGCCGATCATGGTCAGCCTTTTCAACGGCCAGTCGATCACCATTGCCGTCGGCCAGAGCTCCGGCTCGGTCAACTACACCGCACCAAACGACGTCTACCAGGGCAATGCGCCGGTCACCAACAGCATTACGTCCGTTACCGGTGGCAACTTCGAAAATCTCACATCCAGCCCGGCGTCAATCAGTACAGCCGTCACTGATGTCACCGATACTTCTACCGTTACCCTGACCGCCACGCCGAACGTGGCCGAAGGCGGGACCATCGTTTACACCGCCAGTGTCGGCGCTCCCGTTACTGGTACCCCGCTTCTGGTAACCCTGTCCAACGGACAGGCCATCACGATTGCGGTTGGTCAGAGTTCGGGGTCAGTCAACTACACCGCGCCGAACGACGCTTATCAAGGCAATGCGCCGGTCACTAACAGCATCACCGGCGTCAGCGGTGGCAACTATGAGAACCTGACCTCCAGCCCGATGCCGGTCAGCACCGCTGTCACCGATGTGACCGACACTTCGATCGTGACTCTTACCGCAACCCCAAGCGTCGCCGAGGGTGGCACCATTGTTTACACCGTTTCGGTGGGTGCTCCGGTCACCGGTTCACCAGTGGTAGTGACCCTGTCCAATGGCCAAGCGATCACCATCGCGGTCGGTCAGAGCAGCGGTTCGCTCAACTACACCGCACCGAACGATGCATATCAGGGTTATGCGCCGGTCACCAACAGCATCACCGGGGTCAGCGGCGGCAACTACGAAAACCTGACTTCCAGCTCGACTCCGGTCAGCACAGCCGTGACCGATGTCACCAACACTTCGACCGTCACCCTGACCGCCACGCCGAGCGTGGCCGAAGGCGGGACCATCGTCTACACCGCTTCGGTGGACGCTCCGGTTACTGGTGCTCCGGTTGTCGTCAGCCTGTCCAACGGCCAGGCCATCACGATTGCCGTCGGCCAAAGCTCCGGCGCAGTCAACTACACCGCGCCGAACGATGCCTACCAAGGCAATGCTCCCGTTACCAACAGCATTACCGGCGTCAGCGGCGGTAACTACGAGAGTCTGATTTCAACTCAGACTCCGGTCAGCACCGCAGTCACTGATGTCACCGACACCTCGACCGTTACCCTGACGGCCACGCCGAGCGTGGCCGAGGGTGGGACCATCGTTTACACCGCCAGTGTCGGCGCGCCCGTAACTGGTGCCCCGGTCCTGGTGACCTTGTCCAACGGCCAGGCCATTACCATCGCAGTCGGCCAAAGCTCAGGTTCGGTCAACTACACCGCGCCAAACGACGCTTACCAAGGCAATGCGCCGGTTACCAACAGCATCACCGGGGTCAGCGGCGGCAACTATGAGAACCTGACCTCCAGCCCGACACCGGTTAGCACCGCGGTCACCGACGTGACCGATACCTCGACCGTTACGCTGACGGCGACGCCGAGCGTGGCCGAAGGCGGGACCATCGTGTACACCGCGTCGGTGGGCGCTCCGGTTACTGGTGCTCCGGTTGTCGTCAGCCTGTCGAATGGCCAAGCCATCACCATCGCCGTCGGTCAGAGCTCGGGTTCGGTCAACTTCACCGCACCGAACGACGCCTATCAAGGCAACGCGCCGGTCACCAACAGCATCACCGGGGTCAGCGGTGGTAACTACGAGAATCTGACTTCAACTCAGACTCCGGTCAGCACAGCCGTCACCGACGTGACCGACACCTCGACCGTTACGCTGACTGCCACGCCGAGCGTGGCCGAAGGCGGGACCATCGTGTACACCGCTTCGGTGGCGGCCCCAGTTACAGGTACACCGGTAGTGGTCAGCCTGTCGAATGGCCAAGCCATCACGATTGCCGTTGGCCTAAGCTCTGGCTCCATCGACTACACCGCGCCAAACGATGCCTACCAGGGCAACGCCCCGGTCACCAACAGCATCACCGCTGTAAGCGGGGGCAACTACGAAAATCTGACCTCTAGCCCGACGCCGGTCAGCACCGCGGTCACTGACGTGACCGACACTTCGACCGTCACCCTGACCGCCACGCCGAGCGTCGCCGAGGGCGGCACGATGGTTTATACCGCTAGTGTCGATGCTCCCGT
>NZ_JBWGIF010000027.1:0-6115 GCF_056312565.1 Pseudomonas sp. JE3303
GCAGGCCCTGGAACTCGTGGATGTTCTGGGCAAAGCTGCCGACCCGTGCCGGGCGGTACTTCATCGACATGCCGACGATGCGCTCGAACAGCGTCGCCGAGATGATCAGGTCGGTCTTCTTGCCGGCAAGGTCCAGGCACAGACCGCGCAGGCCCTTGAGGATCAGGTCGAAGACGTAGGCACCGCCAATGCCGACGGCCAGCACCCACAGGGTCGAGGTGGCCTGGTTGGGCACTACGCGGTCGTAGACGTTCATCACGAACAGCGGCGCGGCCAGGGCGATCAGGTTGATCACCAGGCTGGCAGCGATGGCATCGATATACAGCCACTTGCTGCGCAGCAGGGTGTCGCGGAACCAGGAGCGGGCACGCGGGATGAGGTTGCCGTGGTTGACGTCGAACTTGTGCTGCGGCTGGGCGAAAAACACCTTGCCGCTGTAGTCGCTGAGCAGGGCATCCCGGCTGATATGCACCTCGCCGCCGTCGCTCTCGCTGAGCAGCAAGCGCGCGGTGTGCTCGTTCTCCCATCCGAGCAGCACGGCGCTGCGGCCTTCCTTGAGCAGCAGCATGGCCGGCATGGCAATGCTTGGGATCTGCTCCAGCTTGCGCTGCAGCAGGCGCCCTTGCAGGCCCGCCCGGGCGGCTGCGCGGGGCAGCAGCTCGGCGGTCAGGCGCTGCGAGGGCAGCGGCAGGCCGGTGGTGAGCATGGCCCGGCTGGCAGGCTTCTGGTGCAGGACACACAAGGTCAGCAGGCTATCCAGTAAAGGATCGTCGTGCTGACTGCGTGGATCGTGGCTGAGTTGGACTCGACTGACTTCGGATTCCACGCGCGCTCTTCCTGTCCATTGGTTGATCGGCTGGGTGCTCGCAGAAGTTTCTCCTGCTCGCTGCCAGTTTAAGCTGGCTGTAGAGCACCGCATCGAAAGTATGGAGCTTTCCAGTTAGCAGACGATACGGGGGCAGGAAGGTTTCATTCATGGCACTGAAAGGTTAGCGGCCGTCAGCTGGGTTGCCAGTTGATATAACGATATAACAACTTGGCCATAGCAGATCGTCAGCAAGTCGACAAATGGTATAGGCGTGCTTAACTTCGTTAGGCTGCCGGCGGTGAGAAAGAGCTCTGCTCGGCACTAAAGAGCTTCTCGGATGTCGGAAATCCTGAAGGACATAATGGTGGAAGCCAAGTTAGTCAGGGACACCAGATACTAACTGAAACCCAGCATTTACAGGGCCCTTCTCCCGTCATTACAGTCTGAATCTACCGTGTGAACTTAGGTATAGGCCAATAACTTGGCGATAAACAGAATGCATATAAACCAAGGACGTTAAATTGACATTTAGTTCTAGATAATACTTTAGTAAGCATTCCGTCAAACCAGCGGCAGTTCGGCGCCCATCGCGCACGGAAGCTGATAAAGCAGTAATACGGAGAGTCCAATGAGCACGGTTGTTGCCATCGTCAAAACTATTGTTGGCCAAGTTTTTGCTGTATCTCCCGAGGGTATTCGTCGCGTGCTGGTCGAAGGGGATCGCATCTTCGCCGGTGATCAGGTCCAGACGGGTGCGGCCGGCGCCATTACGCTGGAACTCGCTGACGGCCGCACCCTTGACCTGGGACGAGATACGCAATGGAGCTCGGATTCCCCCGACAACAGCAGCGACCTCAGTGCCGCCACTGCTCAAGAAGCCCCCTCCGTAGAAGAACTGCAGCAAGCCATTACCGCAGGTGCCGACCCGACCACCGAGCTTGAGGCGACCGCCGCCGGGCAGGGCCCGACGATCGACCTGGGGGGACAAGGGGGCGGTCACACCTTCGTGATACTGGAAGCCACCGGCAGCGTAGATACCAACGTCGGCTTCCTGACTGGCGGATTCACTTTCGACAATGCGTTGCCTGCGGTCGAGATATCCGGGGCGAGCGATGACAGCGATAACCTGGTGACTGCAACTGTCAGGCCGCAGGTGTTCGTCACGCTTGCTGCTACCCCTGCCATCACCGAGGCAGGTGGTGTCGTGGTCTACACCGCCAGTGTCGCCCAGGCGCCGCAGGCCAACCTCAGGGTCACGCTGTCGAACAACGGCGTGATCGTCATTGCTGCCGGGCAGACGTCTGGCAGCATCAGCATTACTGTTCCGGCGGTTGATGGCGCAGACGCCACGCAGATCTCCGTGAACATCACAGGCACCAGCGGTGGCGGTGGGGGGCAGGTCTTCATCCCCAACCAGTCCCCTGCCGTCACGCTGGTCACCGATATCCTCGACCCTTCGGTGGTAACCCTCAGTGGGTCATCGAGCGTGGCCGAGGGCGGGACCCTCGTATACACCGCTACCGTGAGCACGCCGGTAACGGGCGCTCCGCTCGTGGTGACACTTGCCAACGGGCAGGCGATCACCATTGCGGTAGGCCAGAGTTCGGGGTCGGTCAACTTCACTGCACCGGATGACGCCTACCAGGGCAATACAGCGCTGACCAACAGCATCGCCTCTGTTACCGGGGGCAATTATGAAAACCTCGTCGCCAACCCGGCGGCTGTCAGTACGGTGGTGACTGATGTAGCGAGCACTTCGACGCTCATTCTTGGCGCCACCGCGAGCGTGGCCGAAGGCGGCGCCGTCGTCTACACCGCATCCGTGAGCGCGCCGGTGACTGGCAGCCCGCTGGTGGTGACGCTTGCCAATGGCCAGAGTATTACCATTGCGGTAGGGCAGAGTTCAGGCTCTGTGAGCTATACGGCTCCAAACGACGCTTACCAGGGCGACGCTGCGCTGAGCACCCGTATCACCGGGGTCAGTGGTGGCAATTACGAAAGCCTGGCGGTCATGGTTTCGCCCGTCAGCACCGCGGTCATCGATGTCCTCGATACTTCGACTGTCACGCTGACAGCAACGCCGAGCGTCGCGGAAGGCGGCACGATCATTTACACCGCTTCGGTAAGCGCTCCGGTCACCGGCACGCCGGTCGTGGTCAGCCTGGCGAGTGGCCAGGCCATTACGATTGCCGTTGGCCAAAGCTCGGGCTCCATCAACTACACCGCCCCGAACGATGCCTACCAAGGCAACGCGCCGGTCACCAACAGCATTACTTCCGTGACCGGCGGCAACTACGAGAACCTGACCTCCAGCCCGACTCCGGTCAGCACAGCAGTCACTGATGTCACCGACACCTCGACTGTCACCCTGACTGCCACGCCGAGCGTCGCCGAAGGCGGGACCATCGTGTACACCGCTTCGGTAAGCGCGCCCGTCACTGGCACGCCTGTTGTGGTCAGCCTGTCGAACGGACAGGCCATCACCATCGCGGTCGGCCAGAGTTCGGGTTCGATCAACTTCACCGCACCGAACGACGTCTACCAGGGCAACGCTCCGGTCGCCAACAGCATTACGTCCGTTACCGGCGGCAACTACGAGAATCTGACTTCAAGTCCGACGCCGGTCAGCACAGCCGTCACTGACGTGACCAACACTTCGACCGTTACCCTGACCGCTACCCCGAGCGTGGCCGAGGGCGGCACCATTGTTTACACCGCGTCGGTGGACGCTCCGGTTACCGGCACGCCGGTTCTGGTGATCCTGACCAATGGCCAGTCGATCACGATTGCCGTGGGCCAGAGTTCAGGCTCGATCAACTACACCGCGCCAAACGACGTCTACCAAGGCAGCGCTCCAGTCACCAACAGCATCACGAGCGTGAGCGGCGGTAACTACGAGAACCTGACCTCCAGCCCGACTTCGGTCAGCACCGCGGTCACCGACGTGACCGACACCCCGATCGTTACGCTGACGGCTACGCCGAGCGTGGCCGAAGGTGGGACCATCGTGTACACCGCGTCTGTAGGTGCTCCGGTCACCGGTACGCCTGTCGTGGTCAGCCTATCGAATGGCCAAGCCATCACCATCGCCGTCGGTCAGAGCTCGGGTTCGGTCAACTACACCGCGCCGAACGATGCCTACCAGGGCAACGCGCCAGTCACTAACAGCATCACCGGGGTCAGCGGCGGTAACTATGAGAATCTGACTTCAAGCTCGATCCCGGTCAGCACGGCGGTTACTGACGTGACCGACACTTCGACCGTTACGCTGACTGCCACGCCGAGCGTCGCCGAAGGCGGGACCATCGTGTACACCGCGTCTGTAAATGCTCCGGTCACCGGCACGCCTGTCGTGGTCAACCTTTCCAACGGCCAGGCCATCACCATCGCCGTCGGTCAGAGCTCGGGTTCGGTCAACTTCACCGCGCCGAACGACGCCTATCAAGGCAACGCGCCGGTCACTAACAGCATCACCGGGGTCAGCGGCGGTAACTACGAGAATCTGACTTCAATTCAGACTCCGGTCAGCACAGCCGTTACTGACGTGACCGACACCTCGACCGTTACGCTGACTGCCACGCCGAGCGTCGCCGAAGGCGGCACGGTGGTTTATACCGCCAGTGTCGATGCTCCCGTCACCGGAACACCGGTCGTGGTCAGCCTTTCCAATGGCCAAGCGATCACCATCGCGGTTGGCCAGAGCTCAGGGTCGGTCAATTTCACCGCGCCGAACGATGCCTACCAAGGCAACGCCCCGGTCATCAACAGCATCACCGCTGTCAGTGGTGGCAACTACGAAAACCTGACCTCCAGTCCGACTCCGGTCAGCACAGCCGTGACCGATGTCACCGATACCTCGACTGTTACCCTGACTGCAACGCCAAGCGTCGCCGAGGGCGGCACCATCGTGTACTCCGCCTCGGTCGACGCACCGGTTACGGGGACGCCGGTTGTGGTGACCTTGGGGAACGGCCAGGCCATCACGATTCCGGTGGGCCAGAGCTCCGGCTCGGTCAACTACACCTCGCCAAACGACGCTTACCAAGGCAATGCGCCGGTTACCAACAGCATCACCGGGGTCAGCGGCGGCAACTATGAGAACCTGACGTCCAGCCCGACGCCGGTCAGTACAGCCGTCACCGATGTAACTGACATCTCCACCGTCTCCCTGACGGCCACGCCGAGCGTGGCCGAGGGTGGGACCATTGTTTACACCGCCAGTGTCGGCGCTCCCGTTACTGGTGCCTCGGTCCTGGTGACCTTGTCCAACGGCCAAGCCATAACCATCGCCGTCGGTCAGAGCACCGGTTCGGTCAACTTCACCGCACCGAACGATGCCTATCAGGGTAATGCGCCGGTTACCAACAGCATTACTGGTGTCAGCGGTGGCAACTACGAGAACCTGACCTCCAGCCCGACTCCGGTCAGCACCGCAGTCACTGATGTCACCGACACCTCGACCGTTACCCTGACGGCCACGCCGAGCGTGGCCGAGGGTGGGACCATCGTTTACACCGCCAGTGTCGGCGCGCCCGTAACTGGTGCCCCGGTCCTGGTGACCTTGTCCAACGGCCAGGCCATTACCATCGCAGTCGGCCAAAGCTCAGGTTCGGTCAACTACACCGCGCCAAACGACGCTTACCAAGGCAATGCGCCGGTTACCAACAGCATCACCGGGGTCAGCGGCGGCAACTATGAGAACCTGACCTCCAGCCCGACGCCGGTCAGCACGGCGGTCACTGATGTGACCGACACGTCGACCGTTACCCTAACGGCGACGCCGAGCGTGGCCGAAGGCGGTACGATCGTTTACACCGCTTCGGTGGCGGCCCCAGTTACAGGTACGCCGGTCGTGGTCAGCCTGTCGAATGGCCAAGCCATCACGATTGCCATTGGCCAAAGCTCGGGCTCCCTCAGTTACACCGCGCCAAACGATGCCTACCAAGGTAACGCCCCGGTCACCAACAGCATCACCGCTGTAAGCGGGGGCAACTATGAAAGTCTGACCTCCAGCCCGGCACCGGTCAGCACGGCCGTCACCGATGTCACCGCCACTTCGACCGTCACCCTGACCGCCACGCCGAGCGTCGCCGAAGGTGGGACCATCGTGTACACCGCTTCGGTGGGCGCTCCGGTCACTGGCGCGCCTGTCGTGGTCAGCCTGTTGAATGGCCAGGCCATCACCATTGTCGTCGGCCAGAGCACCGGTTCGGTCAACTTCACCGCACCAAACGACGTCTACCAGGGCAACGCTCCGGTCGCCAACAGCATTACGTCCGTTACAGGCGGCAACTACGAGAATCTGAC
>NZ_JBWGIF010000028.1:0-5713 GCF_056312565.1 Pseudomonas sp. JE3303
GCAGGCCCTGGAACTCGTGGATGTTCTGGGCAAAGCTGCCGACCCGTGCCGGGCGGTACTTCATCGACATGCCGACGATGCGCTCGAACAGCGTCGCCGAGATGATCAGGTCGGTCTTCTTGCCGGCCAGGTCCAGGCACAAGCCGCGCAGGCCCTTGAGGATCAGGTCGAAGACGTAGGCACCGCCAATGCCGACGGCCAGCACCCACAGGGTCGAGGTGGCCTGGTTGGGCACTACACGGTCGTAGACGTTCATCACGAACAGCGGCGCGGCCAGGGCGATCAGGTTGATCACCAGGCTGGCGGCGATGGCATCGATATACAGCCACTTGCTGCGCAGCAGGGTGTCGCGGAACCAGGAACGGGCACGCGGGATGAGGTTGCCGTGGTTGACGTCGAACTTGTGCTGCGGCTGTGCGAAAAACACCTTGCCGCTGTAGTCGCTGAGCAACGCATCACGGCTGATATGCACCTCGCCGCCGTCGCTCTCGCTGAGCAGCAAGCGCGCGGTGTGCTCGTTCTCCCACCCGAGCAGCACGGCGCTGCGGCCTTCCTTGAGCAGCAGCATGGCCGGCATGGCAATGCTTGGGATCTGCTCCAGCTTGCGCTGCAGCAGGCGCCCTTGCAGGCCCGCCCGGGCGGCTGCGCGGGGCAGCAGCTCGGCGGTCAGGCGCTGCGAGGGCAGCGGCAGGCCGGTGGTGAGCATGGCCCGGCTGGCAGGCTTCTGGTGCAGGACACACAAGGTCAGCAGGCTATCCAGTAAAGGATCGTCGTGCTGACTGCGTGGATCGTGGCTGAGTTGGACTCGACTGACTTCGGATTCCACGCGCGCTCTTTTCATCCTTTACGGTGTAGGGATGGGTGCCCCGTCAGTTCATGCCTGGCAGGTTCACCCTGGGTTTCAGATCGTTCTGCATAACGCTTGCCAAAGGGGCTACAACACCCTGCTTCCTGAGCAGGTGGCCAATGGTCGCCTTGATTCGATACCGAGTAAACCACTGTGTCGTCTGGACCTCGACCCACCCGCGCTGGGCCTTGGAGGGTTCCAGGTCGGCCTTCCACTGCACCCGTGCCTTTGCAAACGATGCCCGTAGCTGGGCAACAAATAGTGCCGGTGGACTAATTTCATCCGGAAGTTGGCCGACAACACTCAGGTCATTGGAGATAGCCACTTTTCGCCACGCGCAGCTGGAAAACAGTGATGCGTCACAGCAGAGCCACGGCTGTACCTGCCTTGAGAAACAGCAAATTATTGATTTCCAAAGGACTTTCCGAAGGATACGGATGAGGTGCGACAGGAAGGACGCTTGCCCGGAAAATATCAATGTGACATTACGCGGGTGATTGTTTAGGATGGCGGCCAGAAGGTCAATACTTTGGCATTAACTTTATCGCCATAGGTTATAGACAAAAAGTTGACGTCAAAAAGCGTCACACCATTATTGAAAAAATTCCATCGCAAGCGGCTTTTCGACAGTCGTATGGAAGCCAACTGGGTATCCGGAGAATAAATGAGCAGTGTTGTTGCGATTGTCAAAAGCATTGTTGGTCAAGTCATAGCGGTATCCCCGGAAGGCATCCAGCGAGTACTGATCGAAGGCGACCGCTTGTTCGCGGGCGAGCAAGTCCTGACCGGCGCGGGCGGCGCGGTAACCCTTGAGCTGGCCGATGGCCGTCTGCTCGACCTCGGTCGTGACAGCCAATGGAGCGCAGATGCGCCCGACAGCAGCGCCGACCTGAGCCAGGCGACTGCGCAGGCCGCACCGTCGGTCGAAGAGCTGCAGCAGGCGATCGCGGCGGGTGCTGACCCGACTACCGAGCTTGAAGCGACGGCTGCGGGTCCGAACGCCGCAGGCACTGGCGGAGCTGCGGGTGGTGGGCACTCGTTCGTGATGCTGGAAGCGACGGGGGGGGTGGTTGATCCGACCATCGGGTTCCCTACTGGGCCGATCGGGTTCGACACATTCGCTACGCAGGAAGATGTAGGCGCGCTGGACATCAGCAACGACGCTCAGGCTGTCACGCCTTCTGCGGCAACTACCGGCCTTACTCTGAGCGCTACACCCATCCTCACCGAAGCCGGTGGCGTAATTGTGTACACCGCCACTACCGGCCAAGCGCCCCTGACGGACTTGACTATCACCCTGTCCAACGGACAGGTGGTCGTTATCAGTGCCGGCCAGACCACTGGCACTGTGAGCGTGACGATTCCTGCAAACGACACTCCATACATTGATGCCCGCGAGATCTCCACCGTCATTACCGGCGTCACAGGTGGCGGTGGCGTTACCTTCACGCCTGATGCAACCCCGGCGGTGACGCAGATTACTGACACCCTCGACACCACTACCGTGGCGGTCACCGGGCAAGCCGCGAAGGAAGGTGACGCAAACGTCACCTTCAGCTTCCAGCTGAGCAATCCCCCGCAGGCCGGCAGCGCCGTGACCCTGACTGTCAATGTCGGTGGCACCAATTACACCGTCGATGTGGACAGCACCGGCAAGGGCACCCTGGTCGTGCCGAACACCAATGGCGATGATGTCTACAACGACGCCAGTACCCTGACCGCGACCGTGACCGAGGTCAACGGTGGCAACTTCGAAGCCACTGATCTCACCGGCGCGACGGGTACCGCAGTTATTGCCGACACCCTCGACACCACCACCGTGGCGGTCACCGGGCAAGCTGCGAAGGAAGGTGACGCAAACGTTACCTTCAACTTCCAGCTGAGCAATCCCCCGCAGGCCGGCAGCGCCGTGACCCTGACTGTCAATGTCGGTGGCACCAACTACACCGTCGATGTGGACAGCACCGGCAAGGGCACCCTGGTCGTGCCGAACACCAATGGCGATGATGTCTACAACGACGCCAGTACCCTGACCGCGACCGTGACCGAGGTCACCGGTGGCAACTTCGAAGCCACCGACCTGACTGGCGCGACCGGCACTGCCACTATCGCCGACACCGAGTCTCCCGTCGGTATTACGGTCACCGCCAATGCGGCCACCGAGGCCGATGGCAAAGTCATCTTCAACTTCCAGACCAGTCAGACTCCGCAAGGCACTACCCCGGTCGTGCTGACGGTGAAGGTCGGCAACGACACCCACACCGTGACCCTGGATGAAACCGGCCACGGCACCCTGTCGGTGGACAACCCGAATACCGAAGATGCCTTTGTCGATGCCAGCACCCTGGTGGCTGAAGTCATCACCGCTACCGGCGGCAACTTCGAGAAGCTTGAAACCGGCGCCAAGGCCACCGCCACCATTACTGACACGGAGTCGCCGGTCGGTATTACGGTCACCGCCAATGCGGCCACCGAAGCCGACGCCAAGGTCACCTTCAACTTCCAGACCAGCCAGGCTCCGCAGGGCACTACCCCGGTGGTACTGACGGTGAAGGTCGGTAACGACACCCATACCGTGACCTTGGATGAGACCGGCCACGGCACCCTGTCGGTGGATAACCCGAATACCGAAGATGCCTTTGTCGATGCCAGCACCCTGGTCGCCGAAGTCATCATCGCCACCGGTGGCAATTTCGAAAAGCTGGAGACCGGCGCCAAGGCCACGGCCACTATCGCCGACACCGAGTCGCCCGTCGGTATTACGGTCACCGCCAATGCGGCCACCGAAGCTGACGCCAAGGTCATATTCAACTTCCAGACCAGCCAGGCCCCGCAAGGCACTACCCCGGTGGTGCTGACGGTGAAGGTCGGCAACGACACCCATACCGTCACCCTGGATGAAACCGGCCACGGCACCCTGTCGGTGGATAACCCGAACACCGAAGACGCCTTTGTCGATGCCAGCACCTTGGTCGCCGAAGTCATCACCGCCACCGGTGGCAACTTCGAGAAGATCGAAACTGGCGCCACGGGCACGGCCTCGATTACTGACACCGAGTCGCCAGTAAGTATTTCGGTCACCGCCAACGCGGCCACCGAAGCCGACGCCAAGGTCACCTTCAACTTCCAGACCAGCCAGGCCTCGCAAGGCACTACCCCGGTGGTGCTGACGGTGAAGGTTGGCGATACCACCCACACCGTGACGCTGGATGAAACCGGCCACGGCACCCTGTCGGTGGACAACCCGAATACCGAAGATGCCTTTGTCGATGCCAGTACCCTGGTGGCTGAAGTCATCACCGCTACCGGCGGCAACTTCGAGAAGCTCGAAACCGGCGCCAAGGCTACGGCCACCATTACTGACACGGAGTCGCCCGTCGGTATTACGGTCACCGCCAATGCGGCCACCGAAGCCGATGCCAAGGTCACCTTCAACTTCCAGACCGGCCAGACCCCACAGGGCACTACTCCGGTGGTGCTGACGGTGAAGGTCGGTAACGACACCCATACCGTCACCCTGGATGAAACCGGCCACGGCACCCTGTCGGTGGATAACCCGAATACCGAAGACGCCTTTGTCGATGCCAGCACCCTGGTCGCCGAAGTCATCACCGCCACGGGTGGCAACTTCGAGAAGCTGGAGACCGGCGCCAAAGGCACGGCCACCATTACCGATACCGAGAGTCCTGTTTCGGTAACTGTGACCGCCAACGCGGCCACCGAAGCCGACGCCAAGGTCACGTTCAACTTCCAGACCAGCCAGGCCCCGCAAGGCACTACCCCGGTGGTGCTGACGGTGAAGGTTGGCGATACCACCCACACCGTGACGCTGGATGAAACCGGCCACGGCACCCTGTCGGTGGATAACCCGAATACCGAAGATGCCTTTGTTGATGCCAGCACCCTGGTGGCTGAAGTCATCACCGCTACCGGCGGCAACTTCGAGAAGCTGGAGACCGGCGCCAAGGCCACCGCCACGATCGAAGATACCGAAAGCCCGGTTTCCATCGAGGTCACGGCCGATGCCGCCACCGAAGCCGACGCCAAGGTCACCTTCAACTTCCAGACCAGCCAGACTCCGCAGGGCACTAGTCCGGTGGTACTGACCGTCAAAGTTGGCGATACCACGCACACCGTCACCCTGGACGAGACCGGCCACGGCACCCTGTCGGTGGACAACCCGAATACCGAAGATGCCTTTGTCGACGCCAGCACCCTGGTCGCCGAAGTCATCACCGCTAGCGGTGGCAACTTCGAGAAGATCGAGACCGGTGCCACGGGCACAGCCACGATTTCCGATACCGAAAGTCCTGTTTCGGTAACCGTGACCGCCAACGCGGCCACCGAGGCCGATGGCAAAGTCACCTTCAACTTCCAGACCAGCCAGGCCCCGCAGGGCACTACCCCGGTGGTACTGACGGTGAAGGTCGGTAACGACACCCACACCGTGACCCTGGATGAAACCGGCCACGGCACCCTGTCGGTGGACAACCCGAATACCGAAGACGCCTTTGTCGATGCCAGCACCCTGGTCGCCGAAGTCATCACCGCTACCGGCGGCAACTTCGAGAAGCTGGAGACCGGCGCCAAGGCTACCGCCACGATCGAAGATACCGAAAGCTCGGTTTCCATCGAGGTGACGGCCAATGCCGCCACCGAAGCCGACGCCAAGGTCACGTTCAACTTCCAGACCGGCCAGACCCCACAGGGCACTACCCCGGTGGTGCTGACGGTGAAGGTTGGCGATACCACCCACACCGTGACGCTGGACGAAACCGGCCACGGCACCCTGTCGGTGGATAACCCGAATACCGAAGATGCCTTTGTTGATGCCAGCACCCTGGTGGCTGAAGTCATCACCGCTAC
>NZ_JBWGIF010000029.1:0-3993 GCF_056312565.1 Pseudomonas sp. JE3303
GCGGTCAACACCATGACGATCGCATGGCCCGCCGTGAACGGGGCTGTGGCGTACGACGTGGAATGGCGCAAGGACAACGGCAACTGGATTCGACTGCAGCGCACCGGGACGACCTCGGTTGACGTGACCGGCATATACGCAGGGGCATACCTGGCCCGGGTCCGAGCTGTAAGCGCTTTCGATATCACCTCGATCTGGGCGAGCTCGATCCTGACCGAGCTGAAGGGCAAGGAGGGGACACCGCCAGCGGTGGCCTTCCTGGAAGCGTCGAGCGAGCTCTTTGGGATCAGCCTGAAGTGGGGGATCCCGCCGGGTGCCGAGGATACGCAGCGGACGGAAATTTGGTACGGCCCAGCCAATAGCCTCGAGGCGGCCACGAAGCTGTCCGACCTGGCCTACCCGCAGAGCGACTACACGCTGCAGGGCCTGGCCGCCGGCGTGTCCTTCTTCTTCTGGGCGCGACTGGTGGATCGCTCGGGCAACATCGGGCCGTTCTACCCGGTCATCAATGGCGTGCTCGGGAGTTCGAGCGCAGATGCAGGCCCCATCCTGGAGCTCATCAGCGGTCAGATCACCGAGAGCGAGCTGGGCCAGCAGATGCTCGAAAAGATCGAGATGATCACCGGGGATTTCCCCGGCTCGATCAACAACCGGATCAACCAGGCCAAGGAGGAGCTGGAAGGGCTGATCACCGACCTGACTGACCCGATGGAGTACGTGCCGACCGATGCCTATGAGGAAGGTGAGAGCGTGCGCAGTGGTCGCCGCCTTTACCTGGCCATTGCGCCTGTGCCTGCCGCAGCGGACGGCCGTAATGCGCCGCCCAACGCTGCATTCTGGGTGGACATCGGCAGCATCGCCGAGGCGGCGAACGCCCTGGCCAGCACCGTGCAGAAGAATACCAGCGACATCAGCGAGCTCGACGGGAAGGTGACCGCCCAGGCCTCGGCCATCCAGGCGGTGCAGTCGGCCTACCGGGACGACGACGGGGAGGGTGATCTTGCCGACGCGATGCGGGGCTGGGATGCCGCGGCCAAGGTTGGCGAGGAGATCCGCACGCGCGCGACGCAGAACGAGGCAATGGCATCACGCGTCAACACGGTTGAAGCGCGGGTAGCGAATAACGCTGCGAGCATCAGCACGCTCGAGAGTGTGGTCAGCACCAACGAGAGCGCCACTGCCACCAGGTTCACGAATCTGAGCACTACGGTGGATGGGCATACCTCGAGCATTTCGCAACTGGACAAGGCTGTAACCGACAACGAGAGCTCGACCGCTTCGCGCCTGCAGCAGGTTAATTCGCGTGTCGACAATGCGGAGGCGGACATCAGCGACGAAGCAGAGACCCGCGCGGATGCCGACCAGGCGCTGGCCACCCGCATCGGCTACATGGAGGCGACATTCGTCCTGCCGCAGGACGCGCGGGACGATGACGGGGAGGGCGAACTGGCCGGAGCCATGAAGGCCTGGGAGAGCACCGCCAAGATCGCCGACGAGTCAAAGGTCCGGGCTAGCGAAATCGAGGCGCAGGCGCGCCGGTCGGAAACGCTGGAGGCTTCGCTCGATAATGCGCTGAACGGCCCTACTGGGGCGATCAGCAAGGTCACTGCTTCGGTGCAGCAGGTATCGCAGGCGCTGGCAGCATCAGACGGCAAGGCCAGCGCGATGTGGTCCGTGAAGCTACAGGTCAACGCTCAGGGGCAGTACGTTGCCGCAGGCATTGGCCTGGGCATCGAGAACGGTCCCGCCGGGCTGCAAAGCCAATTCTTGGTGTCGGCAGACCGGTTCGCCGTGGTCAACGGCATCAACGGCACGCTGTCATCGCCATTCGTTGTCCAAGGCGGGCAGGTCTTCATCAACCAAGCGTTCATTAACACAGCTTTCATTCAACAGATCATTCTGGGAATGACCTTGCGCTCTCAGGCCACGGACTCACAAGGCCGACCGCTTTTCGAGGCCAACATGGTTACGGGCGCAGTAACGATACGCGGCCAGGATGAAAGCGGATCGACGCTGCTGAACAACGGCGGGGTGTATGTCTACGACGGCAACGGCACCGAGAGAACGGCAGTGGGGAGGCTTACCTGATGGCTGCGCAATATGGGCTCAGAACCAGGGATGCATCAGGTGCAGTCACCCTTGATACTACAGTCACTGCGGTGAGGGCGATCTACAGTACGCAGGTCCAAGGCGGAGGGGACGCTGTCGACCAGTACTACTCGATTCCGCAGATAAGGGCGGATTCGTTTGTTGTGGTCACCAACAGTGTTCCTGGGCGCGCCATTCCTGCCGCCTGGTGGACTACTGGGCAACTTCAGTTGAGAAGACCGACCTCGGAAGTTGTAAACGTGATGGTCCTGTCTTACTACGGTCTTTCCACTGGCCAGGAGCTCTACGGCATAAGGTCGAAAAACGACAGTTCATTTGTGCAGATCGACAACGTCAGCAAAGTTCTAACTGTCGCCCAAAGCGGCTCGTTCATCATGGGGTTCATATCATCCGGCAACGCCGTGGCTGATGTGACGATTAACTTTCCTGCGCCAATCACGACTGTGGATCAACCACTGGTCTTCCTGAATGCCGGCGATTACATGATGGTTTACAAGTTTGTCCTGCGCGGCTCGCCAGGTAACTGGACTGGTTTCTCATTGAGCTGGTTCACCGCTCCCATTTCAAACCAGTCCTTTACGGTGAAGTGGATGGCGGGCGTGTTCAAGTCCACGGGCGCGTCGGGCCAGTACGGCGCGCGCGTCAGGGGAGCCGACGGATCGCAGCTGTTCACCACCTCAGACAACATCATTCAGCTGACAGGATTCCCCAGTGCTGACAGGTTCGTGCAGACAGGATCAGGGGTACCCGGTGGCGCGGGAAGGTATTACACCGGTTACAAAATGCCGTGGACAGGAAACTTCAATGACTACTTCCTGGCAAATTCGGTAATCGGCGGCCCCTTCAATGACGGCGCGGCATTTTATGACAACCCGGTCGGCTTCTTCTCCGGGGATCGAAACTTCCTTCAGGCTTACAGCGGCGCCAACGCCAATACCACCGGCAGCGCCAACAATGGCCGGACTGTGTTTGCCGGCCGCCCCGTTCGCCCAATCTAATTAATTATCTAGGAGTACTTCATGCCCTGGTACAGAACAGGCACGGTCGCGATCACGGCTGGCCAAACAACGGTGACCGGTACCGGCACCAACTTCGCAGCAAACGCGCGGGTGGGGGACGCATTTATAGGTCCTGATGGCCGCGTGTATGAGGTCACGAACCTCGCCAGCGCGACGGTGCTGAGCATTCTGCCGGCCTATCAAGGGGCGACAGTGACCGCCGGTGGCTACGTCCTGGCGCCCATGCAGGGCTACACCAAGGAGTCGGCCGACCGGCTGCGACAACTGGTCGAGCAGTTCGGGAGCACACTGGCTGGGCTCGGGTCGGTTTCTACCGAGAACGTGGTGCCGGTCGCGAAAGGCGGAACGGGTGGCGCTACCCAGGCCGCTGCCCGAGCAGGACTGGGTCTGAAAAACGGGGCGATTTATGACATCGTGGGTAACATCGGTGCGGGCACTGGTACTGCGATCATAGAGCGCGGACAGAACTCAAACGGCGCCTACACCCTATATGCAGACGGGACCCTGGAGCAGTGGGGATCGATGTCGACAGCTGCTATTGCAGCCGGAGACTACAGCGGAAAAATCATTACTTTTCCAGTCCAGTTTTTTGACAATACCTACGGGTTTGGCGCCGTCGCGCAACCCACCGCCTCCAACGACCACTATGGGATTACTGGCTACTCATCGCGGTTAGCTGGCAGCATCGGTGTCGTAATCCGCAACAACGCAGCGGCTCAGGCTTTCAACGTGGTCTGGACCGCAATCGGCAGGAAATTCTAATCATGAAAATCATTCTTTCCCCGGTCCGCATGGAAGAAACCCTGGCAGTCGCTCGGCAGGGCGATACCCTGACGGTGAACGGTGAAGCATTCGATTTCTCTCC
>NZ_JBWGIF010000030.1:0-3601 GCF_056312565.1 Pseudomonas sp. JE3303
ATCGAAACCTGCCTGCTGGCCGACGGGCAAGTGCGCGAGGCGGTGGTGCTGGCCCAGCCGGGGCCAGCGGGGGCGCAGCTGGTGGCGTATCTGGTTGCCGACGGTGTCGATGAAACGGCACTGCGCGAGCGCCTCAAGGCACAGCTGCCGGACTACATGGTGCCCGCGCACCTGATGCTGTTGCCGAAGCTGCCGCTGAACCCGAACGGCAAGCTCGACCGCAAGGCCCTGCCGCAGCCGGAGGCGCGCCAGTCGCTGGACGCCTATGTGGCGCCGCAGGGGGCGATGGAGCAGGCACTGGTAGCCATCTGGCAAGACGTGCTGCGCCTGGCGCAGGTCGGGGTGAACGACAACTTCTTCGAGCTGGGGGGCGACTCGATCATCTCCATCCAGGTGGTCAGCCGTGCCCGCCAGGCGGGTATCCGCTTCAGTCCCAAGGACCTGTTCGAGCAGCAGACCATCCAGGGCCTGGCGCGGGTGGCGCGGCGTGAGGAAAGCGCGCAGCAGGACCAGGGACCGGTGACTGGCGCCCTGGCGCTGTTGCCGATCCAGCGCGGGTTCTTCGACAAGGCGCTGGCCCAGCCCAATCACTGGAACCAGTCGGTGTCCCTCAAGCCGGGCCAGCGATTGCAGGCAGCCCTGCTGGAACAGGTGCTGGAGGCGTTGGTAACCCAGCACGACGCCCTGCGCCTGCGGTTTACCGATCAGGGTGCGGTCCACTCGCCTGTGGCCGAACACCCCGGCGCATCGCTGCTGTGGAACGTAGAGGTCGCGGATGCACCGGCACTTCAGGCCCTTGCCGCGCAAGCCCAGGCCAGTCTCGACGTGGAACACGGCCCGCTGCTGCGGGCAGTGCTGGCCAGCCTGCCCGGGGGCGAGCAGCGCCTGTTGCTGGTGATCCACCACCTGGTGGTCGACGGCGTGTCGTGGCGGATCCTCTTCGAGGACCTGCAGAGCGCCTACGCGCAACTGGCCGCGGGCCAGGCGCTGCAGTTGCCGGCCAAGACCAGCAGCTACCAGCAGTGGGGACAGCGCCTGCAAGGTCATGCCAACAGTGCGGAACTGTCCGCGCAGTTCGACTACTGGCAAGGCCAGTTGCAGGGTGCGCCGACCGACCTGCCGTGCGCCGACCCACAGGCCCTTCAATACAACCGCGATGCCCGCACGGTCCAGGTGCGCCTTGAGCGTGAGGCCACCCAGTGCCTGCTCCAACAGGCCCCGGCGGCCTACCGCACCCAGGTCAACGACCTGCTGCTCACCGCCCTGGCGCGTACCTTGGCAGACTGGACCGGCACCGACAGCGCACTGATCCGCCTCGAAGGCCATGGCCGCGAGGAGCTGTTCGAGGACGTCGACCTGAGCCGCACGGTGGGCTGGTTCACCACGGTATTCCCGGTGCGGCTGACACCTGCCCAGGGATTATCTGCCTCGATCAAGGCGATCAAGGAACAACTGCGCGCCATCCCGGACAAGGGCCTGGGCTACGGCGTGCTGCGTCACCTGGGCACTGACGTGCAGCGCGAGGCGCTGGCGGCCTTGCCTGAGCCAAAGGTCACCTTCAACTACCTGGGCCAGTTCGACGGCAGCTTCGCCAGCGACAAGGCAGCGCTGTTCGCGCCTTCCGGCGAGAGCGCAGGTGCGGACCAGGCTGTGGATGCGCCGCTGGGCAACTGGCTGACGGTCAATGGCCAGGTCTACGACGGTTGCCTGAGCCTGGGCTGGACCTTCAGCGACAAGGTGTTCGAAGGCGAGTCCATTCAAGCGTTGGCCACCGCCTACCTGGCGCAGTTGCAGGCGCTCATTGCTCATTGCACCGAGGACGGCCACGCCGGGTTCACCCCTTCGGACTTCCCGCTGGCCGGGCTCGACCAGACGCGCCTGGATGTCCTGGACCTGGATCCGCGGCAGACCGCAGACCTCTATCCGCTGTCACCGATGCAGCAGGGCATGCTGTTCCATAGCCTCTACGAGCAGGGCACCGGCCACTACCTGGGGCAGATGCGTCTGGAGGTTCGCGGGCTCGATCCCGAGCGCTTCCGCCTGGCGTGGCAGGCGGTCATGGACACGCACGATATCCTGCGCACGAGCTTCCTGTGGGAAGGCCTCGAACAACCACTGCAATGCGTGCACCGTCAGGTCGCAATGCCCTTGCAGGTAGTCGAGCTACCCGCCAGCGAAGACGTCGAACTGGCGCTCGAACGCTTGGCCGTCGCCGAACGCGACCAAGGCTTCGAGCTGTCCCAGGCCCCGCTGCTGCGCCTGCTGGTGGTGCGCACCGGTGAGGGACGCCATCACCTGATCTACACCAGCCATCACATGCTCATGGATGGCTGGGCCAGCTCCCAGCTGATGGGCGAGGTGATGCAGCACTACACGACTGGCACTGTGCCTCAGCCGGTCGGGCGCTATCGCGATTACATCGCCTGGCTGCAACGCCAGGAGAGTGGCCTCGCCCAGGCGTTCTGGCGCGAACAACTGACCGGGCTCGATGCGCCGACCCGTCTGGCGGGTACCGGCGGCCTGGACAGCCTTGCCTCCTCGAATCACACAGGCCAGGGCATTCACTCCGTGCGCGTGCCGGGCGAACGGGCAGAACGCCTCAACGCTGCGGCGCGCCAGCACAAGGTGACGCTCAACACGCTGATGCAGGCGGCGTGGCTGCTCTTGTTGCAGCGCTACACACGCCAGGACACCGTGGTCTTCGGGGCCACGGTGTCGGGGCGTCCGATCGAGCTCGCCGGGATCGAGAAGCAGATCGGCCTGTTCATCAACACCCTGCCAGTGGTGGCCCGTCCACGGCCCGAGCAGACGGTGGCCGGCTGGCTGCAGGAGGTGCAGGCGAAGAACCTGGCCCTGCGCGACTACGAACACACCCCGCTGTTCGATGTCCAGCGTTGGGCCGGGCAGGGTGGCGAGGCGCTGTTCGACAACATCCTGGTGTTCGAGAACTATCCGATCGCCGAGGTGCTGCAACAGGAAGCGCCGGCCAACCTGCAGTTCGGCAGCGTGGCCAACAACGTGCGCACCAACTATCCGTTGAGCCTGGCGGTGGGGATGGGCAGCAGCCTGGACCTCCACTACAGCCACGACCTGGCGCATTTCAGCAGTGCCGCCATCGAGCGCTTGAACGAACACCTGCTGCAGTTGCTGGGCTGGCTGGCCGATACCTCGGCGCAGGCCTGCCTTGGCCAGTTCGAGTTCATCGTCGACCGCGAGGTCCTGCTTCAGGATGGGCAAGGTGAGCAGATCGACTGCTCCGCCGATGTCCACGTCCACGCTTTGATCGAGCGTCAGGCGCTGCAGACCCCTGACGCCTGCGCGGTGGTCTTTGCCGGCGAGCGGCTGAGCTACCGTGAGCTCAACCGACAGGCCAACCGCCTGGCGCACCTGCTGGTCGCCGAGGGCGTCGGGCCTGACGTGCGCGTGGGGATCGCCCTGGAGCGCAGCCTGGAGATGGTGATCAGTCTGCTGGCGGTGCTCAAGGCCGGTGGCGCCTACGTGCCCCTGGACCCGGAATACCCTGCCGAACGCCTGGCCCACATGATCGACGACAGCGGCATCGAGCTGCTGCTGAGCAACCGTGCCAGCCGTCCCGGCCTGC
>NZ_JBWGIF010000031.1:0-3342 GCF_056312565.1 Pseudomonas sp. JE3303
CGCGAGCTTTTTCTTCTGGGGCGCTGTCGATCTTGTCGAAGTCGACGACGGCCGAACCGAATACTTCGGAGCAGACGCGAGTCAGAGCAGCGGTCAGAGTGGTCTTACCGTGGTCAACGTGGCCGATAGTGCCGACGTTAACGTGAGGTAGGGAACGATCAAACTTTTCCTTAGCCATCGATACAGTCCTCCGCAGAAGAAATAAGTCACTACAACCGATAAAACAAAGGCAGATATTTTCATATCTGCCTTGTCATATGGAGCTCTTGAGCGGACTTGAACCGCTGACCTCACCCTTACCAAGGGTGTGCTCTACCAACTGAGCTACAAGAGCGAAACACTTTGTGCAACAACAGCAAACGTGGAGCGGGTAGCGGGAATCGAACCCGCATCATCAGCTTGGAAGGCTGAGGTTCTACCACTAAACTATACCCGCGGAGCTTGCGGCTCTCGCTAAACTGGTGGAGGGAGAAGGATTCGAACCTTCGAAGTCGTAGACGTCAGATTTACAGTCTGATCCCTTTGGCCGCTCGGGAACCCCTCCAGATGTGGGCGGCATTTTCAACTCTTGCCGTCCTGCTGTCAAGCTTTTTCTCATTTAAATCTTGAGGTTAGCTCATTTGACAGCTGCTTCCCGGGTCACCACCGAGTGGTTATCCCTGTGAAGCGGGCGCCATTCTATCAAGCTATTCGCGAGTTGCAATACCCTCGCAGAAAATAATTTTGTGCTTTAAGTCTTTGAAATCCTTCGAAAGACTGTTGAGCAAGGTTTTGTCCAGCAAACGCTCGCTTTGCGGCGCGACTTTCAGCCAGAAACCCTCCGCCCCCGGCAGCTGACCAGCCAACCGGACAGTCGTTATATCGAGGCTGAGCAAGCGCTGGCGCAACGCATCGACCTGCCCCGCCGTCGCTACACCGCCCACTACCAGGCACTCGTCACGGCGGCGGGCGGGCTGGGCCGCGCCCGTTTCGCGCAACAACCGGATCTCTTGCTGGTTACCCTTGTACAGCGACAGCGAAGCCACCTCTTTGACCCTCAAGGGCGCCTGCTGCTGATGCCAGACGTAATAGAAGACATTGAGTACCACCAACAACAGAAACAACCAACGCATATACACCTCAGTACAAAGGGCACGCCATGGCCAGGCCGACGAAGACCAGGTCTGGCACCACACGCGCATGCGGCGCCGCATGAGATACCAACGGCGCATCGCCGCCAGTCAGGAAGACGCTGAAGTCGTCGCCCCACAGGCCGTGCGCCTGCTCGATCTGGGCCTGGGCGAAGCCTTGCAGCATCAGCACACAGCCGCGCTCGACAGCCTCGACCGTCGAGCGGCCCGGCGCCAGGCTGTTCAGAGCGAGCTCAGCCGAGGCGTCGTCGTAACGAATTCTCCGGGTATGGGTCCTGAGCTGGCTGCGCATCAATGGCATACCCGGGCAGATATACCCGCCCAGGTGCTGTCCATCAGCCGACACGAAGTCCGCTTTAGCGGCAGTACCGAAGTCCATTACCAGGCATGCACCCTTTGCCAGGTGATAGCCACCCAGCGCAGCCAGCCAGCGATCCATCCCCAGCCGCTGGAAGTCGTCATATCCATTGCGTACTCCCGCCATTTCGGCGGCCGGCTGGGCAACCTGGGCAAGCACGCCAAAGCCCTCGTGGAGCAAGGCGCTGAGGGCACCAGTTTCTTCTTCACTGCGCACGCTAACCAGACGGCAAGCGCTCAGGCGGGCTGCGGCCAACGCCTTGACGGCAGCCAACAGCGCCTGGTCCGAGTCGACGATTCCGCCACCCACGATCGTGGCATCGGCAATATGGATCACCCGCCACTTGATGAAGCTGTTACCGCAATCGAGCTCAAGAATCATCACGCAACCTCAAACTGAGCTCACCACCGCTGAAGCTCTTTTCCACACCGTCGATATCAAGCCGTAGGCCGCCTTGTCCGTCTACCCCAAGCACAACGCCATCTATCCGATGTGTGCCGGCAACGAGCGATACCGCCCTGCCCTGCCACAGGTGCGCTTGCTCCCACTCTTCCTGGAAAGCTGCAAACCCATAGCGTCGGTGACGGGCGAGTTCGTGCTGCAGTTGCTGGTTGAGCAATGCGACAAGGCGATTGCGATCTATTGTCGCACCTGCTTCGCGGCGTATCGAGGTCCACTGCTGATCGACCTGCTCATTGACCTGCATGTTTACATTGATGCCGACCCCCAGCACGACATGACAGACATCTGCCGGATCACCCACAAGCTCGAGAAGGATCCCGGCGATCTTCTGGTTCTTGACCAGCACGTCGTTGGGCCATTTCAGCCCAGCCCCCGGGACCCCAAGCGCTTCCAGGGCACGCATGACTGCGAGACCCACCACCAGGCTGAGGCCTTCGAGCTGGCGCATCCCACCCTCGATGCGCAACACCAGGCTGTAATAGAGGTTTTCACCAAAGGGACTGACCCACTGGCGGCCGCGACGGCCGCGGCCGGCACTTTGCCGCTCGGCGAGGACCAGGAACGGAGCCGTCAAGCCCTCGGCGACGCAGCGCAACGCCTGGGCATTGGTGGAATCGATTGTTTCATGAATGATTACCGGCCACGGCGCGCCCTGCGAATACCCGGCGATCGCGGCTTCATCCAGGAGCGTCAGCGGGGCAGCCAATTGGTAGCCGCGGCCTCGCACCTTGTGGATGGGCAGGTTGAGCTCGCTTTCCAGGTGCTGCAGCTGCTTCCAAACGGCACTGCGACTGACCCCCAGAGCGGCCCCCAGGTCTTGCCCGGAATGAAACCGGCCATCCTTGAGGAGATTCAACAACTTCAGCATGCCAGTCTCGACTCGGAATAAGGCTGGCATGATAGCCACGGCCCGAGTGATTGCATAGGAAAAGGGCTCACCCCAGGCGGCCCTGTTCCACATGCATCCGACGAAAACCCGGAAAAGACAAAACCCCTACCTGCTCGCGCAGATAGGGGTTTTGCGAAATGAATCTTGACGATGACCTACTCTCACATGGGGAAACCCCACACTACCATCGGCGATGCATCGTTTCACTGCTGAGTTCGGGATGGGATCAGGTGGTTCCAATGCTCTATGGTCGTCAAGAAATTCGGTAGCCAGAATGTCCAGATGGACAGCCCAGCGAATTCGGATATGCGATATTTGTGATGCTACGAACTTTCGGTTGTGTCGTCTTCACCACCGCAATCTGGCAGCCCGGATGACCGGCTCGGCACAAATTGCTTGGGTGTTATATGGTCAAGCCTCACGGGCAATTAGTATGGGTTAGCTCAACGCCTCACAGCGCTTACACACCCCACCTATCAACGTCGTAGTCTTCGACGGCCCTT
>NZ_JBWGIF010000032.1:0-3152 GCF_056312565.1 Pseudomonas sp. JE3303
TTTGAATTTGCTGCCGTCGATGGCGATGATCGATTGGGAGAAGAGATTGAGGTTGCGGCAAAGCACAACGAACTGCCGGCAGACGCTGCGAATGGATTTACCATTGTCTCTACGGAAGTCGGCAATCGTTTTGAAGTCAGGCGCCAATCGCCCCGTCAGCCACATCAGCTCGACATTGCGCTCGGCCTCACGCTCAAGCCGGCGGCTGGACTGAATCCGATTGAGATAGCCATAGATGTAGATTTTTAGCAGCACTGCTGGATGGTACGCCGGACGACCCGTTGCCGCAGGATCGACACCCTCGAACCCGAGCGCTCCATGGTCGAGTTCATCGACGAAAACGTCGACCACCCGAACTGGGTGTTCTTCGGTGATGTAATCGTCCAGGCACTCCGGCAGCAACGTGACTTGCGTCCGAGACTCACCTTCAATGAATCGCTTCATGAGCGTCCCCGCCCCGATCTCGACGATCAGAAGGTTAGGCAATCGCAGGCGTTTTCACACAGCCTGGACCCAAAACGGCCGTTCGCCGAGGTCGGCTTACGGCCAAAGCGGACGGTCACTGGGTATGAGGCAGGCTTCCACTATCTTATGACCTACGTGGATCCGGCCCTGGTCCAATAGGTATTATATGGAGAACCCTTGAACTTTATGGCCGGCGGAGTTTCGATCACCCCCACGTCGGTATAAGATCTGCGAAACTTTTGTGCAAGGATGCCCGGCCTTCACGGCTCGACGCATTCTGCTGTTATTAAGTACGGAGGGTAAAGAGGTGGAGTCCTGAGCTTCTCCGCGAAAACTCTATATTCTGGTTCACGGCAAGAATATCCAAAGCTTTGGAATCGAATAGTTCCTTGGCTATCCTCATAGACAACCCGGAACTGCCCTGACACACCGTTTCCCGATATCGGGAATTTGAGGGTGTAGCTCTTGGATGTGTTTGACTTTATGGTACCGAAAGACTGCTTGGTTGTGCCCATCAACTGTGGATCGTATTCAACTCTGACGAGGTAGGCGTCCTTACCGTGGTTATTGAGGGTACATCGGTGAACCATCACCTCTTCCTCGGTATCCGTTGGAAGCGGCTCTGAGGTGAACGAGAACTCCGCTAAAAACGACTTATCGCGCTCTTCGATTGTCAATGCCAAAGCCTGAAGTTGTGCCTCGATTTGCTTCGTGGCCACTGTTGCCATGATTTTTTGCTGGTCTACTGAATTTTTCAATTCCTGAGCCTGAAGCTTAAGCGCCGCAGTGCTCTGCTGTAATTCGGTTGCCTGGATCTTCAACGCATCTGTGCTCAGCCTCAACCCCTCACCCTGTTGCATGAAACCGAGGACCAGCCAGAGCAAACCCACCGTGCCGATAGCACCGGCAAGGAAGTCTCCCACTTCGTTGAGGGGCATAGTCAGTAGCGTGTCTGCTCGCCCCCCAATTATCGGTAGGATAATAGCCAGATACGCCAAGGTCATCGCAACGCCGACCGCACCCAGGTGCTTGCGCAGTCCCCAGCCCTGCGGTCTTACCTTGTGCGATAAGTAATTCAGCCCAGCGGTAACCACGATCGCCGCGACCACCCCCGCCAAGATAGTCGTTGAGAGCGGCCATCCTTCATTCAGCACTTCTACAGGCGGTGGCACGCTCCAGAACACACCGCTCACTGGTTTCCACAATTCCGCCATTACATCCCCTAAGCTTCAATCCGCGACCCATGACCAGCGATGATAGCTGCGACATGAAACGAAATAAACTTGGTGAAGTGGGCAAGGGGCGCGATGGCCGATGCCCATTGATGGACTCAGCCGCGTGCGTTGCGCCCCAGTTCATCCTCAGCAACCCGCCACCGCCAGTACTTGTCTGGTCCGACCCATACGACAGAGTCAGGTGTCAGCTTCTTGAAGGCGTTCAGCACAGTGGTGCCCAGCACCAGGTTCCCTTCGGTATTTTCGCGCAGCAGTACCTCGGCCTTAGCCCTGACGATATGGTCAACAACGTCGTCTTGGTACAGGCACCCGTCCTTTTCAATCTCCGCCAACATCCAGTCCGAAACCGACATGGCATCAGTATTCACTTCGTCTCGTCCTCGACCGGCACCAGCGAGTCGCTGGGGAAGCGACCCATTTCCAGTTTCTTGCCTGCAAACCACTGGCACTCGAAATTTTTAAGGTCGCTGCCGTAGGTGCCTCGGACTGTCATCACTGGGCCGCCAGATTTAATCTTCACCAGATCTCCAATCTTGAATAGTGTTTCCTTTGTCATTGCGCTTTCCTTTAGTAGTGGCCAACTGGCATGCCGATGATAGCCTCGTGTCTGAGCGAAGCACAATCGCGGATGCCAGCGCCGCTGTACCACGTCTTTATTCATCGTCGTTCATCTTCCTCTCTCTGCTGCAATGTACCCTGGCATCACGTCGCGCTCAGCCGAAGCATAAGGTTCATGATGCGCGAAACCGGTATCGAGATTGGCCGATTGAAGGTCTGCAAGCAAATGAGCGAGATGAATCCCATCAGTAAGCCGCCCGGCTCTCATGTCTACAAGAGGCATCGATGGAGCGGCCGTACATTCCCAATGTGCTGAATAGGGAGTTGCTCGCGACAGGCAGAAATTGGCCGATTGCTGCTCTACAAGAATGGCAGCTATGGGTCCAGGCTGTGTGAAAACGCCTGCGATTGTCTAACCTTCTGATCGTCGAGATCGTGGCGGGGACGCTCATGAAGCGATTCATTGAAGGTGAGTCTCGGACGCAAGTCACGTTGCTGCCGGAGTGCCTGGACGATTACATCACCGAAGAACACCCAGTTCGGGTGGTCGACGTTTTCGTCGATGAACTCGACCATGGAGCGCTCGGGTTCGAGGGTGTCGATCCTGCGGCAACGGGTCGTCCGGCGTACCATCCAGCAATGCTGCTAAAAATCTACATCTATGGCTATCTCAATCGGATTCAGTCCAGCCGCCGGCTTGAGCGTGAGGCCGAGCGCAATGTCGAGCTGATGTGGCTGACGGGGCGATTGGCGCCTGACTTCAAAACGATTGCCGACTTCCGTAGAGACAATGGTAAAGCCATTCGCAGCGTCTGCCGGCAGTTCGTTGTGCTTTGCCGCAACCTCAATCTCTTCTCCCAATCGATCATCGCCATCGACGGCAGCAAATTCAAA
>NZ_JBWGIF010000033.1:0-3088 GCF_056312565.1 Pseudomonas sp. JE3303
TCGTTCTTTAAAAATTCGGATATGTGATAGAAATAGACTGAACACTACTTTCACTGGTAGTGGATCAGGCTAAGGTAAAATTTGTGAGTTGCCCGCAAGGGCAAGAATACGAATTTTCGGCGAATGTCGTCTTCACAGTATAACCAGATTGCTTGGGGTTATATGGTCAAGTGAAGAAGCGCATACGGTGGATGCCTTGGCAGTCAGAGGCGATGAAAGACGTGGTAGCCTGCGATAAGCTTCGGGGAGTCGGCAAACAGACTTTGATCCGGAGATCTCTGAATGGGGGAACCCACTCAGCATAAGCTGAGTATCTTGTACTGAATACATAGGTGCAAGAGGCGAACCAGGGGAACTGAAACATCTAAGTACCCTGAGGAATAGAAATCAACCGAGATTCCCTTAGTAGTGGCGAGCGAACGGGGACCAGCCCTTAAGTTGGTTTGAGATTAGTGGAACGCTCTGGAAAGTGCGGCCGTAGTGGGTGATAGCCCCGTACATGAAAATCTCTTATCAATGAAATCGAGTAGGACGGAGCACGAGAAACTTTGTCTGAATATGGGGGGACCATCCTCCAAGGCTAAATACTACTGACTGACCGATAGTGAACTAGTACCGTGAGGGAAAGGCGAAAAGAACCCCGGAGAGGGGAGTGAAATAGATCCTGAAACCGTATGCGTACAAGCAGTGGGAGCAGACTTGTTCTGTGACTGCGTACCTTTTGTATAATGGGTCAGCGACTTATATTCAGTGGCGAGCTTAACCGAATAGGGGAGGCGTAGCGAAAGCGAGTCTTAATAGGGCGTTTAGTCGCTGGGTATAGACCCGAAACCGGGCGATCTATCCATGGGCAGGTTGAAGGTTAGGTAACACTGACTGGAGGACCGAACCGACTACCGTTGAAAAGTTAGCGGATGACCTGTGGATCGGAGTGAAAGGCTAATCAAGCTCGGAGATAGCTGGTTCTCCTCGAAAGCTATTTAGGTAGCGCCTCATGTATCACTGTAGGGGGTAGAGCACTGTTTCGGCTAGGGGGTCATCCCGACTTACCAAACCGATGCAAACTCCGAATACCTACAAGTGCCGAGCATGGGAGACACACGGCGGGTGCTAACGTCCGTCGTGAAAAGGGAAACAACCCAGACCGTCAGCTAAGGTCCCAAAGTCATGGTTAAGTGGGAAACGATGTGGGAAGGCTTAGACAGCTAGGAGGTTGGCTTAGAAGCAGCCACCCTTTAAAGAAAGCGTAATAGCTCACTAGTCGAGTCGGCCTGCGCGGAAGATGTAACGGGGCTCAAACCATGCACCGAAGCTACGGGTATCATCCTTTGGATGATGCGGTAGAGGAGCGTTCTGTAAGCCTGTGAAGGTGAGTTGAGAAGCTTGCTGGAGGTATCAGAAGTGCGAATGCTGACATGAGTAACGACAATGCGAGTGAAAAACTCGCACGCCGAAAGACCAAGGTTTCCTGCGCAACGTTAATCGACGCAGGGTTAGTCGGTCCCTAAGGCGAGGCTGAAAAGCGTAGTCGATGGAAAACAGGTTAATATTCCTGTACTTCCGGTTATTGCGATGGAGGGACGGAGAAGGCTAGGCCAGCTTGGCGTTGGTAGTCCAAGTTTAAGGTGGTAGGCTGGGGTCTTAGGTAAATCCGGGATCCCAAGGCCGAGAGCTGATGACGAGTTGCCTTTGGGCGACGAAGTGGTTGATGCCATGCTTCCAAGAAAAGCTTCTAAGCTTCAGATAACCGGGAACCGTACCCCAAACCGACACAGGTGGTTAGGTAGAGAATACCAAGGCGCTTGAGAGAACTCGGGTGAAGGAACTAGGCAAAATGGCACCGTAACTTCGGGAGAAGGTGCGCCGGTGAGGGTGAAGGACTTGCTCCGTAAGCCCACGCCGGTCGAAGATACCAGGCCGCTGCGACTGTTTATTAAAAACACAGCACTCTGCAAACACGAAAGTGGACGTATAGGGTGTGACGCCTGCCCGGTGCCGGAAGGTTAATTGATGGGGTTAGCTAACGCGAAGCTCTTGATCGAAGCCCCGGTAAACGGCGGCCGTAACTATAACGGTCCTAAGGTAGCGAAATTCCTTGTCGGGTAAGTTCCGACCTGCACGAATGGCGTAACGATGGCGGCGCTGTCTCCACCCGAGACTCAGTGAAATTGAAATCGCTGTGAAGATGCAGTGTATCCGCGGCTAGACGGAAAGACCCCGTGAACCTTTACTATAGCTTTGCACTGGACTTTGAATTTGCTTGTGTAGGATAGGTGGGAGGCTTTGAAGCGTGGACGCCAGTCTGCGTGGAGCCATCCTTGAAATACCACCCTGGCAACTTTGAGGTTCTAACTCAGGTCCGTTATCCGGATCGAGGACAGTGTATGGTGGGTAGTTTGACTGGGGCGGTCTCCTCCCAAAGAGTAACGGAGGAGTACGAAGGTGCGCTCAGACCGGTCGGAAATCGGTCGTAGAGTATAAAGGCAAAAGCGCGCTTGACTGCGAGACAGACACGTCGAGCAGGTACGAAAGTAGGTCTTAGTGATCCGGTGGTTCTGTATGGAAGGGCCATCGCTCAACGGATAAAAGGTACTCCGGGGATAACAGGCTGATACCGCCCAAGAGTTCATATCGACGGCGGTGTTTGGCACCTCGATGTCGGCTCATCACATCCTGGGGCTGAAGCCGGTCCCAAGGGTATGGCTGTTCGCCATTTAAAGTGGTACGCGAGCTGGGTTTAGAACGTCGTGAGACAGTTCGGTCCCTATCTGCCGTGGACGTTTGAGATTTGAGAGGGGCTGCTCCTAGTACGAGAGGACCGGAGTGGACGAACCTCTGGTGTTCCGGTTGTCACGCCAGTGGCATTGCCGGGTAGCTATGTTCGGAAGAGATAACCGCTGAAAGCATCTAAGCGGGAAACTTGCCTCAAGATGAGATCTCACTGGAGCCTTGAGCTCCCTGAAGGGCCGTCGAAGACTACGACGTTGATAGGTGGGGTGTGTAAGCGCTGTGAGGCGTTGAGCTAACCCATACTAATTGCCCGTGAGGCTTGACCATATAACACCCAAGCAATTTGTGCCGAGCCGGT
>NZ_JBWGIF010000034.1:0-2324 GCF_056312565.1 Pseudomonas sp. JE3303
GAATACCGAAGATGCCTTTGTTGATGCCAGCACCCTGGTGGCTGAAGTCATCACCGCTACCGGCGGCAACTTCGAGAAGCTGGAGACCGGCGCCAAGGCTACCGCCACGATCGAAGATACCGAAAGCCCGGTTTCCATCGAGGTCACGGCCGATGCCGCCACCGAAGCCGATGCCAAGGTCACGTTTAACTTCCAGACCGGCCAGACCCCACAGGGCACTACTCCGGTGGTGCTGACGGTGAAGGTCGGCAACGACACCCATACCGTCACCCTGGATGAAACCGGCCACGGCACCCTGTCGGTGGACAACCCGAATACCGAAGACGCCTTTGTCGATGCCAGCACCCTGGTCGCCGAAGTCATGACCGCCACCGGTGGCAATTTCGAGAAGCTCGAAACCGGTGCCAAGGCTACGGCCACGATCGAAGATACCGAAAGCCCGGTTTCCATCGAAGTGACGGCCAATGCCGCCACCGAAGCCGACGCCAAGGTCACCTTCAACTTCCAGACCAGCCAGGCTCCGCAGGGCACTACTCCGGTGGTACTGACCGTCAAAGTTGGCGATACCACCCACACCGTCACCCTGGACGAAACCGGCCACGGCACCCTGTCGGTGGATAACCCGAACACCGAAGACGCCTTTGTCGATGCCAGCACCCTGGTCGCCGAAGTCATTACCGCCACGGGTGGCAACTTCGAGAAGCTGGAGACCGGCGCCAAAGGCACGGCCACCATTACCGATACCGAGAGTCCTGTTTCGGTAACCGTGACCGCAAACGCGGCCACCGAAGCTGACGCCAAGGTCACCTTCAACTTCCAGACCAGCCAGACTCCGCAAGGCACTAGTCCGGTGGTACTGACCGTCAAAGTTGGCGATACCACGCACACCGTCACCCTGGACGAGACCGGCCACGGCACCCTGTCGGTGGACAACCCGAATACCGAAGACGCCTTTGTCGATGCCAGCACCCTGGTCGCCGAAGTCATTACCGCTACCGGTGGCAACTTCGAGAAGCTCGAAACCGGCGCCAAGGCTACGGCCACCATTACTGACACGGAGTCGTCCGTCGGTATTACGGTCACCGCCAATGCCGCCACCGAAGCCGATGCCAAGGTCACCTTCAACTTCCAGACCAGCCAGGCCCCGCAAGGCACTACCCCGGTGGTGCTGACGGTGAAGGTTGGCGATACCACCCACACCGTAACCCTGGATGAAACCGGCCACGGCACCCTGTCGGTGGATAACCCGAACACCGAAGATGCCTTTGTCGATGCCAGCACCCTGGTCGCCGAAGTCATTACCGCCACGGGTGGCAACTTCGAGAAGCTGGAGACCGGCGCCAAAGGCACGGCCACCATTACCGATACCGAGAGTCCTGTTTCGGTAACTGTGACCGCAAACGCGGCCACCGAAGCTGACGCCAAGGTCACCTTCAACTTCCAGACCGGCCAGGCTCCGCAGGGCACTACTCCGGTGGTGCTGACGGTGAAGGTCGGTAACGACACCCATACCGTCACCCTGGATGAAACCGGCCACGGCACCCTGTCGGTGGATAACCCGAACACCGAAGACGCCTTTGTCGATGCCAGCACCCTGGTCGCCGAAGTCATTACCGCCACCGGTGGCAATTTCGAGAAGCTCGAAACCGGTGCCAAGGCTACGGCCACGATCGAAGATACCGAAAGCCCGGTTTCTATCGAAGTGACGGCCAATGCCGCCACCGAAGCCGACGCCAAGGTCACCTTCAACTTCCAGACCAGCCAGGCTCCGCAGGGCACTACTCCGGTGGTACTGACCGTCAAAGTTGGCGATACCACCCACACCGTCACCCTGGACGAAACCGGCCACGGCACCCTGTCGGTGGATAACCCGAATACCGAAGACGCCTTTGTCGATGCCAGCACCCTGGTCGCCGAAGTCATTACCGCTAGCGGCGGCAACTTCGAGAAGCTGGAGACTGGCGCCAAGGCCACGGCCACGATCGAAGATACCGAAAGCCCGGTTTCCATCGAAGTGACCGCCAATGCCGCCACCGAAGCCGACGCCAAGGTCACCTTCAACTTCCAGACCGGCCAGGCTCCGCAAGGCACTACCCCGGTGGTGCTGACGGTGAAGGTCGGCGATACCACGCACACCGTCACCCTGGATGAAACCGGCCACGGCACCCTGTCGGTAGATAACCCGAATACCGAAGACGCCTTTGTCGACGCCAGCACCTTGGTCGCCGAAGTCATCACCGCTAGCGGCGGCAACTTCGAGAAGCTCGAAACCGGTGCCAAGGCCACGGCCACCATTACTGACACGGAGTCGCCCGTCGGTATTA
>NZ_JBWGIF010000036.1:0-1740 GCF_056312565.1 Pseudomonas sp. JE3303
GAAGGCATCTACACCCCGGCGATCACCCCACTGGGCGCCGACGGCAGCATCGACAAGGCAGCCTTTGCCGAGGTCCTGGACTACCTGGTCGAGTCCGGTATCCATGGCGTGATCATCGGCGGCTCCACTGGCGAGTACTACGCCCACACGACTCAAGAGCGCCTCGACCTCGCCGCCCAGGCGAAGGATGTGCTGAACGGCCGCCTGCCGCTGATCGTCGGCACCGGTGGCATCCGCACCGAAGATGCCGTGGCCTTCGCCAGGCACGCCAGGGAAATCAAGGCCGATGCGCTGCTGGTCGGCACCCCGCCGTACGCGCTGCCGACCCAGCAGGAAATCGCCATTCACGTCAAAGCCGTGGACCAGGCCGCCGGCCTGCCGATCATGCTCTACAACTACCCCGGCCGCATGGGCGTGAGCATGGGCGAGGAATTCTTCGACGCCGTCGCCGACGTGAAGAACATCGTCGCCATCAAGGAAAGCTCCGGCGACATGGCCCAGCTGCACCGCCTGGCCATCCATCGCCCGAACATCGCGCTGTCCTGCGGCTGGGACGACCAGGCCCTGGAATTCTTCGCCTGGGGCGCGCAGAGCTGGGTCTGCGCCGGTTCCAACTTCATCCCGCGCGAGCACGTGGCGCTGTACCAGGCGTGCGTGGTCGAGAAGGACTTCGCCAAGGGCCGCCGCATCATGGCTGAGCTGATGCCATTGATGGATTTCCTCGAAGGCGGCAAGTTCGTCCAGTCGATCAAGTACGGCAGCGAGCTGCAAGGCCTGCGCAGCGGTGGCGTGCGCGCCCCGCTGCAAGGCCTGGACAACGCCGAGAAAGAGGCGCTGAAAGCAGTCGTCACGACCCTCAAGCGCAACATCGCCCAGATCACCGGAGGTGCCTGAAATGGCTGAATTGCTGAGCAAGGCCCAATACGCGGACATCGCCGCGAAGCTGGAACTGCGCACCCAGGCGTTCATCGACGGCCAGTTCCGCGATGCCCTCTCGGGGCGCACGTTCATCACCACCAACCCGGCCACCGGCAAGCAGCTGGCCGAAGTTGCCGCCTGCGACGTGCGGGACGTCGACGTGGCCGTGGCGGCTGCCAAGCGCGTCTTCGAAGACGGCAGCTGGTCGAAGCTGCAGCCCGGTGAGCGCAAGCACATCCTGCTGAAGTTCGCCCAGCTGCTGGAGGACAACGCCCATGAACTGGCCGTGCTCGAAGCGCTGGACAGCGGCAAGCCGGTCAGCGAGTGCCAGAACGTCGACGTGCCGGAGACCATCCACACCATCCGCTGGCACGCCGAGCTGATCGACAAGATCTACGACGCCACCGCCCCGACCGGCAATGCTGCCGTGACCATGGTGGTGCGCGAAGCCATCGGCGTGGTCGGTTTGGTGCTGCCGTGGAACTTTCCGCTGCTGATGCTGGCCTGGAAGATCGCCCCGTCGCTGGCCGCCGGTTGCTCGATCGTGGTCAAGCCTGCCAAGGAAACCACCCTGAGCGCGCTGCGCGTGGCCGAGCTGGCACACCAGGCCGGCGTGCCGGCCGGCGTGTTCAATATCCTCCCAGGCGGCGGCAGTGACGCGGGCCAGGCGATTGGCCGGCACATGGACATCTCCATGGTCAGCTTCACCGGTTCGACCGACACCGGCCGGTTGTTCCTCAAGTACTCGTCCGAGTCCAACCTCAAGCGAATCGTCCTTGAACTGGGTGGCAAGAACCCGGCCGTGGTCATGAACGACTGTGA
>NZ_JBWGIF010000037.1:0-1570 GCF_056312565.1 Pseudomonas sp. JE3303
GTGCTCAAGGCCGGTGGCGCCTACGTGCCCCTGGACCCGGAATACCCTGCCGAACGCCTGGCCCACATGATCGACGACAGCGGCATCGAGCTGCTGCTGAGCAACCGTGCCAGCCGTCCCGGCCTGCCCCTGGCGGGGCGCCAGGTGCGGGTGCTGGAAGTGGATGCGCTGGTGCTGGCCGACTGGCCTGCGCACGCCCCGATGACGGGCGTGAACGCCGATAACCTCGCCTATGTGATCTACACCTCGGGCTCCACGGGCCGGCCGAAGGGCGTGGGTAACCACCACGGCGCCTTGCTCGGCCGGCTGTTGTGGATGCAGCAGGCCTATGGCCTGGAAGCGGGCGAAGGGGTGTTGCAGAAGACCTCGTTCAGCTTCGACGTGTCGGTCTGGGAATTTCTCTGGCCGCTGAGCTGCGGGGGCCGGCTGGTGCTGGCCGAGCCGGGCGACCAGCGCGACCCGGAGCGCCTGCTGGCGCTGATCGAGGCGCAGCAGGTGAGCACGTTGCACTTCGTGCCATCGATGCTGCAGGCCTTTATCGAGACCCCGGGCTTGGCCGCGTGCCGCAGCCTGAAACGGCTGTTCTCCGGCGGCGAGGCGTTGTCCCGCGAGCTGCTGCAGCGGGCCCAGGCGCGCCTGCCGCACGTGGCGCTGTTCAACCGTTACGGGCCAGCGGAGGCGGCGATCAACGCCACCCATGGCGCCGAGGGCGGCTTGCCGATCGGCCGGCCCCTGCCCAACACCCGGTTGTACGTGCTCGGTGAAAACGCCGAGCTGTTGCCGGTGGGCGCGCTGGGCGAGCTGTACATCGCAGGCTCGTGCCTGGCGCGGGGCTATCTTGGCCAGGCGGCGCTGACCGCCGAGCGCTTCGTGCCCGATGCCCATGCCTGCGAACCGGGCAGCCGGGCCTACCGCAGCGGTGACCTGGTGCGCTACCTGGCCGACGGGCAGCTGGACTACGTCAGCCGGGTCGACCACCAGGTGAAGATCCGCGGTTTCCGGATCGAGCTGGGCGAGATCGAAACCTGCCTGCTGGCCGACGGGCAAGTGCGCGAGGCGGTGGTGCTGGCCCAGCCGGGGCCAGCGGGGGCGCAGCTGGTGGCGTATCTGGTGGCCGAGGGTGTCGATGAAACGGCACTGCGCGAGCGCCTCAAGGCACAGCTGCCGGACTACATGGTGCCGGCACACCTGGTGCTGTTGCCGAAGCTGCCGCTGAACCCGAACGGCAAGCTCGACCGCAAGGCCCTGCCGCAGCCGGAGGCGCGCCAGTCGCTGGACGCCTATGTGGCGCCGCAGGGGGCGATGGAGCAGGCACTGGTAGCCATCTGGCAAGACGTGCTGCGCCTGGCGCAGGTCGGGGTGAACGACAACTTCTTCGAGCTGGGGGGCGACTCGATCATCTCCATCCAGGTGGTCAGCCGTGCCCGCCAGGCGGGTATCCGCTTCAGTCCCAAGGACCTGTTCGAGCAGCAGACCATCCAGGGCCTGGCGCGGGTGGCGCGGCGTGAGGAAAGCGCGCAGCAGGACCAGGGACCGGTGACTGGCGCCCTGGCGCTGTTGCCGATCCAGC
>NZ_JBWGIF010000038.1:0-1481 GCF_056312565.1 Pseudomonas sp. JE3303
AGCGCAGGCAGGCTGACGTAGCGATAGCGCTGGACGAGGACAGGCGCGGCGCCCTTGCCCGCCGGCGATGGCGTGACGGTCTTGTCCTTGAGGTGGCGGACAAAGCCTTCCGGGTCGGGCGGGCAGCCGTCGGCACCGCTGGCCGGGTACCAGGTGCTGGTTTCGACCACACCGTTGGCCTGGGTCTGGGTCAGCAGGTTGCCGTGGGTGTCGTAGGTGCTGGCAACGGTTTCGACCCGGCTCTGGGTAGCATCGTCGAGCAATGCCCAGCGGGTGGTGACCGTGGCGGGCAGTTGGCAGTAGCTGACCTGCTGCTCGAAGGGCACGGCCGGGGTGAGGTGATAGCCGGTGGTGATGGTCTGGACGTTATTGCCCTGGGTGGTCTTTTCCTCGGTCAGCAGGTGGAACTGGTTGAAGCTTCGCTCGATGCGGCGCACCTCACGTTCCTTGTCCGTACCGTCGATGCGTTCGGTGACCCACAGGCTTTCCACCGAGCCGTAGCGATAGTCGCCAATGTACTTGTACAGGTTGTCCAGGCCGTCATCGTCCCACTGGATCGGCAACGTATTGCCCAGGAAGTTTCTGGCATCCGGGTAGGTGTAGCGTACGTCCATGACGGGCTGGCCAAGGCCTGGGTAGGTCAGGTGCCGGGTCACCCGGGGCAGCGCGGCACGGCCGCTGGCCGTCGGGAACACGTGGCCGCCGTCGTTGTAGTGCAGGTGCTCGCTGGCGCCCGTGGGGGTCTGCACCTGTTCGAGGCAGTAGTGATCGAGCACCTTGCGGTACCTGAAGCGCCAGCTGGCCTTGTTGGCGGTGGGCAGCTCGAGGCGCGCGACCCGCCGCTCGACATCCTCCAGGACCATGTCGAACCGCGCGAGCGCCTCGCCGTCGCTGCCCTGGCCGGGGTTGAAGCGGATAACGACCCGTGCATCGTCACGCTCGATCAGCAGTAACTGGCGGCTGTCGTCACTGATCGAAGCGAGGCGGGTGAAACGGTTGGCGAAGGGCTGGTAGCTCAGGCGCAGCGAATGGCCGGTGGCGTTGAAGACTTGCACGGGCAAGGCGACGCGATTGTCGGCGCTACCCATGATCTCGAGGATTTCCACCTGGCCGGTGCGGTGGACCACGCGAAAGCGGCTGCCAGGACCTTCGTGACCGTCGAGCTTGTACAGGTGGAAGCTGTCGATCTTCTTCTCCTTCATCAGCAGCTCCTCGCCCAGGGCGGTGGTGCGGCTGCCGGTGACCTTGAAGGCTTCGCCGGTGCTCAGGGAAAGCACCTGGTTGTGCGGGGTGTATTGCGACAGTTGCAGGTTCCAGCCCAGGCCAAAGCCTGAGTCCAGTGTATTGAGCGGGTTGTAGTTCAGCGCCAGCTTGAACGCAGGGCCTTGCAGGTCATTGGCCTGGAGTTCGGGCAAGTCGATGGCCACGGTATATTGTCCCGTGCGCGGATCAACGCCATTGCGCAGGAAACTCATGAAGTT